>NZ_JALBGB010000003.1:0-224270 GCF_022631395.1 Calidifontimicrobium sp. SYSU G02091
GTCGGTACGTCGCAAGCGCCGACCGACCGCCATCGTGGATAACCCTGCATCACCTCACTTCGCAAGCTGAAGGGAGGGTAGTCCAGTGAGCGTGCTGTTCATCAGCCACGACCTCGGCGTCGTCGGCGAGATCGCCGACCACGTCGTCGTGATGCGCCACGGCGTCGTGCGCGAGCAGGGCCCGGTGGCGCGCGTGTTCGCCGCGCCGCGCGACGCGTACACGAAGGCGCTGCTCGCGTGCCGCCCGCCGCTGCACGACCCGCCGCCGCGCCTGCGCGTCGTCGACGACGGCGTGGCCGGCCGCGAGACGGCGCGCGCGGTGCGGCCGAAGGACCCGCACGCCCCCGTCGTGCTCGAGGTGCGCGCGCTGGCCAAGAGTTTCACGACGCGCGAGGGGCTGTTCGGGCGGCGCGAGTTCGCGGCCGTGCGCGACGTCAGCTTCCGTCTGCGGCGCGGCCACACGCTGGGCGTCGTCGGCGAGTCGGGTTCGGGCAAGACGACGATGGGGCTGGCGCTGCTGCAGCTGCACGAGCCGCGCTCGGGGCCGCAGCGCGGGCAGGTGCTGCTCGACGGGCGCGACGTGCAGCGGCTCGACGCGCGCGAGCGGCTCGCGATGCGCCGTCGGCTGCAGATCGTGTTCCAGAACCCGTACGCGAGCCTGAACCCGCGCTTCACGGTCGGTCAGGCGCTCGTCGAGCCGATGGCGATCCACGGCCTCGGCCGCGACACCGCCGAGCGCGAGCGGCGCGCACGTGCGCTGCTCGACCAGGTCGGGGTGACCGGGCGCGCGTTCCACAAGTACCCGCACGAGTTCAGCGGCGGGCAGCGCCAGCGCATCGCGATCGCGCGCTGCCTCGCGCTCGAGCCCGAGGTGATCGTGCTCGACGAGGCGGTCAGCGCGCTCGACGTCAGCGTGCAGGCGCAGGTGCTGAACCTGCTGCGCGATCTGCAGGACGAGCTCGCGCTGGCCTACGTCTTCATCAGCCACGACCTCGCCGTCGTGCGCTTCATGAGCGACGAGGTGCTGGTGATGAAGGACGGCGCCGTCGTCGAACAGGCCGGCGCCGCCGAGGTGCTGGCCGCACCGCGCCACCCGTACACGCAGCAGCTGCTCGCGGCGGTGCCGCGCGGCGTGCCCGCGCGGGCGTGAACGCGCCGCTCAGCGGCGCCACCACCAGACCAGCAGCGAAACGACGAGCGAGATCACGAGCCCCGTCGTGATCGGCGCGAAGAAGTGGAACCCGTCGCGCTCGATGTGGATGTCGCCCGGCAGCCGCCCCCACGGCACGCGCCCGAGCCAGGGCCACAGCAGCCCGAGGACGAGCAGGACGACGCCGAGGCTGATCAGCAGACGCTGCATCGTGTGCGCAGACGGCAACGCAGAGTTCGCCCGCATTGTGCGGCGACGGCGCAAGCGGCCGCCGGCTGACGGATTTCGTCACTGCCGGCCGTCGCGCCACGTCGGGGTGGCCGAAATCGGTCACACCGGTGACGCGGCGGCGTGACATCGTGCACGCCACTGCACGGTGGCACGCTGGCATGGAAGATGCCCCGTGCCGATACGAGATTGCAACGAGGACCGACCGCCATGCCCCTGTCGCCGACCGTCCTGCGCCGTCCGCCCCGCCCCGCCGCACCGCGCTGCCACGGCGGGGTGTCGTCGCTGCTGCGCGTGTCGGCGAGCGCCGCGCGCCGCAGCGCACGGGCGGTCGGACGCTGGCTGCAGGTTCCGGCGCCCGCCGCGACCGGCGGCGAGCCGCAGCCGGGCTTCATCACGCCGCTGCAGCCCAGCGCCGCGGTGCGCGTGGCCGCAGGGGGTTGACGCGTTGGAGCGCCGCCCGCTGGCTCCCCCACGCCCGGCGCTGACGCCGCCGCGCGCTGCGCTGCGTCCTGGCACCGCGGGGGCGCGTCACGCGGCGACGCCGGCCGCGCGCACGCCGGTGCTCGCGGTGGCGCGCGCGCCGCAGCAGCTGTCGCTGTTCCCGCCCAGGCGCGGCTGAGGCCTGGCGCGGCGGCTTCGCCGCGCACGCCGCCGCTGTGCGCCGGTGCGCACCGTCACCGCCGCAGCCAGCGCCGCAGCACCTCGAACAGCCGCGTGCGGTCGGCGGGCTTCGGGGTGAAGTCGTTCATGCCGGCCTCGAGCGCCTTGTCGCGCTCGGCGGCCAGCGCGGCCGCGGTGAACGCGATGATCGGCAGCTGCCGCGTGTCGGCGCGCTGGCGCAGCCGGCGCGCGGCCTCGTAGCCGTCCATCTCGGGCATCTGCAGATCCATCAACACCGCGTCGAACGGGCGGCCGGCGGCGTGCGCGCGTTCGACCGCCTCGAGCGCGAGGCGCCCGTTGGCCGCCGTGGCGACCTCGATGCCCCACTGGCGCAGCATCTCGGCGGCGATCAGCTGGTTCAGCTCGTTGTCCTCGACGACGAGCACGCGCGCGCCGGCCAGGGGCCGCTCCTCGAGCGTGCCGAAGCCGGTCAGCGGCGTGGCCTCGGGCGCGAGCTCGAGCGGCAGCTCGGCCCAGAAGCGGCTGCCTTCGCCGAGGCGGCTGTCGACGCCGACCTCGCCGCCCATCAGCCGCGCGAGTTCGCGGCAGATCGACAGCCCGAGCCCGGTGCCGCCGAAGCGCCGCGTCGTCGACTGGTCGGCCTGCATGAACGGCGCGAACAGCCTCGACTGCACCGCGGGGTCGATGCCGGGGCCGGTGTCGTGCACCTCGAACAGCACGCGCGGGCGCCCGCCGCCGCCGAGCCGGTGCGCCGCCACGCGCACGCTGCCGCCGCGCGGCGTGAACTTCAGCGCGTTGCTGACGTAGTTCTGCAGGATCTGGCGCACGCGCGTCGGGTCGCCGACGACGGCCTGCGGCACGTCGTCGTCGATGTCGAGCGTCAGCGCGAGCCCGTAGCCCTCGGCGAGCTTGGCGTAGCCGCGCTGCAGCGTGTGCAGCAGCTGGTGCAGGTCGAACGGCACGTGCTCAACGTCGAGCTTGCCGGCCTCGATCTTCGACAGGTCGAGGATGTCGGAGATCACCGGCGCGAGCGCCTCGGCGCTGTCGGCGATCAGGTCGAGGTAGTGACGCCGCTGCGCGTCGTCGATGTCGGGGCGGCGCGCCATCTGCGTCAGGTTCAGCAGCGCGTTGAGCGGCGTGCGGATCTCGTGGCTCGTGTTGGCGAGGAACGCGCTCTTCGCGCGGTTGGCCGCCTCGGCGTCGTCGCGCGCCTTGGCCAGCGCCTGCATCAGCTGGCGCTGCTCGGTCACGTCCTCGGTGATCCACACCGTGCCGCCCTTGCTCGGGTGGTTCGGGTCGACGGCGCGCGCGAGCATGCGGCAGACGATGCGGCTGCCGTCGCGGCGCGCGACCTCGGCCTCGATCTCGACGCGCTCGCCGCGCCCGAGCGCCGGGCCGTACTCGCGGCCGATGCGTTCGTACTCCTCGTCGCTCGGCCACACGACGCGCGCCGGCTGGCCCACCAGCGTGCCCGGCGGCCAGCCGAGCATCTCCTCGAACGCCGGGTTGACGAGCTGGAACGTCTGGTCGCGCGTCAGCGCGATGCCGATCGACGCGTTGGCGACGATGGCCTCGCGCTCGAGACGCGCGCGCTCGACGGCGGTCACGTCGCGCGCACTCAGCACGACGTAGTCGCGCCCGTCCATCTCGAAGCGCGCCGCCGAGACGACCATCTGCGCGCGGCGGCCGTCCTTCGTGACGAAGGTGCACGGCCAGTTGCGCTGCACGCCGTCGGCCTGCAGTGCGCGCACGAGGTGATCGCGCTCGGCGGGGTCGGCCCAGATGCCGATCTCGAGCGCGCTGCGGCCGATCACTTCCTCGCGCGTGTAGCCGGTGACCTGTTCGAACGACTCGTTGACCATCACGTAGCGCCCGGTCTTCAGGTCGGTGAGCGTGACGACGTCGGGGCTGGTGGCCACCAGGTGCGACAGCAGCGCCTCGGAGCGCCGCACCGCGGCCTCGGTCGACGCGCGCTCGGTCTCGTCGACGAGGATCGCCAGCGTCGCCGGGCCGTCGGCGGTGTCCACGCGCACCGCGCTGGCCTGCACCAGCATGTGCTGCCCGTCGAGCGAGACGACGTGCAGCTCGGTGGGCTCCATCGCCTGGCCGACCGGCATCGACTCCGTCTGCCGCAGCGCCGCGCGCATCGCCTCGCGCGCCGGTCCCGGCTCGGTGTGCGCGTCGAGGTGGTGGCCCAGCATCGACGGCAGGTCGCGGTAGCCGAACAGCGCCACCGCGGCCGGGTTCGCGTCGAGGATGCGCCCGCGCCGGTGCAGCACGAGCGGCGTCGGCAGGCGGCGGAACAGCTCGCGGTAGCGCGTCTCGGTGATCGTCAGCGCCGTGCGCGCGGCGACTTCGGCGGTGACGTCGCGCGCCACACCCCAGTAGCCGACGAAGACGCCGCGGTGGTCGAAGCGCGGCTCGCCGCTGACGCTCAGGTGGCGCAGCGTCGCGCCGTCGCGCCAGCGCAGCGTGCGGTCGCGAAACGGCTCGCGCGCCTCGACGTCGGCGCGCAGCGCATCGAGCGTGTCGTCGTCGAACAGCAGGCACGGCAGCTCCCACGGCGGCGCCAGCGGCGGCTGCTCGTCGGCGACGAAGCTGCCGTCGGGCTGGCGGTGCGCGACGTGCGTCAGCGCGTAGTGCGCATCGAGCTCCCAGTAGGCGTCGGCCGCGATGCCGAGCAGGCCGACGAAGCGCTGCTCGCGCGCCTGGCTCGCGCGCACGTACAGCGAGATCACGTGCGCGACGAGCAGTCCGCAGGCCACGCCGCCGCCGACCATCAGCAGCTGCAACGCGAGCCGCCACTCGATCGGCTTGCCGGCCGCCGGCGGTCCGGCGATCCAGCCCATCTGTTCGCCGGCGGCCAGCGCGAGCAGCAGCAGCACGCACCACGCCGCGACTGCGAGGCCGGCGCCGACCGTCGTCACCGCGGTCAGCGCAGCCACGACGAGGCCGAAGACGCCCAGCGCGACGCTCGACAGTCCCCACTGGTGCAGCACGGTGCCCGCCGTGACGAGGCTGACGACGCCGATCGCGACGGCGGCCAGCGCCAGCGGCACGTGACGGTCGCGCAGCTGCGTGGCCCAGGCGCTGCCAAGGGCGAGCGCGGCGAACGCGGCGGCAAGCCCGTAGTTCCAGTGGCCTTCGGCGGGGCCGGCGAGCAGCTGGATCACGACACCCACGAGCGCACCCGCCGCGACCGTCCCGAAGAAGTAGCGGGCGATCGTGGCGCTGACCTGCCGTCGCGGATCGAGGGTGTCGGCGGAACTCAAGTCGGTGAGCGCGAGGGCGGCGGGCGCCGGGGCCGGATCGGCCCCCGGCGCGTCGTCGTGTTCGCGCGGCAGCACGGTGTCTGCGCTTATCGACGGCGACCGCAACAAACTGAAACGGGGCTGGCGCGACAGGCGGTGGGCCGTGCGCAATGTCACACGCCGTCGGCCGCGCGCGCGCGGTTCAGCGCATCGCGGGTGTTGCGCGCCGCCTCGCGCGCGGCAGCGGCGAAGTTGGCGCTCGCGTCGGCGTAAAGGATCGCGCGCGACGAGTTGACGACGATCGGCCCGCCAGGCCGCCAGCCGGCGCGCACGGTGGCCTCAGCGTCGCCGCCCTGCGCGCCGACGCCCGGAATCAGCAGCGGCAGCGTCGGCGCGAGCTCGCGCACGCGCGCGATCTCGGCCGGGTAGGTGGCGCCGACGACGAGGCCGAGCTGGCCGTTGCGGTTCCACGGTCCCGCGGCGAGCCGCGCGACGCGCTCGTAGACGCGCTCGCCGCCGTCGAGCACCTGCGCCTGCAGGTCGTCGCCGCCGGGGTTCGAGGTGCGGCACAGCAGGATCGCGCCCTTGCCGTCCCAGCGCAGGAACGGCTCGAGCGAGTCGAAGCCCATGAACGGCGACAGCGTCACCGCGTCGGCGGCGTAGCGCTCGAAGGCCTCGCGCGCGTACTGCTCGGCCGTCGCGCCGATGTCGCCGCGCTTGGCGTCGAGGATCACCGGCACGCCGGGCGCCACCGCGTGGATGTGCGCGACGAGCCGCTCGAGCTGGTCCTCGGCGCGGTGTGCCGCGAAGTAGGCGATCTGCGGCTTGAACGCGCAGACGAGGTCGCGCGTCGCGTCGACGATCGCCGCGCAGAAGTCGAAGATGCGCGCCGCGTCGCCGCGCCACGCGTGCGGAAACCTCGACGGCTCGGGATCGAGCCCGACGCACAGCATCGAGTCGTGGCGATGGGTGGCGGCCCGCAGGGCCTCGACGAAGTTCACGCCGGTCAACTGTACAGGGTCACCGCGGTCCGTCGCCGCCGCGGCGGCGCGTGTTCAGATGCGGCGTGCCAGTGCGGCCGCGGCGCCGGTGTACGACGCCGGCGTCATCGCCTTCAGGCGCTCGCGTTCGGTTGCCGGCAGGTCGGTGAGGCCGTCGATGAACGCGGCGATCGTCTCGCGCGTGACGGCCTGCCCGCGCGTGAGCGCCTTCAGCCGCTCGTACGGCTCGGGCAGGCCGTGGCGGCGCATCACGGTCTGGATCGCCTCGGCCAGCACCTCCCACGCCGCGTCGAGGTCGGCCGCCAGCGCGGCACGGTCGAGCTCGAGCTTGTCGAGTCCGCGCGCGAGCGAGTCCAGCCCGAGCACCGCGTAGCCGAGCGCGACGCCCATGTTGCGCAGCACCGTGCTGTCGGTGAGGTCGCGCTGGAAGCGGCTGATCGGCAGCTTCTGGCTCAGGTGGGTGAGCAGCGCGTTGGCCAGCCCGAAGTTGCCCTCCGCATTCTCGAAGTCGATCGGGTTGACCTTGTGCGGCATCGTCGACGAGCCGACCTCGCCCGGCTTGAGCTTCTGGCGGAAGTAGCCCAGCGAGATGTAGCCCCATGCGTCGCGGCACCAGTCGATGAGGATCGTGTTGCAGCGCGCGATGGCGTCGAACAGCTCGGCCATCGCGTCGTGCGGCTCGATCTGGATCGTGTACGGGTTGAACGCCAGCCCCAGCCGCTCCTCGACGACACGGCGCGCGAAGGCCTCCCAGTCGAAGTCGGGCCACGCCGCGAGGTGCGCGTTGTAGTTGCCCACCGCGCCGTTCATCTTCGCGAGCAGCCGCACGCCGGCGATGCGCTCGCGCGCGGTGGCCAGGCGCGCGACGACGTTGGCGATCTCCTTGCCCACCGTCGTCGGGCTGGCGGTCTGCCCGTGCGTGCGCGACAGCATCGGCACGTCGGCGAACGCGTGCGCCATCGCGCGCAGCCGCTCGACCACGCCGTCGAGCGCGGGCAGCAGCACCTGCCGGCGCGCCGCATCGAGCATCAGCGCGTGCGCCGTGTTGTTGATGTCCTCGCTGGTGCAGGCGAAGTGCACGAATTCGCCGGCGGCCTTCAGCTCGGCGTGGCCGTCGAAGCGCGACTTCAGCCAGTACTCGACGGCCTTGACGTCGTGGTTGGTCGTCTTCTCGATGTCCTTGATCGCCTGCGCGTCGGCCTCCGAGAAGCGCACGACGAGCCCGCGCAGCAGGCCGCGCGCGGCCTCCGACAGTGGCTTGAACTCGGCGAAGCCGGCGTCCGACAGCGCAATGAACCACTCGACCTCGACCTGCACGCGGCGGTGCATCAGGCCGAACTCCGACAGCAGCGGACGCAGCGCCGCGAGCTTGGCGGCGTAGCGGCCGTCCAGCGGGGACAGCGCGGTGAGGGCGGAGAGGGTCATCGGCGGCAGGGCAAAGGCGCTCGCCGTGGCGGGCGGAAGCCAAGATTTTAGGCGGCCCATCCCTTCGGCCGTCGTGATCGTGTCCGCCGAGGTCATGCAGCCTGCGGTTCATGCCGCTGCGGTCTTGGCTGCACGCTTCACGCGCGTTTGAGCGTTCGAGGAAGGGCGTTTTGGCCTTCTTGCCATTCACTGGGCGCATTGCGGGCGCAATCGCGCCAAGGCCAGGGGCCGAACCGCCATGACCGCCACCGCCGAGGGTAAGCCTTCCATCGTCGCCGCTGAAGACCCGCTGAGCCAGGACCGCGACGCGTTCAAGCAACTGGGTGCGAGTCGCTGCAGGAAGTGCTCGAAGCCGAGATGACCGAGCTAATTGATGCCGAGTGCGGGCAGCGCGCCGAGGCACACTCGGGCTACCGCGCCAGCTGCTACAGCCGCAGCCTGGTCGTGCGCATCGGCAAGCTTGCGTTGTGCATGTCGCACGACCGCGAGGGACGCTTCTCTACCGAGCGGTTCGAGCGCTACCAGCGCTCGCAGAAGGTACCCGTGTCGGCGCTGGCGAGCTTTGTCCTCTCGACCGCTGGAGAAGGCGTTCGCGCCATCGGCATCACCCCGCAACGCTGGTGTTCATGCGGGTTGCGGGAGGTTGGCGAGACCGACTTCTTGGGCTGCGCGCACCTCGACGCGCACCTGCTCGGTCAGCTCGGCCTTGATCGCCGCGAATTCGGGTGTCGTCTTCACCGAGTAGTGCCGTGGATGCGCGAGTGGCACGACGCGGTCGAGCTTGATGCGGCCCGGGCGCGCACTCATCACGACGACGCGGCTGCCCATGAACACGGCCTCGTCGATGTCGTGCGTGACGAACAGCACCGTCTTGCGCTCGGCCTCCCAGATGCCGAGCAGCAGCTCCTGCATCAGCTCGCGCGTCTGGTGATCGAGCGCGCCGAACGGCTCGTCCATCAGCAGCATGCGCGGGCCGTTGGCCAGCGCGCGTGCGATCGCCACGCGCTGCTGCATGCCGCCCGACAGCTGTTTCGGGTAATGCTGCTCGAAGCCGCGCAAGCCGACCTTGGCGATGAACGCGTGCGCGATGTCGAGCTGCTCGGCGCGCGGCAGCCCGCGTTCGCGCAGCCCGAAGCACACGTTGTCGAGCACGTTGAGCCAGGGGAACAGCGTGTAGCTCTGGAACACCATGCCGCGGTCGGCGCCGGGGCCGTGGATCGCGCGGCCCTCGAGCAGCACGTCGCCGGCGGTCGGCTGGTCGAGGCCGGCGACGATGCGCAGCAGCGTGCTCTTGCCGCAGCCGCTGGGGCCGAGGATCGTGACGAAGTCGTTCTCGGCCACGTCGAGGTCGGTGGCCTGCAGCGCGAGCGTGCGGTCGAAGCGGCGTTCGACGCCGCGGATGCTCAGGATCGTGCCCACCGTGCGTGCCCCTTCAGCGTCCCAGCAGCGCCCACGGGAACAGGCGCCGGTTCAGCGCCTTGAACGCGAAGTCGCTGACCAGCCCGATCAGGCCGATGACGATGATGCCGAAGATGATCTGGTCCGTGGCCAGCAGCGCCTGGCTGTCGGTGATCATGTGGCCGATACCGCTCGACGCGCCGATCAGCTCGGCGACGATGACGTAGGTCCAGGCCCAGCCGAGCACCATGCGCAGGATCTCGGCGATCTCGGGCGCCGCGCCGGGGATCAGCACGCGGGTGACGAGCGTGCGGTCGTTCGCGCCGAGCGTGTACGCGGCCTCGACGAGGTCGCGGCGCGCGTTGCCCACCGCCACCGCGATCATCAGCACGAGCTGGAAGAAGCTGCCGATGAAGATCACTGCGAGCTTCTGCGCCTCGCCGATGCCGGCCCACAGGATCAGCAGCGGGATGAACGCGCTGGCCGGCAGGTAGCGCGCGAAGCTGACGAAGGGCTCGAAGAACGCCTCGATCGGCTTGTACGCGCCCATCGCGACACCCAGCGGCAGCGCGATCGCAGCGGCGATCGCGAAGCCGCCGAGCACGCGCCACACCGTCATGCCGATGTCGTGCAGGAAGCCGAACTGGCTGATCAGGCGCCAGCCGCTGGCGAGCATCGCCAGCGGGTCGGCGAGGAAGGTCTTGGGCACCACGCCGCCGAACGTCACCGCTGCCCACACGGCGAAGAACAGCACGAAGAACGCGGCGCCCAGCGCGATGCGCGTGGGCGCGGCCACCGGCACCAGCGGCCGCAGGCGCCACGGCCGCGGGCGCGGCGGGCTCGCCTCGGTGGTGGCGGTCGCGAGCGCGGGCGCGTCGAGGCGCACCGCGCGGCTGGCGTCGGCGTCGCTCACTGGATGAAGCGCGTGTCGGCGAGCTTCGACAGGTCGGGGATCTGGCGGATGATCCCGGCCTCGAGCAGCAGGTCGGCGGCCTTCTTGCTGAACGCGGCGTGCTCGCCGGCGAAGAACTTGCGGTTGGCCTCGCGGTCCTGCCAGCGCAGGTACTTCTGGCTCGCCTCGAACTGCTCGGCGGTCTGCTTGACGTCGGCGCCCATGATCTCGAAGCTCTTCTTCGGGTCGGCCTTGATCATCTCGAGCGCGTCGAAGTAGCCGTTGGCCAGCCCCTGCGCGGCCTTCGGGTTGTCGGCGAGGAACTTCGGCGTGCAGCCGAAGGTGTCCATCACCATCGGGTAGTCGAGTGTCGTCGCGATGATGCGGCCGGCCTCGGGCTTGGCGCGCACGGCGCTCAGGTACGGCTCGTAGGTCATCGCGGCGTCGAGGTTGCCGGTGCCGGCGATCATCGCGTTGGCCGCGGCCTGCGGCTCGAGGTTGACGATGTTGACGTCCTTCAAGCTCAGCCCGTTCTCGCGCAGGAACCACGCGAGCGTGAAGTACGGCGCCGTGCCCGGGGCGCTGGCCGCGACCGTCTTGCCCTTGAGGTCGGCGATCTTCTGGATGTTCGGCTTGACGACCATGCCGTCGGCGCCGTAGCTCTTGTCGAGCTGGAAGATCTGCGTCGTCGCGACGCCGTTGGCGTTCCAGACGATCCAGGTCTCGACGGTGGTCGCCGCGCACTGCACGTCCCCCGAGGCGATCGCGAGGTGGCGGTCCTTCTGCGGGATCTTCTTGATCGTCACGTCGAGGCCGTGCTTCTTGAACAGGCCGGCCTCCTTGGCCAGCGTCAGTGGCGCGAAGCCGGTCCAGCCCGAGATCGCGACGGTGACCTTGGTCTCCTGTGCGTGGGCGCTCGCCGTGACGACGGCGGCGGCGACGGCCGCGGCGAGGGTGGCGAGCTTGCGTTCGATCGTCTTCGTCATGCAGTCCTCCGGGGCTGTGGGGAGCGAGGTGGGGTTCGGGTCGGCTTCAGGCCGGCGTCCACAGCACCGGCAGACCGGGCAGTGTGCGCAGGATGCGTGCCAGCTCGCCGCCGGCAACGAGCGCGGTCGCGTGCTCGATGTCGGGGGCGAGGTAACGGTCATGGTGCATCGGCGCCACCGTCTTGCGCAGCAGGGCATGCACCGATTCGAGCACCGACGAGCTGGCCAGAGGGCGCAGGAACTCGATGCCCTGCGCCGCCGCGAGCAGCTCGATGCCCAGGATGCGCGCGACGTTGGCGATCATCGGCTGCAGCCGGCGCGCAGCGAACGTGGCCATGCTGACGTGGTCCTCCTGGTTCGCGCTGGTGGGCAGGCTGTCGACGCTGGCCGGGTGCGCGATCGACTTGTTCTCGCTGGCCAGCGCCGCCGCGGTGACGTGCGCGATCATGAAGCCGCTGTTGAGGCCTGGGTCGGCGGCGAGGAACGGCGGCAGGCGCGAGACGCCGCTGTCGATCAGCATCGCGATGCGCCGCTCGGCGATCGCGCCGACCTCGGCGATCGCGCAGGCCATCGCGTCGCACGCGAGCGCGACCGGCTCGGCGTGGAAGTTCCCGCCGGACAGCAGGCTGCCGTCGTCGGCGAACACGAGCGGGTTGTCGGTCACCGCGTTGGCCTCGCGCAGCAGCACCAGTGCGGCGTGGCGCAGCTGGTCGAGGCAGGCGCCGACCACCTGCGGCTGGCAGCGCAGGCAGTACGGGTCCTGCACGCGGTCGTCGCCGTCCAGCATCTGGCTCTGCCAGTGCTGGGCGCCCCCCTCGTGGGGCAAACGGCGCGCAGCGCCGGACTGGGGGCGCATCTCCCTGTGCGAGGCGCGGATCGCGCTGCCCTCGAGCAGGCGGCGGTAGTACTCGGCGACGTCGATCTGCCCCGGCTGGCCGCGCAGCGCGTGGATGCGCGGGTCGAACGGCGCGTCGCTGCCGCGCGCGGCGTCGACCGTCAGCGCGCCGACGACGAGCGCGGCCTCGAGCACCGGCTCGAACGACAGCAGCGCGTGCAGCGCCAGCGCGGTCGAGGTCTGCGTGCCGTTGATCAGCGCCAGGCCTTCCTTGGCGGCGAGCGCCAGCGGCGCGATGCCGGCCTCGCGCAGCACCGCGGCGGCCGGGCGGCGCGCCCCGTCGACGAGGAAGTCGCCTTCGCCCATCAGCGCGAGCGTCATGTGCGCGAGCGGCGCGAGGTCGCCCGAGGCGCCGACCGACCCCTGGCTGGGCACCCACGGCACGAGGCCGGCGTTGAACACCGCGAGCAGCGTGTCGATCACGACCGGGCGCACGCCCGAGTGCCCGCGCGCGAGGCTCGCCGCCTTCGTCGCGAGCATCAGCCGCACGACGGGCGGCGCCAGCGGCTCGCCGACGCCGACGCTGTGCGAGCGGATCAGCCGCAGCTGCAGCGTCGCGAGGTCGCCCTCGCCGATGCGCGTCGACGCGAGCTTGCCGAAGCCGGTGTTGACGCCGTAGACGGCCGCGTCGCCGTGCGCGGCGCGCTGCACGACCGCGGCGCTGGCCGCGATCGCCGCGTGCGCGGACGGGTCGAGCGCGAGCGCGACGCCGCCGGCGTGAATGGCCTGCAGGTCGTCGAGCGTGAGCCGCCCCGGGCGCAGCACGAGCGGCATCAGCCCTCCAGCATCGGCAGCTTCAGTCCCTGCTCGCGCGCGCATTGCCGCGCGATCTCGTAACCCGCATCGGCATGGCGCATCACGCCGGTGGCCGGGTCGTTCCACAGCACGCGCTCGATGCGCCGCGCCGCGGCGTCGGTGCCGTCGCAGACGATCACGACGCCGGCGTGCTGCGAATAGCCCATGCCGACGCCGCCGCCGTGGTGCAGGCTGACCCAGGTCGCGCCGCTGGCGGTGTTGAGCAGCGCGTTGAGCAGCGGCCAGTCGCTGACGGCGTCGCTGCCGTCGGCCATCGCCTCGGTCTCGCGGTTGGGGCTGGCCACCGAGCCGCTGTCGAGGTGGTCGCGGCCGATCACGATCGGCGCCTTCAGCTCGCCGCGGCGGACCATCTCGTTGAACGCGAGGCCGGCGCGGTGCCGCTCGCCGAGGCCGATCCAGCAGATGCGCGCCGGCAGGCCCTGGAACGCGATGCGCTGCCCGGCCATGTCGAGCCAGCGGTGCAGGTGCGCGTCGTGCGGAAACAGCTCCTTCATCTTCGCGTCGGTCTTGCGGATGTCGTCCGGGTCGCCCGACAGGGCCACCCAGCGGAACGGTCCCTTGCCGCGGCAGAACAGCGGCCGGATGTACGCGGGCACGAAGCCGGGGAAGTCGAAGGCGTTCGTCACGCCCTGGTCGAACGCGACCTGGCGGATGTTGTTGCCGTAGTCGACGGTGGGCACGCCCATCGCCTGGAACTCGAGCATCGCCCGCACGTGCGCCGCGCAGCTGCGCGCGGCCGCCTCGCGCAGTGCGGCGTGCTGCGTGTCGTCGGCCTGCGCGGCCTTCCACGCCTCGACCGTCCAGCCCGCGGGGAGGTAGCCGTTGACGAGGTCGTGCGCGCTGGTCTGGTCGGTCACGAGGTCGGGCCGGATGCCGCCGGCCTTCGCGCGCTGGACCAGCTCGGGCAGCACCTCGGCGGCGTTGCCGAGCAGGCCGACCGAGACGGCGCGGCCCTCGGCGGTGTACCTGCGGATGCGCGCCAGCGCGTCGTCGAGGTCGGCCGCCTGCTCGTCGAGGTAGCGGCTGCGCAGGCGGAAGTCGATGCGCGACTGCTGGCACTCGACGACGAGGCACGACGCGCCGGCGAACACGGCGGCCAGCGGCTGCGCGCCGCCCATGCCGCCGAGGCCGGCGGTCAGGATCCAGCGGCCGGCCAGGCTGCCGCCGTAGTGCTGCCGGCCGGCCTCGGCGAAGGTCTCGTACGTGCCCTGCACGATGCCCTGGCTGCCGATGTAGATCCAGCTGCCGGCCGTCATCTGCCCGTACATCATCAGGCCCTTGCGGTCGAGTTCGTGGAAGTGCTCCCACGTCGCCCACTTCGGCACCAGGTTCGAGTTGGCGATCAGCACCCGCGGCGCGTCGGCGTGGGTGCGGAACACGCCCACCGGCTTGCCCGACTGCACCAGCAGCGACTCGTCCTCGCCGAGCTCGCGCAGCGCGCGCAGGATCGCCTCGTAGCAGTCCCAGTTGCGCGCGGCCTTGCCGATGCCGCCGTAGACGACCAGCGCGTCGGGGTTCTCGGCGACCTCGGGGTCGAGGTTGTTCTGGATCATGCGGTACGCCGCCTCGATCTGCCAGTTGCGGCAGTGCAGCGCCGCGCCGCGGGGCGCGCGCACCGGGTGCGGCTGGGCGAGCGAGTGGATCGCGGACAGGTCAGCCATGGCGCCATGCCTCCGGCAGCAATCGATGGGGAGCCATCCTAGTTGTCTAGACAGGCTTAGGCAAGTACGATGGCCGTCATGGTTTCCCCGCATCCGCTGCCGCCGTACGCGCGCGTCAAGCAGTTCCTGAAGGAGGGCCTGGCCGCGGGCACCTGGCCGCCGGGCGCGCAGATGCCGTCGGAAGCCGAGCTGGTCGCGCGCTTCGGCGTCAGCCGCATGACGGTCAACCGCGCACTGCGCGAGCTGCAGGCCGAGGGACTCGTCGAGCGCAGCCAGGGCATCGGCACGTTCGCGGCGCGGCTGCACCGTGTCTCGAGCACGCTGACGATCCGCGATCTGCACGAGGAGATCGAGTCGCGCGGTCACCGCCACGAGGCGCGCGTGCACGTGCAGCGCGCCGAGACCGCGCCGGCGTCGCTGGCGGCGCAGCTGGGGCTCGCACCGGGCGCGCGCGTGTTCCACACGCTGATCGTGCACCTCGAGAACGGCGTGCCGCTGCAGTGCGAGGACCGCTACGTCAACCCGGCGTGCAGCCCGCGCTACCTCGACGCCGACTTCACCGCGACGACGCCGACGCAGGTGCTGTTCGAGACGACGGCGCTGTGGCGCGCGCAGTACACGATCGAGGCCGCCACCGCGACCGCCGACGAGGCGCGGCTGCTGGGCATCGGCGCGCGCGAGCCGTGCCTGGTCGTCACGCGGCGTACGTTCACGCGCGACGCGGTGATCACGCTGGCGCGGCTGGTGCACCCGGGCACGCGCTACCAGCTGCAGGGAGACTTCCAGCTGTGACTTCCGTGGCCGATGGCCGGTTCATCGCGCTGCCCTCGCGGCGCGCGTTGCGTGCCTTCGCAGGCTGACGATGCCGCACGCGCTGCTCGCCGACTGCCCGCCGCAGCCCTGGCGCAACGGCGGCGGCACCACGCGCGAACTGCTCGCGTGGCCGCCGGCGCGCGGCGCGCACGAGCCGTGGCGCCTGCGCGTCAGCGTCGCCGAGATCGCCACCGATGGCCCGTTCTCACCGTTTCCCGGCGTCGAGCGCTGGTTCGCGGTACTGCACGGCGACGGTGTGCGTCTGGCGCTGCCGTCGGGCGACGTGACGCTCACGCCAGACGACGCGCCGCTGGCCTTCGACGGTGAGGCGGCGCCGATGTGCCGCCTCGTCGCCGGACCGACGCGCGACCTCAACGTGATGGCGCGCCGTGGCGCGGGCGTGGCCACGCTGCGCGTCGCGGCGCCGGGCAGCCGGCTCGAGGGCGAGGTCGCGCTGCGCGCGCTGTACACCGACGCGGCCGCGCTGCTCGACGTCGACGGCCGCACCGAAGCGCTGGCCCCCGGCACGCTCTGGTGGTCCGATGCGCGCGACGCGGCGACGTGGACGCTGCGCGAGGGCCGACGCGCATTCTGGCTGACGCTGGAGGAGGCATGACCGACACCGACGCGATCCCGCAGCCCGCCGGCCGCACGCTGTGGCGCGGCGCGCGGCTGGCCACGCTCGCCGATCCCGCCGGCTGGGGCTGGATCGAGCGTGGCGCGATCGTCACCGCGGGCGACGCGATCACCTGGGTCGGCGCCGAGTCCGAGTTGCCGCGCGACGCCGGCGTCACCGCCGAAGTCGACCTCGGCGGCGCCGTCGTCACGCCCGGGCTGGTCGACTGCCACACGCACCTCGTCTACGCCGGTGACCGCGCGGCCGAGTTCGAGCTGCGGCTGCAGGGCGCGAGCTACGAAGCGATCGCGCGCGCCGGCGGCGGCATCCGCTCGACGGTGGCGGCCACCCGCGCCGCCGACGAGGCCGCGCTGTTCGCCGCCGCGCGGCGTCGCGCACTCGCGCTGCGCGCCGAGGGCGTGACGACGCTCGAGATCAAGTCGGGCTACGGCCTCGCGCTCGAGCACGAGGCGCGCTGCCTGCGCGTCGCGCGCCGCCTCGGGCGCGAGCTGCCGCTCACGGTGCGCACGACGTGCCTGGCCGCACACGCGCTGCCGCCCGAGTTCGACGGGCGTGCCGACGACTACGTCGACGCGGTGTGCACCTGGCTGCCGGTGCTGCACGCCGACGGGCTCGTCGACGCGGTCGACGCGTTCTGCGAGCGCATCGCGTTCACGCCGGCGCAGACGCGGCGCGTGTTCGAGGCGGCGCGCGCGCTGGGCCTGCCGGTCAAGCTGCACGCCGAGCAGCTCAGCGACCAGGGTGGCGCCGCGCTCGCCGCGGCATTCGGTGCGCTGTCGTGCGACCACCTGGAATACCTGAGCGACGCCGGCATCGCCGCGATGGCGCGCGCCGGCACGGTCGCGGTGCTGCTGCCCGGCGCGTTCTACTTCCTGCGCGAGACCAAGCTGCCGCCGGTCGACGCGCTGCGTGCCGCCGGCGTGCCGATCGCGCTGGCGACCGACCACAATCCGGGGTCGTCGCCGACGCTGTCGCCGCTGCTGATGCTCAACATGGCCTGCACGCTGTTCCGGCTCACGCCCGAGGAGGCGCTGCGCGGCGTCACCGTCCACGGCGCGCGTGCGCTCGGCTTGCACGACCGCGGGCGCCTGGCCGCCGGGCTGCGCGCCGACTTCGTCGCCTGGGGCGTCGAGCACCCGCGCGAACTGGCCTACGCCTTCGGCCAGCGCCCGGCGTGCCGGGTGGTGCAAGGCGGGCGCGAGGAGCCGCTGCGATGACCGCCGCGACGTTCACGCTGCGCCGCGGCCGCACGCCGCTGCTGGTGAGCCTGCCGCACGTCGGCACGCACATCCCGCCGGCGATCGCGTCGCGGCTGGTCGACCGCGCCCGCGCGGTCGAAGACACCGACTGGCACCTCGAGGCGATCTACGCGCCGATCGCCGACGAACTCGGCGCGAGCCTGATCGTGCCCGTGCACTCGCGCTACGTCGTCGACCTGAACCGTCCTCCCGAGAACGCGCCGATGTACCCGGGTGCGAACAACACCGAGCTGGTGCCGACACGCTTCTTCAGCGGCGATGCGCTGTACCGCGACGGCTGCGCCCCCGACGACGCCGACGTCGCCGCGCGCCTGAACGCGTACTGGCGCCCGTACCACGACGCGCTCGCCGCCGAGCTCGCGCGGCTGAAGGCCGAGCACGGCGTCGCGCTGCTGTGGGACGGGCACAGCATCAAGTCGACGCTGCCGTGGCTGTTCGACGGCACGCTGCCCGACCTGAACCTCGGCACCGCCGGCGGCACGAGCTGCGCGCCGTCGCTGCGCGAGGCACTCACCGGCGTGCTGCGCGGGCAGCACGCGTACACCCATGTCGTCGACGGCCGCTTCAAGGGCGGCTGGATCACGCGCCACTACGGCCGCCCCGGCGACGGCGTGCATGTGGTGCAGATGGAGATGTGCTGGTCGACGTACATGGACGAGCAGCCGCCGTACCGCATCGACCCGGCGCGCGCCGGGCGGCTGCGCCCGGTGCTGCGCGAACTGCTGCGCACGATGCTCGCATGGAGGCCGGGTGACTGAGCCGCTGCTGTGGGCGCCGCACGCGTGGCTGCACACGGGCTGGGGCGAGCGTGTGCTGCTGCGCGTCGGTGCCGACGGCTGCTGGTCCGAGGTGACGCCGGGCGTCGCGCAGCCGCCGCCCGGCGCCGAAGTGCTCGGCGGCCCGCTGCTGCCGGGGCTGGTCGACGCGCACAGCCACGCGTTCCAGCGCGCGTTCGCCGGGCTCGCCGAACGGCGCGAGAGCGAAGCCGACGACTTCTGGAGCTGGCGCGAGCGCATGTACCGCGTCGCGCTGCGCGTCACGCCGGCGCAGCTGCGCGCCGTCGCGGCGATGCTGTACCTCGAGCTGCTCGACGGCGGCTACACGCAGGTGTGCGAGTTCCACTACCTGCACCACGACGCCGACGGCCGCCCGTACGCCGACCCGCTCGCGATGTCGTGGGCGCTCGCCGACGCCGCGGCCGAGGTCGGCGTCGGGCTGACGCTGATGCCGGTGCTGTACGAGCGTGCCGGCTTCGCGCAGCCGGCGCTGCGCGACGACCAGCGCCGCTTCGCGACGACGGCGGCATCGGTGTGGCAGATGGCGCGCGCGATCGCCGCGAGCGGCCGGCCGGCGCTGACCGCGGGTGTCGCGATCCACTCGCTGCGGGCGGCGGCGCCGGCGTCGATCCACGCGCTGCGCCGCGCGGCCGCCGACTTCGACGGCCCGATCCACGTCCACGCCGCCGAGCAGACCGCCGAGGTCGACGACTGCATTGCCGCGACCGGCGCGCGGCCGATCGAGTGGCTCGCGCGCGAAGGCCTGCTCGACGCGCGCTGGCAGCTCGTGCATGCGACGCACGCGCTGCCGGCGGAGATCGATGCGGTGGCCGCCAGCGGTGCCGGCGTGGTGATCTGCCCGACGACGGAGGCCAACCTCGGCGACGGCCTGCCCGACCTGCCGCGCTGGCTCGCCGCCGGCGTGCCGCTGGCCGTCGGCTCCGACAGCCATGTCACGCGCGACTGGCGCGAGGAACTGCGCTGGCTCGACTACGGCCAGCGCCTCGTGCGGCGGCAGCGCAACGTCGCCGCCGCGCCGGCGCAGGGCCGCGCGTCGACGGCCGAGCGGCTGTTCGACGCCGTGCTGCGCGGCGGTGCGGCCGCCGCGGGGCAGCGCCGCTGGGGGCTGCAGCCGGGCGCGCGCGCCGACGCCCTGCTCGCCGACGCGCGCGACGCGGCGCTCACCGGCGTGCCGGCCGGGCGCTGGCTCGACGCCGCCGTGTTCTCGAGTCCGTCGCGGCCGTGGGCGGGCGTGCTCGTCGCCGGGCGCTGGGCGGTGCGCGGTGGCGCGCACCCGCGGCGCGAGGCCATCGTCGCCGGCTTCGAGGCGGCGATGCACGAACTGTGGTGCGAACGATGAACGCGAATCGACGGACCGGGCGCTGCGCGTGCCGGTTGGCGGCGTCGCGGTGACGAGGAGCTGTCGATGGCGGGTTGGCAACGTTCGACTGCTTTGGCCGCGCTGTCGATCGCGCTGGTGGTGGCCGGCTGCGCGTCGGCGCCCGTGGGACCGACGCCCGAAGCCGCGGCGCTCGAACGGCGTCTGCAGGCGGCCGAAGCGCGGCTCGACTCGCTCGAGCGCTTCGTCACTGCGGTGCCGGCGCCGCCGCTGCGGCCGCGCGACGAGATCGAGGCGCACGTGCGCACACTGGAAGCGCGGCGTGCCGAGATGCTGCTGCGCTACACGCCGGCGCACCCCGCGGTGCGCGAGATCGACCTGAGCCTGCGGCTGCTGCGGCTGCAGCTCGAGGTGCTCGACCAGGCCGCGAAGGCGCCGAAGTGAGGCCGTCGTCGTGCGCGCGCCGGGCGCTCAGCCCGCGACGCCCAGCGCCTGCTCGGCGCTGACGAACGGCAGCCCCTGTGCCTCGGCGACCGCGGCGCAGGTCACGCGGCCGCGGTGCACGTTGAGGCCGCGGCGCAGGTGCGGGTCGTCGACGAGGGCGCGCTCGCCCTTCGCCGCCAGCGCCAGCCCGAACGGCAGCGTCGCGTGGTTCAGCGCGTGGCTCGACGTCAGCGGCACCGCGCCCGGCATGTTGGCCACCGCGTAGTGCACGATGCCGTCGACGACGTAAGTCGGCGCGTCGTGCGTCGTCGGCCGCGAGGTCTCGAAGCAGCCGCCCTGGTCGATCGAGACGTCGACCAGCACCGCGAGCGGTTTCATCGCGGCCAGCATCGCACGCGTGACGAGCTGCGGTGCGCGCGCGCCGGGCACCAGCGCGGCACCGACGACGACGTCGGCCGCGCGCAGCTCGTCGTCGATCGCCTCGCGCGTGGCCAGCCGCGTGCGCACGCGCCCGCCGAACAGCTCGTCGAGCGCGCGCAGCCGCGGCAGCGTGCGGTTGATCACCGTGACTTCGCAGCCCAGGCCCACCGCCATGCGCGCCGCGTGCGTGCCGACGACGCCGGCACCGAGCACGACGACGCGCGCCGCCGGCACGCCCGCCACACCGCCGAGCAGCAGCCCGCGGCCGCCGGCGGGCTTGCGCAGTGCGAACGCCGCCGCCTCGATCGCCAGGCGCCCGGCGACTTCGCTCATCGGCGCGAGCAGCGGCAGCCCGCCGGCGGCGTCGGTCACCGTCTCGTAGGCCACCGCGGTGCAGCCGCTGTCCAGCAGCGCGCGCGTGAGCGCCGCATCGGGGGCCAGGTGCAGGTAGGTAAACAGGATCTGCCCCTCGCGCAGCCAGCGCCTTTCGTCGCCGAGCGGCTCCTTGACCTTGACGATCAGCGCGCACCCGGCCCAGACCTCCTCGGCGGTGTCGACGACGCGTGCGCCGGCGGCGGCGTAGGTGTCGTCGTCGGCGCCGATGCCGGCTCCGGCGCCGGCCTGCACCCACACCTCGTGGCCAGCCGCCACGTACTCACGCACGGCGGCCGGCGTCAGGCCGACGCGGTGTTCCTGCGGCTTGATCTCCTTGGGCACGCCGACGCGCATCGTTCGTCTCCCGTTCTTCGTCTCGCTTTCGCGAGGGCCCGAGTATGCTGCGGGCCAACCGCTGCCGCTGCCCCCGATGCGACTGTTCGACGCCGACGCCACCCGTGCCGCGCTGCCGTTCGAGCGGCTCGTGCCGGCGCTGCGCGAGATGTTCGCCGCCGGCTGCGCGGTACCGCCGCGGCACGTGCACACGATCGGCGCCGACGCGGGGGCGGTGACGTCGCTGCTGATGCCGGCGTGGACCGCGCGCCACTACGGGGTCAAGGTCGTCAACGTCGCTGCGCACAACGCCGCGCGCGGCCTGCCAGCGGTGCACGCGACCTACACGCTGTTCGACGCCGCCACCGGCGCGCCGCGTGCGCTGATCGACGGCGACGTGATCACCGCGCGTCGCACGGCGGCGGCCTCGGCGCTGGCGGCGTCGTTCCTCGCGCGCGACGACGCGCGTCACCTGCTCGTCGTCGGCGCGGGGCGCATCGCGCGGCTGCTGCCGGCGGCGTACCGCGCGGTGCGCCCGCTCGGGCGCGTGACGGTGTGGGCGCGGCGGCGCGACGCGGCGCGCGCGCTCGCGGCCGACTGGCAGCGCGAAGGCTTCGACGCCGTCGCGGCCGACGACCTCGACGCCGCCGTCGGTGCGGCCGACGTCGTCAGCTGCGCGACGCTGGCCGACGAGCCGCTCGTGCACGGCAGGCACCTGCGCGCGGGCAGCCACCTCGACCTGATCGGCGGCTTCACGCCGGCGATGCGCGAGGCCGACGACGACTGCTTCGCGGGTGCGGCGATCTACGTCGACACCGACGAGGCGCTCGCCAAGAGCGGCGACCTGCTCGCGCCGATGGCGCGCGGTGTCTTCGCCGCCACCGACGTGCGCGGCACGCTGGCCGCGCTATGCCGCGGCGACGTGCGCGGGCGGCGTTCGCGCGACGAGCGCACCGTCTTCAAGTCGGTCGGCATCGCGCTCGAAGACCTCGCCGCGGCGATCCTCGTCGACGCGGCGGCGCGCGGCTGACCGCCGGAGCCGCCGCCGTTGCCCGCGCTGCGCCCCGATCCCGCCGAGACCCCGAGAGCCCGATGAGCCGATCGATGACGCTGACCGCCGCCCACCGTTTCGAACCCGTCCGCATGGCGCTCGCCGCCGCGCTGCTCGCACTGGTGCTGCCGTGCGCGGCGCAGAGCGCGATCACCGTCTACGCCGGTGCGCGTGCCGGCGGTGCGTTCACCGACGAGGTCGACGGCCGCACGCTGACACTCGAGGGCGGGGCGACCTGGGCCGCGAGCCTGGACTGGCCGCTCGGCGACGGCCGGCAGATGCAGCTGTTCGTTTCGCGCCAGCGCAGCGGCCTGCCCGGCTCGGCGTTCGGCGAGGCGGGCACGGTCGCCGTCGACGTGACGCATGTCCACGTCGGTGGGCGCGTCTTCATCGACGGCGATGCCGCGAGGGGCGGTGCCTACGCCGTCGGCGGCCTCGGCGTCACGCACTTCTCGCCCGGCCTCGACGGGCTGACGAGCGAGACGCGGCCATCGATGAACGTCGGCCTCGGCCTGCAGTGGCCGCTGGCGCCGGCGGTGGCGCTGCGCGCCGAGCTGCGCGGCCACGTGACGCTCGTCAACAGCCGCGGCGGCTTCTTCTGCTCGGGCGGATGCGTGGTGTCGATCAAGGGCGACACGCTGACGCAGGCCGAGGCGCTGCTCGGCCTGTCGGTCGGGTTCTAGCGTGCGCGGCGTTCAGCCCAGCCCGAGCAGGCGCACTGCGTTGTCCTTCAGGATCAGCGGTTTGACCTCGGGCTTGAAGCCGGCTTCGTCGAAGTCTTTCATCCAGCGCTCGGGCGTGATCAGCGGGAAGTCGCTGCCGAAGAGCATGCGGTCCTTCAGCAGCGTGTTCGCGTACTGCACGAGCTGAGGCGGGAAGTACTTCGGGCTCCAGCCCGACAGGTCGATCCAGACGTTGGGCTTGTGCAGCGCGAGGCTCAGCGCCTCGTCCTGCCAAGGCCAGCTCGGGTGCGCGACGACGATTTGCATGTCGGGGAAGTCGATCGCAACGTCCTCGAGCAGCATCGGGTTGCTGTTCTGCAGCCGCAGGCCGCCGCCGCAGCGCATGCCGCTGCCGATGCCCGAGTGGCCACTGTGGAAGATCGCCGGCAGCTTGTGCTCGGCGATCACCTCGTACAGCGGCCAGGCCATGCGGTCGTAGGGCAGGAAGCCCTGCACGGTCGGGTGGAACTTGAAGCCCTTGACGCCGTGCTCGGCGATCAGCCGCCGCGCCTCGCGAGCGCCCATCTTGCCCTTGTGCGGGTCGATGCTCGCGAACGCGATCATCATGTCGGCGTTGTGCTGCGCGGCCTCGGCGACCTCCTCGTTCGGGATGCGGCGGCGGCCGAGCTGCGCCTCGCTGTCGACGGTGAACATCACGAGGCCGATCCTGCGCTCGCGGTAGTACGCCACCGTCTCGGCGATCGTCGGGCGGCGGTTCGAGCGGAAGTACTTGTCGGCCGCGCGGTCGTACTCCTCGCCATAGGCGTCGAACGGGTTCCAGCACGAGACCTCGGCGTGCGTGTGCACGTCGATCGCGATGAGGTCGGCGACGTTCATGGCGGGCTCCCGGCGGCGTGTGCCGCCATCAAGTTCAGAATCGAAAGCAAGTGCACCGGCGCTGCGCGCGCCGGCGGTGTCGGCGCGGTGCCGACGATGATCCCTGAAGGTTCGGCCGCGGCCATGCGGGTAATCCCGGTGCCGCGCGCCGCGCCAGTAGTTTCTACTCTGAAATATCGACTGCGAGGCCCGATGACTCCGTCCTTTACCCCCGCCAGCGGCGTGCTCGCCGCGCTCGACCTGCTGCGCATCGAGATCGCCGGCCCGATCGCGCACCTGCGGCTGATGCGCCCCGACAAGCGCAACGCGATCAACGACACGCTCGTCACGCAGCTGCACACGGCGTTCCTGCACTGGCCGGCCGAGGTGCGCGCCGTCGTGCTCAGCGGCGAGGGCCAGCACTTCTGCGCCGGGCTCGACCTGTCGGAGATGAGCGAGCGCAGCACGTTCGAGGGTGTCGCGCACTCGCGCATGTGGCATGCGACGATGGACGCGATCCAGTTCGGCCGCGTGCCGGTGATCGCGGTGCTGCACGGCGCGGTGGTCGGCGGCGGGCTCGAACTCGCCAGCGCGTGCCACCTGCGCGTGGCCGAGGCGAGCACGTTCTACGGCCTGCCCGAGGGGCAGCGCGGCCTGTTCGTCGGCGGTGGCGGCTCGGCGCGCGTGCCGCGGCTGGTCGGCGTCGCGCGCATGACCGACATGATGCTCACCGGCCGCGTGCTCGACGCCGACGAGGGACAGGCCGTGGGGCTGTCGCACTACCGCGTCGGCGACGGCGAGGGCCTGGCCAAGGCGATCGCGCTGGCGCAGAAGGTCGCGTCGAACTCGCCGCTGTCGAACTTCGCCGTGATGCAGGCGCTGCCGCGCATCGCCGACCTGTCGCAGTCCGACGGCCTGTTCGTCGAGTCGCTGATGGCCGCGATCGCGCAGGGCGATGCGTCGGCCAAGCAGCGCATGCGCGACTTCCTCGAGGGTCGCGCGGGCAAGGTGGCCAAGTCGTGAGCGCCGCCGCGCCGCGCTACCGCGCCGCACGCGTCGGCGGCTGCCTCGAGGCCGTCGTCGAACGGCGCGCCGACGGCACGACGCTGCTGCGCTCGACCGAGCCGCTGCAGCCGTACCCGCCGCGCCTGACGGACCGCCTCGAGCACTGGGCGCGCGAGGCACCGCAGCGCACGTTCGCGGCACGGCGCGGCCCCGACGGGCAGTGGGTGCACATCGGCTACGCGCAGATGCTCGCGCGGGCACGCGCCGTCGGCCAGGCGCTGGCCGCGCGCGGGCTGTCGGTCGAGCGGCCGCTGGCGATCCTGTCGGGCAACGACCTCGAGCACCTGACGCTGTACCTCGGCGCGATGTGGGTCGGCGTGCCGGTGGTGCCGGTGTCGCCGGCGTACTCGCTGATCTCGCAGGACTTCGGCAAGCTGCGCCACGTGCTGGCGACGACGACGCCGGGGCTGGTCTACGCCGCCGATGCGAGCTACGCGAAGGCGATCGCCGCCACGGTGGCCGCCGACGTCGAAGTCGTGCTCGGCGCCGGTGCGCTGCCCGAGCGCGCGACGACGCCGTTCGCGTCGCTGCTGGCGACGGCCCCCGGCGTCGAGGCCGACGCCGCGCACGCGCGCGTCGGCCCCGACACCGTCGTCAAGTTCCTGTTCACGTCGGGCTCGACGAAGCAGCCCAAGGCCGTGGTCAACACGCAGCGCATGCTGTGCGCGAACCTGCAGATGATCCGCCAGGCGTTTGCGTTCCTCGCCGACGAGCCGCCGGTGCTCGTCGACTGGCTGCCGTGGAACCACACCTTCGGCGGCAACCACAACACCGGCATCGTGCTCTACAACGGCGGCACGCTGTACATCGACGACGGCAAGCCGACGCCGCAGGGCATCGGCGAGACGCTGCGCAACCTGCGCGAGATCGCGCCCACCGTCTACTTCAACGTGCCCAAGGGCTTCGAGGAGATCGCCGCCGCGATGGAGCACGACGCAGCGCTGCGCGAGCGCCTGTTCAGCCGCGTGCAGGCCTTCATGTACGCAGGTGCCGGGCTGAGCCAGGCGGTGTGGGACCACCTCGAGGAACTCGCCGAGCGCACGGTCGGCGAGCGCATCCCGATGTTCACCGGCCTGGGGATGACCGAGACCTCGCCGGCGTGCACCTTCGCGCTCGGCACCGCGGTGCGCTCGGGCCACATCGGGCTGCCGCTGCCCGGCGTCGAGGCCAAGCTCGTGCCGATGGGTGCCGCCGCCGACGACAAGGTCGAAATCCGCTTCCGCGGCCCGAACGTGATGCCCGGCTACTGGCGCGCGCCCGAGCAGACCGCCGAGGCATTCGACGACGAGGGCTTCTACCGCACCGGCGACGCCGTCAGGTGGGTCGACCCCGCCGACCCGCAGAAGGGGCTGCTGTTCGACGGCCGCGTCGCCGAGGACTTCAAGCTCGCCACCGGCACCTTCGTCAGTGTCGGCCCGCTGCGCGCACGCATCATCATGGCCGGCGCGCCGTGCGTGCAGGACGCCGTCATCACCGGGCTGAACCGCGACGACGTCGGCATGCTCGTGTTCCCGCGCCTCGACGAGTGCCGCAAGCTCGCCGGCCTGCCGGCCGAGGCGCCGGCGCCCGAGGTCATTCACCACCCCGCGGTGCGCGCGTTCTTCCAGCGCCTGCTCGACCGGCTGTGGGCCGAGGGCACCGGCAGCTCGACGCGCGTCGCGCGCGCACACGTGCTCGTCGAGCCGCCGTCGATCGACAAGGGCGAAGTCACCGACAAGGGCTCGATCAACCAGCGCGCCGTGCTGCACCACCGCGCGGCGCTCGTCGAGGCCCTGTACGACGGCGGCGACCCGTACCGCCTGCTGCCCACCGCGTCTTCCCCTGCGCCCGCGGGCGCACCACCCGTGCGCTGAACCGCGCACGTTTCTTTCCTGACCGATCCATCCCCAGGAGACACGAGCCATGTCCATCCAGCGCCGAGAGTTCATCGTCGCCACCGGTGCCGCCGCGCTCGGTGGCTGGTCCACCGCCGCACACGCACAGACCGTCGACACGCTGAAGGTGATCTGCGGCTTCCCGCCCGGCGGCACCACCGACGCCGTCTCGCGCCGCGTCGCCGACAAGCTGCGCGGCACCTATGCGAAGAACGCGATCGTCGAGAACAAGCCCGGCGCCGGCGGGCGGCTCGGCGTCGAGGAGCTGCGCCGCAGCCCGGCCGACGGCAGCACGATGCTGCTGACGCCGGCCGGCATGATCACGCTGTACCCGCACATCTACCGCTCGCTGAGCTACGGGCCGAACGACGTCACGCCGGTGAGCATCGGCGGGCGCATCGAATTCGGCTTCGGCGTCGGCCCGGCCGTGCCCGACAGCGTCAAGGACATCAAGGGCTTCCTCGAGTGGGCCAAGGCGAACCCGGCCAACGCCAACTACGGCTCGCCCGGCGCCGGCTCGCCGCCGCACTTCCTCGCCGCGCTGCTGGCCAAGGACAGCGGCGTCGACCTGCGTCACGTGCCGTACCGCGGCTCGGCACCCGGCATCCAGGACCTGCTCGGCGGCCAGGTGAGCGCGTTCTCGTCGCCGGTGGGTGACTATCTGCCGCACCTGAAGACCGGCCGGCTGCGCCTGCTCGCGACCTCGGGCAGCGCGCGCTCGCGCTTCACGCCCGACGTCGCGACCTACGCCGAGCAGGGCTTCAAGGACCTCGTGATGGGCGAGTGGTACGGCTTCTTCATGCCCGCGGGTACGCCGGCCAACGTCGTCAGCGCGGCGGCGCAGGCGATCCGGCAGGCCGTTGCGCAGCCCGACGTGATCGAGAGCTTCGCCCAGCTCGGCGTCGAAGCGGCGTCGAACACGCCGGCCGAGATGGCGGCCGCGGTGCGCAACGAGAACGCGCAGTGGGGGCCGATCGTCAAGAAGGTCGGCTTCACGCCCGAAGCCTGATCCGCGCACCGGCAGGGCAGGAGGGGCGGTGGCGCTCGACGAGTCCGGCAGCGTATTGACTGCCGAAGCGGGGCCGCGTGCGCGCGGCCCCGCGCCGCTGGACGCGACGTTACTCGCGCACCTGGTCGGCTACCGGCTGTCGCGCGCCGCGGTGCCGGCGCGGCGCGTGTTCCAGCGCCACGTCGGCGCGCCGCTGGGCCTGCGGCCGGTCGAGTTCTCGCTGCTGATGCTGCTGCTGGCCAACGACCGCGCGTCACCGTCGCAGCTCGCGTTCACGCTCGACGTGACGCCACCGAAGATGACCGCGCTCGTCGACCGGCTCGCCGAGCGCGGTCTCGTGCGCCGGCAGCGCAGTGCCGCCGACGGCCGCGCGTTCGACGTGCTGCTGACGCCCGAGGGGCGCACCCTCGTGCAGCGCGCGCAGCGCATCGCGCAGACGATGGAAGACGACTGGCTCGCCGACGCGCTGTCGCCGGCCGAGCGCGCGATGCTGCTCGAACTGCTGGGCAAGCTCGCGCGCGCCTGACCCGCACGCGGCGCGGGCGTGCCGCTCAGGCCGACTTGGCCAGCAGCGTGAAGTGCTCGACCTGCGGCGGCGCGGCGAAGAACGGGCCGACGATCGCGCGCCACTGCGCGAACAGCGGTCCGCCGCGGAAGTGCACCGTGTGGTCCTCGAGCGTGTCCCAGAAGATCATCAGCAGGTAGCGCTCGGGGCTCTCGACGCCCTTGTTGACCTTGAAGCCGCGAAAGCCTTGCGCCTTCGCGATGACCTCGTTGAGCCCGTGCTGGATCGCGGCGTCGAATTCGGCCTGGCGGCCCGGCTGGATGCGGATGTCGGCGACTTCGAGGATCACGTTCGGCTCCGGTGTGAACAGCGCTACACGCCCAGCCGCTGGCTGAGCTCGTCGAGGTCGAGCTGCGCCGAGTCGCCCTGCATCACGACCTGCCCCTTCTCGAGCACGACGGCGCGGTCGGTCTGCGCGAGCACGGTGCGCCAGTTGCGGTCGACGATCAGCGTCGCGATGCCGCTGGCACGGATCTCGCCGATCACGCGCCAGATCTCGGCGACGATCAGCGGCGCGAGGCCCTCGGTCGCTTCGTCGAGGATCATCAGCTGCGGGTTCGTCATCAGCGCGCGGCCGATCGCGAGCATCTGCTGCTCGCCGCCCGACAGCTGCTGGCCGCCGTGGTTCAGTCGCTCGGCCAGGCGCGGGAAGGTGGCCATCACGCGCTCGAAGGTCCAGTCGCGGCGGCCGTCGGGGCCGGGACGCGCCGTCATCACGAGGTTTTCGCGCACCGACAGGTTCGGGAAGATGCCCCTGCCCTCGGGCACGTAGCCGATGCCGCGCCGGGCCATCTTCTCGGGTGGCTGGTTCGTCGCGTCGGCGCCCTGCCAGTGCACGCGGCCCTGGCGCGCGCGCACGTAGCCCATCAGCGTGCGGATCAGCGTCGTCTTGCCCATGCCGTTGCGCCCGAGCAGGCCCACCGCCTCGCCGGGCGACAGCGTCAGGTCGACGCCGCGCAGGATGTGGCTGTCGCCGTAGTACGCGTGCACGCCGGTGGCCTGCAGCAGCGCCGCCATCAGTGGTCCCCCAGGTAGGCGATGCGCACCTGCGCGTTGTCGCGGATGCGCGCCGGGGTGTCGCTCGCGATCACCTCGCCGTTGACCATCACGGTGATGCGGTCGGCGACGCGGAACACGGCGTCCATGTCGTGCTCGACGAGCAGCACGGCGTGCTTCGCCTTCAGCCCTTCGAGCAGGCCGAGCATGCGGTCGGTTTCCTCGGCGCCCATGCCGGCGAGCGGCTCGTCGAGCAGCAGCACCTGCGGCTGCGTGGCCAGGCACATCGCGATCTCGAGCTGGCGCTTGCCGCCGTGGCTGAGGCTGCCGGCGGGGCGGTCGGCGAGTTCGGCGAGCCCGGCGCTGGCCAGCGCGTCGCGTGCGACGGCGCTCGCGTGCGGGCACGTGTGCGCGGCCTCCCACAGCGCCCACGGGCGCGCTCGCGCGGCCTGCGCGCACAGCCGCGCGTTCTCGAACACGCTGAACTCGGGAAAGATCGTCGTGCGCTGGTAGCTGCGGCCGACGCCGGCGCGCGCGCGCCTGGGCTGCGACCAGCGCGTGACGTCCTCGCCGCGCAGCACGATGCGCCCGTCGCTGGCCGCGATCTCGCCCGACAGCATGTTGATCAGCGTGCTCTTGCCGGCGCCGTTGGTGCCGATCACGGCGTGGATCTCGCCCTGCCGCCACTGCAGCGACACGTTGCTGACGGCCACCAGCCCGCCGAAGCGGCGCGTCAGCCCTTCGCAGGCGAGCACGACGTCGCTCATCGCTTCAGCCCCCGCAGGCGCGCGCCGAGGCCGATCAGGCCCTTGGGCAGGAACGCGACGAACAGGATGATCGTCACGCCCAGCGTCAGCTGCCAGTGGTCGGCGAGCCAGCCGACCAGCGAATGGGTCGAGAACAGCTCCTTGAGCAGCATGAACGCTGCCGCGCCGATCACGGCGCCGCGCAGATGCCCGATGCCGCCGAGGATCACCATCAGCATCACGGCGCCGCTCTCGTGCCAGCTCAGCAGCTCGGGGTTGACGGCGGCGTCCTTGACGGCGACGAGGAAGCCCGCGACGCCGGCCAGCGCACCGGCGAGCACGAACGCGGCGAGCTTGTACGCGTAGGTCGGGAAGCCGGCCGCGCGCATGCGCTGCTCGTTGACGCGGATGCCCGCCAGCGCACGGCCGAAGCGCGAACGCAGCACGAGCGCGAGCAGTGCGTAGGTGCCCACGAGCAGCACGAGCGCGGCGTAGTAGCGCACCGGCTTGTCGGCGAAGTCGAGCACGACGCCCGGCAGCGCGAGCTCGGGGCGCACGTTGAGGAAGATGCCGTCGCTGCCGCCACCGAGCTTGGTGTCGTGGAACACGAAGTAGGCCATCTGCGCGAACGCGAGCGTGACCATGATGAAGTACACGCCCTTCGTGCGCAGGCTCAGCGCACCGACGACGACGGCGTATGCCGCCGCGGCGAGCACCGCCAGCGGCAGCAGCCGCCACACCGAGCCGGGGTCGTACTCGGGCGAGGCGAGCACCGTCACGTAGGCGCCGATGCCGAAGAACGCCGCGTGGCCGAGGCTGACCAGCCCGGTCTGGCCGATCAGCAGCTCGAGGCTGAGCGCGAAGATCGCGAAGATCATGATCTTGACGATCAGGTCCTGCTGGTACGGCGTGGCCACCAGCGGCAGCAGCGCGAGCACGAGCGCCGTCGCGGCCGGCACGAGCCAGCCGGGTGCGCGGGCGGTGCGGGCCTCAGGCACGGCGCGTCAGCAGCCCCTCGGGCCGCCAGATCAGGATGATCGCCATCAGCAGGTACACGCCGATGCCGCTGTACTCGGCGAAGAACACCTTGCCGAAGGTGTCGACGAAGCCCACCAGCAGCGACGCGACCAGCGCGCCGGTGATCGAGCCGATGCCGCCGATCACCACGACGACGAAGCAGATGATCAGCACGCTGCCGCCCATGCCCGGGTAGACGCTGGACATCGGCGCGGCGATCATGCCCGCGAGCGCGGCCAGCGCGACGCCGGCGGCGAACACGATGCGGTACAGCGTCTTGATGTCGACGCCCAACCCGCGCACCATGTCGCGGTTGCTCGCGCCGGCGCGGATCATCATCCCCAGCCGCGTGCGGTTGACGACGAAGTACATCGCCACCGCGAGCACGATGCACGCGCCCGACGCGAACAGCCGGTACACCGGGTACGTCATCAGCTCGCCGAGCGGGACGCTGCCGGCGAGCCAGCCCGGCACCGGCACGCCGTGCACGTCGTTGCCCACGAGCAGCGAGCGTGCCTCCTCGAACACGAGGATCAGCGCGTACGTCATCAGCACCTGCTGCAGGTGCTCGCGCTCGTAGAGGAAGCTGAAGAAGGCCCACTCGAGCACGAAGCCGAAGACGGCGGCCAGCACGACGCCGGCCAGCAGCATCAGCAGGAACTGGTCGGCGAAGTGCGGCGCGAGCACGAACGCCATGTACGCGCCGATCATGTAGAAGCTGCCGTGCGCGAGGTTGATGACGCCCATGATCCCGAAGATCAGCGTCAGCCCGGACGCGAGCAGGAACAGCAGCAGCCCGTACTGGACCGCGTTCAGGCACTGGACGAGGAAGGTCGCGAGATCCACGGCGGCAAAAGAAAGGGCGGCAGGGGCCGCCCTTCGGCTCCGAGCGGTAGGGATGTGGCGCGCTTACATCCGGCAGCCGCGGCCCGGGTCGGCGAGCGCCTTGACCGCCACGCCGGTGACGACGTTGTAGTTGCCGCGCACCTCACGGATGTAGAAGTCCTGCGTCGGGTTGTGCTGCGGGCTCATCGTGAACGTGCCGCGCGGGCTGTCGATCTTGGCCTTCTTCATCGCGGCGAACATCGCGTCCTTCTTCGTGACGTCGCCCTTGACCGCGTTGAGCCCGACGGCCAGCAGCTGCGCCGCGTCGTAGCCCTGCATCGCGTACACGTCGGGGTTGAGCTTGTACGTCACCGCGAACTTGTTGCGGAAGGCGTTGTTGCGCGGCGTGTCGAGGTTGTCGCCGTAGTGCAGCGTCGTGATCAGCCCCTGCGCCGACTCGCCCTGCGCCTGCAGCGTGCCGTCGGTCAGGAAGCCCGAGCCCAGCAGCGGGATCGTCTTCTTCAGCCCCGCGGCGTCGTAGTCCTTGACGAACTTGACCGCGCCGCCACCGGCGAAGAACGCGAACACGACGTCGGGCTTCTGCGCCGCGATCTCGGTCAGCAGCGCCTGGAACTCGACGTTCGGGAACGGCAGCGTCAGCTCCTTGATGACCTTGCCGCCCCCCTTCTCGAACGCCTCGGTGAAGCCCTTGACGGTCTCGTTGCCCGCGGCGTAGTTCCACGTGATCGTCATCGCACGCTTGTAGCCCTTCTGCGCGGCGACGACGCCGGTGCTGTAGCCGGGCTGCCAGTTGCTGAAGCTCGTGCGGAAGATGTTCGGTGCGCACTGCGCGCCGGTGATCGCGTCGGCGCCGGCGTTGGGCACGATCATCAGCGTGCCGCTTTCCTTGGCCGCGCGCGCCATCGCGAGTGCCACGCCCGAGTGCACGGTGCCGACGATGACGTCGACGTTGTCGCGGCGGATCAGTTTGTTGACGTTGTCGGTGGCCTTGGCCGGATCCGACTCGTCGTCGACCTTGACGAACTGCAGCTCGCGCCCGGCGAGCTTGCCGCCCTGCTCGTCGACGTACAGGCGAAAGCCCTTCTCGATCATGTCGCCCAGCGCGGCGAAGGTGCCGGTGTACGGCAGCATCAGGCCGACCTTGATCGGCTGGCCCTGGGCGTGGACCGGCGCGGCGACGCAGAAGACGGCCGCGGCGGCGGCGACCAGCCAGGCAGCCCGGCGACGGTGGCAGGACAGGAGGGTGCTCATGGGTGTTCGGGTGAGGGAGGGGTTGGGCACGGACGAAGGCGGCAAGCATGCCTTCGAAACCGCCGCGAAGGCACCGGGGTTTGCCTGATCGAGCCGGGCGGACCCCGACGGCGCTGCCAAGGCACCGGCGTCGTGCGCGGTGGCGGCCGGCGCAGCGGTCTCACCGCCCGTGCCTGCAGGCCCGCGCGGTGACAGCGGCTGGACCCGCAAACGTGCAATATCGTGCATGCCGCAATGCTGACGGCTCGCGGCGGAAGCGGGAACTGGGGTTTGCCCTATGCAAATCGGATCGTGACGCCCCGGTCGCAGGCTCCGATCGGCACGGCGACGCGACTCGGCGGGTGGTCGTCCCGCCGGTCTGGTCGCTGGTGCGCGCTGCCGCGATGCACGATGTTGCACGTGCGCACGCCCGCTCGAACGTCTGCAGCGCCGCGGCACGCGGCGGCGCCCCGACCGCGCGCTCAGCCTTCCAGCGGCAGGCCGACGTAGTTCTCGGCCATCGTCGTGCGCGCTGCCTGCGAGCCGACGAGGTACTCGAGTTCGGCCTGCTGCATGCGCTGGCCGAACGCGCCGGTCTCGGGGAACTTGTGCATCAGCGTCGTGAACCACCAGCTGAAGCGTTCGGCCTTCCAGACGCGGCGCAGCGCGCGCGCCGAGTAGTGGTCGATGCCAGCCGAGCTTTTCTCGTGGTAGTGCTCGATCAGCGCGTGACCGAGCAAGCCGACGTCGGTGGCCGCCAGGTTCAGCCCCTTCGCGCCGGTGGGCGGCACGATGTGCGCCGCGTCGCCGGCGAGGAACAGGCGCCCGAAGCGCATCGGCTCGGTGACGAAGCTGCGCAGCGGCGCGATGCTCTTCTCGATCGACGGCCCGGTGACGAGCTTGGCGGCCGCCTCGGGGTCGAGGCGCGCGCGCAACTCGTCCCAGAACATCTCGTCGCTCCACTGCTCGACGCGGTCGTCGAGCGAGCACTGCACGTAGTAGCGGCTGAGCGTGTGCGAGCGCATCGAGCACAGCGCGAACCCGCGCTCGTGGTTGGCGTAGATCAGCTCGTGCGACACCGGCGGCGTGCGCGACAGCACGCCGAGCCAGCCGAACGGGTAGACCTTCTCGAACGTCTGCAGCTTGGCCGGCGGGATGCTCGCGCGGCACACGCCGTGGAAGCCGTCGCAGCCGGCGATGAAGTCGCACTCGATCGTGTGCGTCTCGTCGCCCTTGCGGTAGGTGACGCTCGGCCGGTCGGTGTCCCAGCCGTGGATCGCGACGTTGTCGGCCTCGTAGATGGTGGGCAGCCCGGCGGCGTGGCGTGCGTTCATCAGGTCGCGCGTGACCTCGGTCTGGCCGTAGACCATCACACGCTTGCCGCCGGTCAGCCCGTACAGGTCGATGCGGTGGCGCGCGCCGCCGAAGCACAGCTCGAAGCCGTCGTGCTTGAGCCCCTCGCGGTGCATGCGCTCGCCGACGCCGACCTCGTCGAGCAGGTCGACCGTGACCTGCTCGAGCACGCCGGCACGGATGCGGCCGAGCACATACTCGGCGCTGCGCTGTTCGACGATGACGGCGTCGATGCCGGCCTTGGCCAGCAGCGCGCCGAGCAGCAGGCCCGACGGGCCCGCGCCGACGATGGCAACCTGGGTGCGCATGGGAAGTCTCCGCGTTGGATGGATCCTGCGTCAGCGACGCGTGGCCGAGACTACGCCCCACCCGACGCGCCGGCAATGTCTCGAGACGGCGCACAACTTGCACTTTTCGATCGCTGGCGTGCCGGCGGGCGCGGCCGGCGGCCGCCCGCCGGCGTGATTCAAGTCGCCGCCGTAGCGGCCGAAATCCCCCTGAGTGCCCCGGTCGCACGCCGTTGCCATGTCCGCCGCCTCCACGCCGTCGATCCCCGTCCACCAGTTGCGCGTGGGGATGTACGTCCACCTCGACGTGGGGTGGATGTCGCATCCCTTTCCGCTGTCGAGCTTTCGCATCGACAGCGCCGAGCAGATCGCCACGATCCGCAGCCTCGGGCTCGCGCAGGTGCGCTGGAGCCCCGAAAAGAGCCTGCTGGCTCCCGACGAGGCCGCCGAACCGCCCGCCGGGCCGCCCCCGGCGGGCGGACCGTCCGCCGACGCGGTGGCACCGTCGGAAACCGCCGAGCAGGCGGCACAGCGGCGGCGTCGCGAGACGCTGGCCGCGCAGCGCGCGGCGCTCGCGCTGTGCGAGCGCCAGTACGGCGAGGCCGCGCGCGAGTGGCGGCAAAGCGCCGACCTCGTCGTCGCCGACCCGGCCGGTGCGCGCGAGCGCACGGTCGCGCTCAGTCGCGCGCTGGTCGACAAGATGCGCGGCCACGACGAGACCTGCATCCGCCTGCTGACGATGGGTGTCGGTGACCGGGCCGGCGCGCACGCGCTGAACGTGACGATCGTCTCGCTGCTGCTGGGCAAGCTGCTCGGCCTGGGTGCCGACGAGCTCATCGAACTCGGTACCGGCGCACTGCTGCACGACATCGGCAAGCTCGAGCTGCCCGACCGCGTGCGCCACCCCGACGATGCGTTCACCAGCGCCGAGACGCGGCTGTACCGCGAGCACGTCGCGCACGGCATCACGCACGGGCGCAAGATGGGGCTGGCCGCCGGCGCGCTGCTGGTGATCGCGCAGCACCACGAGATGGCCGACGGCAGCGGCTTCCCGCAGAAACTCACCGCCGAGCGCATGACGCAGGCCGCGCGCATCGTCGCGCTCGTCAACCGCTACGACAACCTGTGCAATCCGCTGCAGCCCGGGCGCGCGGTGACGCCGCACGAGGCGATGTCGCTGATCTTCGCGCAGGGGCGCCAGCGCTTCGACGCCACGGTGCTGAGCTCGTTCATCCGCATGATGGGCGTCTACCCGCCGGGCTCGATCGTGCAGCTGACCGACGACCGCTGGGCGATGGTGATGACGGTCAACTCGGCACGCCCGCTCAAGCCGCGCGTGCTCGTGCACGACCGCAAGGTGCCGCGCGACGAGGCGCTGTACCTCGACCTCGAGCGCGAGCCGTCGCTGGGCATCCGGCGCAGCGTCAGGCCGCAGCAGCTGCCGCCCGACGCGCTGCAGTACCTCGCACCGGCCACGCGCGTGACCTATTTCTTCGAGGCCGCGCCGCCGCCCGACGACGGCGCGCCGGAGACTGCGGCGTGACCGTCTTGCGCTGGCCCGACGCCCGCCGCGACGGCGCCGCGGGCGACCCCGCGACGGTGCCGATCGAGGCGCTCGGCGTCGCGGCGTGGCGCGTCGACGGCGCGACGCGCGTCGTGCGCGCCGTCAACGACGCCGCGCTCGCGCTGCTCGGTCTCGCGCGCGACGAGGTGATCGGCGCGCCGGCCGAGTCGCTGCTGGCCACGCCCGAGGACGCCGCGTTCTGGGCCGAGTCGGCGCTCGCGCCGACGGCGTCGCTGCGCTCGCGCACGACGCTGGCGCGGCTGGACGGTCAACTGCGCCACGTCGAGCGCTGGGTGCGCCCGGCCGGCGACGGGCGCGGCTTCATCGTCACGCTGGTCGACCTGACCGAGCAGCACGCCGCCGAGCAGGCACGCGAGCGGCTCGTCGCCGAGCTGCAGGCGACGCTGGAGTCGACCGCCGACGCGCTGCTCGTCACCGACCTCGGCGGCCGCGTGCAGGCGTGGAACCGGCGCTTCGCCGAGCTGTGGGAGATGCCCGAGTCGCTGCTGCGCGCGCGCGACGCCGACGCCGTGTTCGCGTGGATGGCGCGCGAGATCGTCGAGCCGGCCGACGACGCGCGCCGCGTCGAGCTGCTGCGCACGAGCGCGCACGCCGGCGCGCAGGACCGCCTGACGCTGCGCAACGGCCGCGTCGTCGAGCGCGTCAGCCTGCCGCAGCGCCACGGCGAGCTCGCCTGCGGGCGCGTCTATTCGTTCCGCGATCTGACCGAGCGCATCGAGGCCGACCGCCGCGTCGAGCAGATGTCGTTCACCGACGCGCTGACCGGCCTGCCGAACCGGCGCTACCTGACAGCGCGACTCGCGCCGGCCGCGGCGCTCGCGCTGCGCGAAGGGTTCGGCTTCGCGCTGCTGTACCTCGACCTCGACCACTTCAAGCAGGTCAACGACAGCCTCGGCCCCGACACCGGCGACCGCGTGCTGCGCGAAGTCGCCGCGCGGCTGCGCGCCGGCCTGCGCGAGGGCGACCTGATCGCGCGCGTCGGCGGCGACCAGTTCGTGCTGCTGCTGCACCGCGCCGACGCCGAGGGCGCCGAGCGCGGCGCGCGCCGCGTGCTCGACGTCGTCGCCGCGCCGTTCGAGGTCGACGGCAGCGCGTTCACCGTGACGTGCAGCGTCGGCGTCGCGCTGTTCCCGCGCGACGCGCACCAGCCCGAGGAGCTGGTGCGCCACGCCGAGACCGCGATGCAGCACGCCAAGCAGGGCGGACGCGCCGGTTACCGCGTGCACCGCGCGCAGGCGGCCGGCACCGACTTGCGCCTGCGCCTCGAGCTCGACCACGCGATGCGCCTCGCGCTGGCGAGCAACCGCTTCCGGCTGCACTACCAGCCGCAGGTCGCGCTCGCCGACGGCCGCCTCGTCGGCGTCGAGGCGCTGATCCGCTGGCGCGACCCCGAGCGCGGCGACGTGCCGCCGGGCGCGTTCATCCCGGTGGCCGAGGACACCGGCTTCATCGTCGCGATCGGCGACTGGGTGCTCGAGCGCGCCGCGCGCCAGGCCGCGCACTGGCACGCGCAGGGGCTCGCGGTGCCGGTGGCGGTCAACGTCTCGGCGCTGCAGTTCCAGCACGAAGGCTTCGTCGACCGCGTCGCGCAGGTGCTGCGCGAGCACGCGCTGCCGCCGCATCTGCTCGAGCTCGAGCTGACCGAGTCGATCCTGCTGCGCGGCGCGCACGGCGCGCTCGAGCGGCTGCACGCGCTGGCGCGGCTGGGCGTGCAGCTCGCGATCGACGACTTCGGCACCGGGTACTCGAGCCTGGCGTACCTGAAGCAGTTCCCGATCGGGCGGCTGAAGATCGATCGCGGCTTCGTGCGCGGGCTGCCCGGCGACGATGGCGATGCCGGCATCGTGCGCGCGATCGTGCAGATCGCGCACGCGCTCGGGCTGAAGGTGATCGCCGAGGGCGTCGAGACCGAGGCGCAGCGCGAGTTCCTCGCCGCCGCCGGCTGCGACGAGATGCAGGGCTGGCTGATCGCGCCGGCGCTCGACGTCGCGCAGGTCACGCGGCACCTGCGCGTGCGCGGCTGACGCGTCAGACGACGACCTGGCGCTGGCGGCCCAGCCCGTCGATGCCGAGCTCGACGACGTCGCCGGCGCGCAGGTACTGCGGCGGCTTCATGCCCATGCCCACGCCCGGCGGCGTGCCGGTGGCGATCACGTCGCCGGGCAGCAGCGTCATGCAGCGGCTGACGTAGCTGACCAGCTGCGCGACGCCGAAGATCATCGTCGCGGTGCTGCCGCGCTGGCGCGGCTGGCCGTTGACGTCGAGCCACAGCGACAGGCGCTGCGGGTCGGGCACGTCGCGCGCGGTGACCAGCCACGGCCCGATCGGGCCGAAGGTGTCGAAGCCCTTGCCCTTGTCCCAGGTGCCGCCGCGCTCGAGCTGCCACGCGCGCTCCGACACGTCGTTGACGACGCAGTAGCCGGCCACGTGCGCGAGCGCGTTGCCGACCTCCACGTGGCGCGCGGTGCGGCCGATGACGACGCCGAGCTCGACTTCCCAGTCGGTCTTCGTGCTGCCCGGCGGCAGGCGGATCGGGTCGTCGGGGCCCTGGATGCACGTCGTCGCCTTCATGAACACGATCGGCTCGGCCGGGATCGGCATGCCGGCCTCGGCGGCGTGGTCGGCATAGTTCAGCCCGATCGCGACGAACTTCGAGATGCCGGTGAACGGCACGCCCAGCCGCGGCGTGCCGCGCACGCGCGGGAACTCGTGCAGCGGCAGCCGCTCGAGCCGCTTCAGGCCGGCCAGGCCCAGCGTGGGCAGGTGCAGGTGCGGCACCGCGCGCGACAGGTCGCGCAGCCGGCCGTCGGCGTCGATCGCGCCGACCTTCTCGCGGCCCGCGGGGCCGAAACGGACGAGCTTCATCGGGTCTCCGTGGGAAAGCGCCCGGCATTCTTGCAGCGATCGCGCCGGCGGCCGCAGCGCGAGGGGCGCGGTGCACAATCGGCGTGTCCGCGTCAACGCTGCCCCACTGCCACGCGCCATGATCTACAAGTTCAAGTCGAAGGACGCCGCCGACGTCGTCATGCTCGGACCGAACGGCGACCAGCTGCTGCGCATCCTCGGCCGCGAGCCCTCGGCCAAGGGCATCATCGAGCCGGCCGACATGCCCGCCGCGATCGCCGCGATCGAGCAGGCCGTGCGCGACGACGAGGCCGACACCGAGCGCCGCCAGAAGGAGGCCGAGGAGGCCGGTGACGTGCCGCAGCCGCCCGCGGTGACGCTGCGCCAGCGCGTGTGGCCGTTCCTCGAGATGCTGCGCCAGTGCCACCGCGACGGGCAGCCGATCGTCTGGGGCGTCTGACGCCGGTCCCGTCCGGCAGCGTTGGGGTCATGGGCGGCGGGCACGACGCCGCGACGCGCATCGTCGCGATCCGCCACGGCGAGACCGACTGGAACGTCGGCGCGCGCATCCAGGGCCACACCGACGTCGCGCTCAACGCGACCGGCCACTGGCAGGCGCGGCGCGCCGCGCAGGCGCTCGCCGACGAGGCGTTCGACGCCGTCTACGCGAGCGATCTGCGGCGCGCCGCCGACACCGCCGCGGCGCTGGCCGCCGTGCGCGGCGCGCCGCTGCACCTGCACCCGGGCCTGCGCGAGCGTGCGTTCGGCGTGTTCGAGGGCCTGAGCTTCGACGAGATCGGGCGGCGCTGGCCCGAGCAGGCGCAGGCGTGGCGGCGGCGCGAGCCGCACTTCGGCCCCGACGGCGGCGAGACCTTGAGCGCGTTCTACGCGCGCTGCGTCGCCACCGTGCTCGAGCTCGCCGCGCGCCACCCCGGCGGGCAGATCGCGATCGTCACGCACGGCGGCGTGCTCGACTGCCTGTACCGCGCCGCGACGCGCATCGAGCTGCAGGCCCCGCGCACCTGGCAGGTCGCCAACGCCGGCATCAACCGGCTGCTCGCCGCCGGCGGTGCGCTGACGCTGGTCGGCTGGGCCGACACGGCGCACCTCGAGCGCGGCGCCCGCGACGAGACCGCGGCCTGATCGATGGCGGATCAGCGCGCCGCCGGCGCGTCGCGCGCGATGCGCCCGTCGACGATCTCGACGATGCGGTCGCAGCGCGCGGCCAGCCTGGGATCGTGCGTGACGACGAGAAAGCTCGTGCCGACCTCGCCGTGGATGCGCCGCAGCAGCGCGAACACCTCGTCCGACGACGCGGTGTCGAGGTTGCCGGTGGGCTCGTCGGCGAGCACGAGCGCCGGCTCGAGGATCAGGGCGCGCGCCACCGCCACGCGCTGCTGCATGCCGCCCGAGAGCTCGGCCGGGCGCTTGTCCATCGCCGCGGCCAGGCCGACTTCGGCGAGCAGCGCGGCGGCGCGTTCGCGCACCGCGCGCCTGACGCGGCCGTCGCGCGCGAGCGCCGGCAGCGTCACGTTCTCGATCGCACTGAACGCCGGCAGCAGGTGGTGGAACTGGAACACGAAGCCGATCGTGTCGCGCCGCAGCCGCGTGCGCGCCTCGTCGTCGAGCCCGTCGACGACCTGGCCGGCGAGTTCGTAGTGCCCACTGGTGGCGCGCTCGAGCAGGCCGAGCACGTTCAGCAGCGTGCTCTTGCCCGAGTCGCTCGGCCCGATCAGCGCCGCGAACTCGCCGCGTGCCACGTCGAGGTCGATGCCGTGCAGCACCTCGGCCTCGCTCGGCAGGCCCACGTTGTAGCGCTTGCGGATGTCGCGCAGCCGAACGAGCGAGTCGCCGTTCATGCCCTGTCGCCGCTGGCGTTCACAGCCGGATCGCCTGCGCCGGATCCAGCCGCGCCGCGCGCCGTGCCGGCGCGACGGCGGCGAGCACGCCGGCGGCGAATGCGAGCACGACGACCTGGCCGGCGAGCGCCGGCGGCAGCGTGATCGCGAACAGCGGCAGGCCGTCGCTGCCGCGCACGAAGCGGGTGAAGGCCTCGATCATCGCCACCGCGAGCGCGAGCCCGGCGGCCGAGCCGACGGCGCCCACCAGCGCGCCTTGCACGAGGAACACGCGCAGCACCTGTGCGCGCGTGGCGCCCATCGCGCGCAGGATGCCGATCTCGCGCTGCTTCTGCACGACCGAGACGACGAGCACGCTCGCGATGCCGAGCACGACGACGACGCCGACGACGGCGCGGATCAGCAGCGTGCTGATGCTCTGCGCGTTCAGCGCCGAGACGAGCTGCGCGTTGGTCTGCTGCCAGCTCTCGACCTTCAGCGGCCACTGGCGCTCGAGTTCGCGCGCCAGCGCCTGCGCGGCCCACACGTCGTCGAGCGTCACGTCGAGCCGCGTCGCGCCGCCGGGCAGGTCGAACAGGCTCTGCGCGGCGCGCAGCGCGACGAGGACGGTGCGCCGGTTCAGCTCGGTCACGCCGAGGTCCACCAGCGCCGTGATGCGCAGCGTGTCGGCGCGCTCGCCGGTCGACAGCGAAATCCGGTCACCGACGCGCACGCCGAGGTCGTCGGCGAGTGTGCGTCCGACGATCGCGTCGCCGGGCGCGAGCTGCAGCGTGCCGGCCACCGTCTTCGACGCCAGGCCGACGACGCGCGCGTAGCGCTCGATCTCGACGCCGGCCACCGTCACCGAGCGCGTCGCCTCGCCGCGCTGCGCGAGCGCGGCGCCGGTGACCATCGGCGAGACGGCGGCGATGCCCTCGCGCGCGTCGAGCAGCTCGAGCATCGCCGGCCAGTTGGCGATCGAGCGCAGCCGCTGCGCGCGCGCCTGCGTGTCGCCGAACGCCGGCGCGCCGGCTGCGCGCGGCAGCACCGGCGTCACGCGCTCGTCGGGCGGGCTCAGCACGACGTGCGCCTGCGCGCCGAGCGTCTTCTCGAGCGTGTTGCGCTGCAGGCCGCCGACCAGCGCCGAGATGTAGGCCACCACCGCCACGCCGGCCGCGACGCCGAACACGATCAGGACGGTCTGGAAGCGGCCCTCGCGCAGGAAGCGCAGCGCCACCCGCAGTTCGAAGCCCAGCGTTGGCCAGCGCATCGCGTGCGGCGGCTAGCGCCCGAAAGCGTTGCCCATCGAGCCGCCGGCGTTGTCGCGGCTCGTCGCGCCGGGCTGCGGCTGCAGCGCGGCGGCGGCGTCGACCACGCGCGGGCGCACGCGCGTGCCGGGTGCGAGCGTCGGCGCGAGCAGCACGACGTCGCCGTCGGCCACGCCGTCGACTTCGACCTGGTCGAGCGTGCGCAGGCCCAGCCGCACGTCGACCGCCTCGGCGCGGCCGTCGCGCGCGACCAGCACGCTGCCACGTTCGGCGCCGGCGCCCGAGCGCAGCGCGGCCAGCGGCAGCACGCGCGCGCTCGCGCGCTCGCCGGTGACGACCTCGACCGACAGCGTCATGTCCTCGCGCAGGAAGGGCGGCGGCGCGCCGTCGGGCTCGAGGCGCACCTCGACGGCGCCGCGCTGCGCGTCGACGGCCGGCGCCAGCCGCGTGATACGCGCGCCGAACGGCCGCTCGGGGAACGCGTCGGCGAGCACCCGCGCCGTCTGGCCCGGCTGCAGCTGACCGAGGAAGCGCTCGTCGACGCTGCCGATCAGTTCGGTCGGGCCCTCGACGGCGAGTGTCAGCAGCGCCTTGCCCGGCTGCACGATCTGCCCCGGCTCGACGCGCCGCACGATCACCTTGCCGGCAGCCGGCGCGCGCAGCAGCGCCTGCGCGAGGCGCGCCTCGGCCGCGAGCACGGCCGCGCGCGCCGCGTCGAGCTGCGCCTGCGCGGCGGCGGCTTCGGCACCGTCGCCGCGCTGTGCTGCGGCCTGTACCTGCGCGGCGTCGCGCTGCGCACGCGCGACGTCGACTGCGCGCTGCGCGTCGTCGAGCCGCGCGCTGCTGACGAAGCCGCGCTCGACGAGCTCGCGGTTGCGCGCGAGTTCACGCTCGGCGGCCGCGAGGTTGGCCTCGGCCTGCGCGAGGGTGGCGTCGGCGCTCGGGCGCGACACGGCGCGCTGGGCCGCCAGGCGCGCCTGCGCCTGCGCGAGCGAGGCCTTCGCCTGCGCGAGCGCGGCGCGCCACTCGTCGTCTTCGAGCCGCAGCAGCACGGCGCCGGCGGCCACCGCGTCGCCTTCGTCGACGGCCACCTGCGCGACGCGGCCGGTCACGGTGGCACCCAGGTCGACGCGCGCCGGCGTCTGCACCCGGGCGCTGAACAGCAGCGTGCGCTGCAGCGGCTGCGTGCGCACGGCGGTGGCGGGGACGTCGAGCGGGTGCTCGCGCAGCACGAACCACGCCGCGAGCGCGATCGCGACGGCCAGCAGCGCGCCGAGTGCGCGCCGCACGCCGCGCCGGCGCAGCAGCGGGCGGTGCGGCGCCGCGGCCGAGTCGCCGTTCATGGGGAGCGTCGGAAGCTCAAGCGCCGAAGAGGTCGCCGGCGCCGGCGCGCGCCGGCGGCGCGAGGCCGAGGTGGCGGTACGCCGCCAGCGTGGCGACCCGCCCGCGCGGCGTGCGCTGCAGGTAGCCCTGCTGGATCAGGTACGGCTCGATGACGTCCTCGATCGTGCCGGGCTCCTCGCCGATCGCGGCGGCCACGTTGTCAAGGCCCACCGGCCCGCCGTCGAAGCGGTGCACGACGGCTTCGAGCAGCTTGCGGTCCATCACGTCGAAGCCCAGCGGGTCGACGTCGAGCAGTGCGAGCGCGGCGTCGGCGATCGGCGCGTCGATCAGCCCGCGGCCCTTCACGTCGGCATAGTCGCGCACGCGGCGCAGCAGGCGGTTCGCGATGCGCGGCGTGCCGCGGCTGCGGCGCGCGATCTCCATCGCGCCGGCGGCGTCGATCGGCACGTCGAGCAGCGCGGCCGAGCGCGTGACGATGCGCGCGAGCTCGTCGGGCGTGTAGAACTCGAGCCGCGCGACGATGCCGAAGCGGTCGCGCAGCGGGTTCGTCAGCATGCCGGCGCGCGTCGTGGCACCCACCAGCGTGAACGGCTGCAGGTCGAGCTTGATCGAGCGCGCGGCCGGCCCGTCGCCGATCATGATGTCGATCTGGTAGTCCTCGAGCGCGGGGTAGAGGATCTCCTCGACGACCGGGCTCAGGCGATGGATCTCGTCGATGAAGAGCACGTCGTGGCGCTCGAGCCCGGTGAGGATCGCGGCCAGGTCCTTCGGCTTCTCGAGCACGGGGCCGCTGGTCTGGCGCAGGTTGACGCCGAGTTCGTGCGCGATGATGTGCGCCAGCGTCGTCTTGCCCAGCCCCGGTGGGCCGAACAGCAGCACGTGGTCGAGCGCCTCGCCGCGCTGGCGCGCCGCGCGCACGAAGATCTCGAGCTGCTCGCGCGCCTTGGCTTGGCCGACGTAGTCGGCCAGCGCCTTCGGGCGCAGCGCGCGCTCGAACGCCTCTTCGTTCGGCGACGCCGGTGCGCCGCTGACGAGGCGGCGCGCGGCGGGCGCGGCGAAGTCGTCGGTCTGCAGGGCCATGGGGCATTATCGCCAGCGGCTCGCCTGTGGCGGCGGACGGATAATCGGGTCATGTCGTCGGCTGGCTGCACCCGCACGCGTCGCCGCGCGATCGTCGCGCTGGTCGCGGCGTGGGCGCTCGCCTTGCTGCCGGCGCTGTCGCAGGCGCTGGCTGCGATCACCGGCGAGCGCGCCTGGGCCGAGGTGTGTACCGCACAGGGTGCGCGCTGGGTGCCGCTCGGCGACGCGGCGCCGGACGATGCCGGCCGCACCGCACCGGCGTGCGAGTGGTGCGTCGCGTCGGCGCACGGCCCGGCACTGCCGCCGCCCGCCGCAGCGTGGACGCCGTCGGCGCGCCGCGACGAGCCGCCCCCAGCCGTCGACGGGCCGAGCTCGTCGTTGCCGGCGTGGGTGCATCCGCATCCGCGCGGGCCGCCGCCGACGATCGCCTGAACCCCGGCGCACCGCCATCGCGGTGCGCCATGGCGTGGTCGTGCCGCACGGCGGCGCGGCCGCGATGCCCTCGATCGACGACGGACCCCCGACCATGACGAATTCTTTCCGCACATCGACCCTCCTGTGCCGCCCGCTCGTGGCGGCCGCACTCGCGCTGGCGGCCAGCGCGCCATTCGCCCAGACCCAGCTCAAGGACCCGTGGGTGCGCGCCACCGTTGCGCAGCAGAAGGCCACCGGCATGTTCGCGCAGATCACGTCCGCCACCGGCGGCCGCCTCGTCGAGGCGCGTTCGCCGGTGGCCGGCGTCGTCGAGATCCACGAGATGGCGATCGACGGTAACGTGATGAAGATGCGCGCGATCCCGGGGCTCGACCTGCCGGCGGGCAAAACCGTCGAGCTCAAGCCCGGCGGCTATCACGTGATGCTGATGGACCTGAAGCGGCCGCTGAACGAGGGCGACACCGTGCCGGTGACACTCGTCGTCGAAGGCCGTGACGGCAAGCGCGAGACGATCGACGTGCAGGCGCCGGTGCGCCCGCTCGGCGCCGCGATGCCGCCGGCCCACGGCAAGCACTGACCGCCGCGGCTCCAGGCCTGCCTGCGCAGGCCTGGACGGCGGTCAGGCCCGTGTCGTCCCTGGCCCGGGCGGGCAGCCGCGGCGCGCGGCGGTCTACCGGTTCAGCGCCTTCAGCGCCAGCTTGATGCCGTCGGCGACGCCGACGTCGGGCGGCAGCGCCTTCAGCGCCGCGCTGGCCTCGCGCTCGCTGTAGCCGAGCGCGACGAGGGCCTGCACGATGTCGGCCTGCGCGTCGCTCACCGCGCCGGCCGGCGCCGCGACCTCGGGCGCGAGCTTGTCCTTGAGTTCGAGCAGCAGCCGCTCGGCCGTCTTCTTGCCGATGCCCGGCACCTTGACGAGCCGCGCACTGCTCTGCGCGGCCACCGCCTGCGCCAGCTCGGCCACGCTCAGGCCCGACAGGATCGCCAGCGCCGTGCGCGGTCCGACGCCGCTGATGCGCACCAGCTGGCGGAACGTCGCGCGTTCGTCGGCGCCGAGGAAGCCGAACAGCACCTGCGCGTCCTCGCGCACGACGAAGTGCGTCAGCAGCGTGACGCGCTCGCCGACCGCGGGCAGGTTGAAGAACGTGCTCATCGGCACGTCGACCTCGTAGCCGACGCCGCCGACATCGACGAGCACCGTCGGCGGCGACTTCTCGACGAGTGTGCCCGACAGGCGCCCGATCATCGGCGCGCGCTCACCGGCGGCCGAACAGGCCCAGCCGCTGCGCCTCGAGCGCGGCCTCGGCGCGCGAGCTCACGTTGAGCTTGCGGTAGATCTGCTTGACGTAGTCGGCGATCGTGTGCCGCGACAGGTTCAGCTGCTGGCCGATCTCGGGCAGCGTGAAGCCCTTGGCGACGCGCAGCAGCACCTCGTTCTCGCGCTCGGTCAGCTGCACGTGCGGCATCAGCGGCGCCGGGCGCGCCTGCGCGGCGAAATGCGCGATCACCTTGCGCGCGATCGACGGCGACAGCGGCGGCTCGCCCTGGCTGATGCGCTCGAGCTGAACCTTGATCAGCTCGCGCGCCTGCTCCTTGAGGATGTAGCCATAGGCGCCGGCCTGCAGCGCCGGGAACAGGTGGTCGTCGTCGTCGTGGATCGACACGACGACCGACTGCGCGTCGGGCTGCTGCTCGCGCAGCGCGGCGATCACGTCGACGCCCGAGCCGTCGGGCAGCCCGAGGTCGATCAGTGCGAGGTCGAAGCGCACGGCCGACACCAGCGACAGTGCGTCGTGCACGCGCGCGGCCTCCGAGATGTCGGCCTGCGGAAACACTTCGAGCAGCAGGTCGCGCAGCCAGCTGCGGATCTGCGGCAGGTCTTCGAGCAGCAGGATGGTCTTCATCGACGCGCCCCTCGGGCAACGAATCGCAACGATCGTAGCAGTGGCTCACGCGGCGGCGGCGGACGTCGCGAGCGGAAGCGTGAGGCGAATCACGGTTCCGTAGCCCGGGCCCGACTCGACGAGGCACTGGCCCTGCATCTGCTTGGCGCGGTGCTTCATGCTCGCCATGCCGTGACCGCGGTCGAGCCGTCCGTCGAGCTCGAGCGGGATGCCGCTGCCGTTGTCCTGGATCGTCAGCTCGAACTGGCCGCCGTCGACCGCGACGCGCACCGCGCAGTGCGACGCGCCGCTGTGCTTGATGATGTTGTTGACGGCCTCGCGCAGGATGCGCGTGGTCTGCACGTACACGCGCGCCGACAGCATGTGCTCGCCGTCCTCGACGGCAGTGGCCCAGTCGGCCTCGATGCCCGTCTGCGCCAGCCGCGAGACGACCTCGGCGCGCCAGTCGCCCAGCGCGTCGAGCAGGCGCACCGGCTTGCCGGTCAGGCCACGCACCGACAGGCGCATCTCCTCGAGCGCCTCGCGCGCGAGCGCCGAGATGCGGTCGTTGTCGCTGGTGTGCACGATCGTCAGCAGCTTGGCGCCGAGGTCGTCGTGCAGGTCGGCGGCGATGCGCTTGCGCTCCTGCTGCGTGACCTGCTCGACGCGCAGCTCGGCGAGCTGCGCGTAGTTGCGCTCGATCTGCGCGGCGGCCTCGCGCACGCGCGCCTCGAGCGTCTGGCGGTCGGCTTCGGCGGCGTGCAGCGCGCGGCCGTGCTCGCGCATCAGGTACAGCCCCATCGCAACGATGGCCGCCGGCAGCAGCGCGTGCGACAGCACCTGCCAGCGGTCGGCGAGCGCCCGCTGCTGCGCGACGAACTCGAGCCCCACGAGCGCGAGCGCGCCGAGCAGCAGCACGGCCATCGGCCCGAAGCGCTCGCGCCGGCGGTGCCACAGCGTCCACAGGTGCCAGCCGATCGCGGCGGTGGCCTCGGCCACGAACAGCGCATACCAGCCGCTGGCCACCGGGTGCAGCCGCTCGGGGCCGGCGAGCAGCAGCGTCGGCGGCACGACGACGCATTGCACGTACAGCGCGGTGTCGACCCAGCGTCCCTGCACGCCGCCGGCGTAGCGCAGCACGAACAGCACGCCGGCGAGCACGACGAGCGGCATGAAGGACACGAGCAGCACGTCGGCGGCGTGCCCCGACAGCGGCAGGTCGGTCCACCACAGCCGCGCACCGACGACACCCCAGCCGATCGCGAACGCGCCGAAGTACGCCAGGTGGCTGTGCGCGCGCTTGAGGCCGCCGATCAGCAGCATGAACACGCCCACCAGCACCAGCATCGCGCTCGTCGTCTGCGGCAGCGTCACGTTGAGCAGGTGCCGTCGCGCGTGCACCGGCGCGAGCTCGGCGTACAGCCCGAGCTGCATCGCCGACAGACCGCCGGCGCGCTGGCGCGACGCGACGGCGGCCAGCGGCTCGCCGACGACCTTGACGTCGACGGTGTTGACCCCGGGGCGCATCAGCGCCGACGGCAGCGCGACGAGCTGCGGGTGCTGGCAGTGGCGCGTGTACGGCTCGACGAGGCGCCCGCCCACGTGCACGCGCTGGCCGTTGAGCTGCACCTCGAGCGTCGAGCAAGCGCGCTCGACGTACAGCGCGAACAGCTCGCCACTCGCCTCGACGCCGCGCGCGTCGAATACGACGCGGTACCACACCGGGCCGCGCGTGCCGGGGCGCGAGCGCGACCATTCGTCGGGCAGCGGCACCCGCTGCGTCGCGGCGCCGTCGGGAAAGTACGCCGTGTCGCCGACCGCGCTCAGCGCCTCGTGCACGTCGAGGCGCTGCTGCGCGCGCGCGGTCGTGCACAGCACGGCGAGCGTCAGCAGCACCAGCAGCGTGGCAGCGGCCATCGCGCGCCGCGCGCCAGCGGCACGCCGCGGGGCAGGGGCGCATCGGAAAGCCATCGGCGCGCGATTGTGCGTCACGCGCCGGTGCGCCCGGCGCCCTTTGCGCGCCGCCGAAGCGGCGCGGGCGCGACAATGCACGCTTCGCGCGTCCCGCTTCCTGCCGCATGTCCACCGCCACGCTGCGCCACGCCTTCACCCCGGCCGACAACACGCGGCTGGCCCACCTGTGCGGGCCGCTCGACGAGCACCTGCGCGTGATCGAGCAGGCCAGCGGCGTGCGCATCGGCCACCGCCACGAGGCGTTCACGCTGCGCGGCGAGCGCGCCGCCGCCGAGCGCGTGCTCGCGCTGCTGCAGTCGCTGTACGAGCGGGCGCGCCGGCCGATCGCGCCCGAGACGCTGCAGCTCGCGCTCGTCGACGTGACGCAGGGGCTTGCTGCGCCGGGCGCCGGCGACGAGATCGTGCTGCACACGCGTCGCACCGACCTCGCCGGGCGCACGCCGAACCAGACGCGCTACCTGCGCAACATCCTCGCGCACGACATCACGTTCGGCATCGGGCCGGCGGGCACCGGCAAGACCTTCCTCGCGGTGGCCTGCGCCGTCGACGCCCTCGAGCGCAGCCAGGTGCAGCGCATCGTGCTGACGCGGCCCGCGGTCGAGGCCGGCGAGCGGCTGGGCTTCCTGCCCGGCGACCTGACGCAGAAGGTCGATCCGTACCTGCGCCCGCTGTACGACGCGCTGTACGACCTGATGGGCTTCGACCGCGTGCACAAGGCGTTCGAGCGCGCGACGCTCGAGATCGCGCCGCTGGCGTTCATGCGCGGGCGCACGCTGAACCACGCGTTCGTGATCCTCGACGAGGCGCAGAACACGACGCCCGAGCAGATGAAGATGTTCCTCACGCGCATCGGCTTCGGCTCGAAGGCCGTCGTCACCGGCGACACCAGCCAGATCGACCTGCCGCGCGGCGCCGAGAGCGGCCTCGTGCAGGCCGAGCGCGTGCTGCGCCGTGTCAGGGGGCTCGCGTTCACGCACTTCACGGCGGCCGACATCGTGCGCCATCCGCTGGTCGCGCGCATCGTCGAGGCGTACGACGCCGCCCGTGCGGTGGCCGACGACGCCGGCAAGGCCGACAGCGCCGGGGCCGCGGCCGCTGCGCGCCCGGCACGCGGCGCGAAGGGGCCGGCAGCGTGAAGCCCGGCCTCACGCTCGCGCTGCAGCAGCCCGACGGCCGACATCGCGCGCTGCTGCCGCGCCACCGCGTCGCGCAGTGGATCCGCGCCGCGCTCGACGCGCCGGGCGAGATCACGGTGCGCATCGTCGGCGAGGACGAGGGCCGGCGGCTGAACCGCGAGTTCCGCGGCAAGGACTACGCGACCAACGTGCTGACCTTCGACTACGCGCGCGCGCCCGTCGTGCACGCCGACCTCGTGCTGTGCGCGCCAGTCGTCGAGCGTGAAGCCGCCGCGCTCGGGTTGCCGGTGGCCGACCACTACGCGCACCTGCTCGTGCACGGCACGCTGCACGCGCAAGGCTACGACCACGAGCGCGGCGCGCGCGACGCCGCCGTCATGGAAGCGCGCGAGCGCGCGATCCTGCACGCGCTCGGCCTGCACGACCCCTACCCGGACCGCGGCCCCCTCGTCAGCGCCGCGCCGGCCACAGCACCGACGCGATCGCGGCGACCATCAGCGCCGCCGCCGCGCCGTCCTGCCAGTGCAGCGCCTCGCCCAGCGCGAGCGCGCCGCTGACGGTGCCCAGCACCGGGATCATCATCACCGACAGCGTCGACGCCACCGGCGGCAGCGAGCGCGCGAGCGTGAACCACGCGGCGTGCGCGAAGCCGAAGATCAGCACCGCGTTGTAGACGATCGCACCGGTGGCGGCGGCGTTCGGCGCGTGCCACTGCCCGCGCTCGACGAGGGCCGCCGCCGCCAGCATCACGACGGTGGTCACCGCCGTCATCCAGAACGACAGCGTCAGCGTCGGCAGCGCGATCGCGGTGCGGCGCAGCTGCTGCGTGCCCAGCGCCCAGCACGCGGCGGCCACCAGCATCACCGACGCGGCCAGCGGCGCGCCGGCGACGCGGTCGAACTCGTGCCACAGCAGCAGCACGACGCCCAGCGCCGCCGCGGCCACACCGGCGGCCTGGCGCGGGCGCAGCCGCTCGCCGAAGAGGGCTGCGCCGAGCAGCGCCGAGAACACCGGCATCGTGTAGCCGAGGATCGCCGCGCGTCCCGAGCTCAGGTGCGGCACCGACAGGATCACCAGCAGGTGCCACACGACCATGTTGGTCAGCGTCAGCACCGCCAGCTCGCGCCAGTGCGCGCGCGGCACGCGAAACGGCACCTTCAGCCCCAGCAGCGCCGCCGCGAGCACCGGCAGCCCGAGCAGCATCGACAGCGCGCGAAACGTCAGCGGCGGGTAGACGGTGACGCCGAGCTTCATCACGGGCCAGTTCAGGCCCCATGCGAGCGTCAGGCCGACGAGCAGCGCGAGCTGCGACGGCGCCAGCGTCATCGCGGCGTCGTGCCCAGGTAGCGCTTGCGCCAGAAGAACGCGACGAGGCCGATCGCGACCACGACCATCGTCCAGAACGCGAACCAGAAGCCCTCGGCGCTGTGGATCAGCGGCAGCGCATCGAAGTTCATGCCGAAGAAGCCGGTGATCAGGTTCAGCGGCAGGAAGATCGCGGTCAGCACGGTCAGCGTGCGCATGATGTTGTTGGTGCGGTGCCCGAGCGCCGAGAAGTGCATCTGCACCGCGGTCTCGATCGACTGCTCGAGCCGGCGCACGTGGCCGAGCACGCGCTCGATGTGTTCGAGCACGTCGCGCGAGCGCAGCCGCAGCAGTTCGCGCTCGCGCTGCGCCGCCTTGTCGGTCTCGGGCGGCCACTCGTCGAGCGCGTCGATCCATTCCTGCACCGCGCTCCTCTGGTCCTCGCAGGTGTCCTCGAGCAGGTGCAGGCGGTTGCGCGCGTCGAGCAGCAGCGCCCAGTCGTCGAAGTGGCTGCGCGGGTTCAGCAGCTCGAGCTGCAGCTCGCCGAGCTGGCGCGCGAGCAGGCGGCGCAGCTCGAGGTAGCTGTCGACCATGTGGTTGACCATGCGCAGCATCAGCTCGGCCGGGCTGGTCGGCAGGCGCGCGGACGCGGCCTGGCCGCGCTGCGCCAGGCGCGTCGCAAAGTGGTCGCGCACCGCGCAGTCGGCCGGGTGCACGCTGACGAGCACGCGGTCGAACACCGCAAAGCCGACCGGGCTGGTGTCGATTGCCTCGAGCGCCTCGCGCGTGGCGCGGCGCGTCGGGCGCTTGCCGTCGGCGAGCACCGTGCTGCCGGGCGCGGCGGCGAGCCGCCGGAAGACGAGCAGGTCGTAGTCGAACGTGGTGTCGAAGTGGCTCGGCAGCTGGTTGTTCAGCAGGTCCGACACGTGCAGGTCGACGAGCGTCGCGCCGCTCCAGTGCTGCAGCCGCGCCTGGATCTCGGCGGCGTGCACTTCGAACTCGCGCCGCGCGCTGCCGACCCACACGAAGCCGGTGGCGGGCAGATCGGCCGGCAGCGCGTCGAGTTCGGTGAACTGGTCCGGCGTGACGTGGAAGACGCGCATCAGCGCTGCTGCAGCTGGCGCGCGGCGTCGAGCGCGAAGTAGGTCAGCACGCCGTCGGCGCCGGCGCGCTTGAACGCGAGCAGCGACTCCATCATCACCGCGTCGTGGTCGAGCCAGCCGTTGGCGGCCGCGGCCTTGAGCATGCTGTACTCGCCGCTGACCTGGTACGCGAAGGTCGGCATGCGGAACGTGTCCTTCACGCGGCGCACGACGTCGAGGTACGGCATGCCCGGCTTGACCATCACCATGTCGGCGCCCTCGGCGATGTCGAGCGCGACTTCGCGCAGCGCCTCGTCGGTGTTGGCCGGGTCCATCTGGTAGACCTTCTTGTCGCTCTTGCCGAGGTTGCCCTTGCTGCCCACGGCGTCGCGGAACGGCCCGTAGAACGCGCTCGCGTACTTCGCGCTGTAGGCCATGATGCGCGTGTGGATCAGACCCGCGCCTTCGAGCGCGCTGCGGATCGCGCCGATGCGCCCGTCCATCATGTCGCTCGGTGCGACGATGTCGACGCCGGCCTGGGCCTGCACCTTGGCCTGCTGCGTCAGCACCGCCACCGTCTCGTCGTTGAGGATGTAGCCGCTGTCGTCGATCAGCCCGTCCTGGCCGTGCGTCGTGAACGGGTCGAGCGCGACGTCGGTCAGCAGGTTCAGCTCCGGAAAGCGCGCCTTCAGCGCCGCCACGGTGCGCGGCACGAGGCCGTCGGGATTCAGCGCCTCGCGGCCGTCGGGCGTCTTCAGCGACGGGTCGATGACCGGGAACAGCGCCATCACCGGCACGCCGAGCGCGAGGCACTGCTCGGCCACCGCGAACAGCCGGTCGACGCTTTGCCGCTGCACGCCGGGCATGCTCGGCACGTCTTCGCTGCGGTTCGTGCCGTCGAGCACGAACACCGGCAGGATCAGGTCTTCGGGCGCGAGGCGGTGCTCGCGCACGAGGGCGCGGATCGCGGCGTCGCGGCGCAGGCGGCGCGGGCGGCTGGCGGGGTACGGCGGCAGGGGGGCGTTCACGGCGGCGACCTCTTCGCAAGACGGGCGGGACGCCGTGCCGACGCCCCGCGACGATGATAGTGGCCCCGGGGGCTGCGTCGATAATGAAGCGATGAGTTCCGGCTACCTGTGGGTCAAGGCCTTCCACATCGTCTTCGTCGCGAGCTGGTTCGCGGGCCTGTTCTACCTGCCGCGCATCTTCGTCAACCTCGCGATGGTCGCGCCCGACAGCCACGCCGAGCGCGAGCGGCTTCTCGGGATGGGGCGCAGGCTGTACCGCTTCACGGTGCTGCTGATGTGGCCGGCGCTCGCGCTCGGCTTCGTGCTGTGGCTGTACTACGGCATCGGGTTGGGGCCCGGCAGCGGCTGGATGCACGCCAAGCTGGCCGGCGTCGTCGCCGTGATCGGCTACCAGCACGTGTGCCGGCGTCTGCTGCGCGACTTCGAGCGCGGCGCGAACCGGCGCAGCCACCGCTGGTTTCGCGTCTTCAACGAGGTGACGGTGCTGCTGTTCATCGCCATCGTCGTGCTCGTCGTCGTCAAGCCGTTCTGAGACTGCCGCCCGGCCACCGTCGACGGTCATGACGCGCGCGCGCAGCTCGGCCACGTGGCTGGTGCTGGCGTTCGCGCTCGTCGTCGTCTACGCGAGCCTGTTCCCGTTCGCCGGCTGGCGCGTGCCGCCGGGTGGTGTCGCGACGTGGCTGTGGCTGCCGTGGCCGGCGTGGTTCCCGCGCTTCGACATCGTCTCGAACCTGCTGGGCTACCTGCCGCTCGGCATGCTGGCCTATGTCGCCGCGGTGCGCAGCGGCTGGCGTGCCGGGGCCGCCTTCGCCGCGGCGGTCGCTGCGGCGGCGCTGCTGTCGTACACGCTCGAGGTGCTGCAGCAGTTCCTGCCGGCGCGCGTGCCGTCGCTGCTCGACCTCGTGCTCAACGCCGCCGGCGCGACGCTGGGCGCGCTCGCCGGTGCCGCTCTGCATGCCATCGGCGCGCTCGAGCGCTGGCAGTCGTGGCGCGACCGCTGGTTCGTGCGCGAAAGCGCCGGCGCGATCGCGCTGCTGCTGCTGTGGCCGCTGGGGCTGCTGTTCCCGACGCCGGTGCCGCTGGGCGTCGGGCAGGTGTGGGACGAAGCGCGTGGCTGGGCGCTGGCCGCGCTCGCGGGCACACCGTGGTTCGAGCCGGCGCAGGCCTTCTTCGCGCCGCCATCGGCGCCTGTGCCGCGGCCGAGCCTGATCGTCGAGGCGGTGGCCGTGGCGCTCGGCCTGCTCGTGCCCTGCCTGATCGCCTACACCGTGACGCACCCGGGGGTGCGCCGGCTGGTGCTGGCCGCCGGTGCCGCCGCCGTCGCGGTGGGCACGATGACGCTGGCCAGCGCGATGAACTACGGGCCCGACAACGCGCTCGCGTGGTGGACGCCGGCGGTCGGCCCCGGTCTGGTCGGCGGCCTGGCCGCTGCGGTGCTGTGCCTGCCGCTGGGTCGGCGGCACGTGGCCGGCGTCGCGCTGGTCGCGCTGACGGCGCTGGTGGCCATCGTCGCGATGGCGCCGACCGACGCCTATTACGCGCTCAACCTGCAAGGCTGGCAGCAGGGCCGCTTCATCCGCTTCCACGGGCTCGCGCAGTGGGTCGGCTGGTTCTGGCCCTATGTCGCGATGGGCTGGCTGCTGTCGCGGCTGGGCCGTGCCGGCGCGGCCTGAGGGGCCGGTGCACCCGCTGCCTACAATGGCGGCGATGAGCTATTACGCGCGTCACATCTTTTTCTGCCTGAACGAGCGCGAAGGCGGCGAGGCGTGCTGCGCGCAGCACGGCGCGCAGGCGGCGTTCGAGCACTGCAAGGCGCGCGCGAAAGCCGAGGGTTTGCTCGGCCCCGGCCACGTGCGCGTCAACCGCGCCGGCTGCCTCGACCGCTGCGCCGGCGGCCCGGTGGCCGTCGTCTACCCCGAGGCGGTGTGGTACCACTACGTCGACCTCGACGACATCGACGAGATCGTCGAGTCGCACCTGAAGCACGGCCGCGTCGTCGAGCGCTTGCTGCTGCCGCCCGACGTCGGGCGCTGAACCGTTGTCGACCCCTGCCTTGAACGCGAGCGCCGAGCGGCGCGTCGTCGCCGGCCCGGCCGGCGCGATCGAGTGCGTCATCGAGGAGCTGGCCGTGGCGACGCGCGGTGTCGCGGTGCTGTGCCACCCGCACCCGCTGCACGGCGGCACGATGGACAACAAGGTCGTGCAGACGCTGGCGCGCGCGCTGCGCCAGGTCGGCTGGCGCACGGTGCGCTTCAACTTCCGCGGCGTCGGCCATTCGCAGGGCCAGTGGGACGCGGGTCGCGGCGAGGTCGACGACGCGCTGGCGGTCGTGGCCGCGGTGCGCGACCCGGCGCTGCCGCTCGTGCTCGGCGGCTTCTCGTTCGGCGGCTACGTCGCGGCGCAGGCGGCGCGGCGCGTCGACCCCCCCGCGGCGCGGCTGGTGCTCGTCGCACCGGCCACGGGGAACTTCGACGTCGGCGCGGTGCCTGACGACACGCTGGTCGTCCACGGCGACGCCGACGACGTCGTGCCGCTGGCCGCCACGCTCGCGTGGGCGCGGCCGCAGGCGCTGCCCGTCGTCGTCGTGCCCGGCGTCGGCCACTTCTTCCACGGGCAGCTGCCGTTGCTCAAATCGATCGTCGTGCGCGCCTTCGCCGCCTGAGCGCGGCGGCCGCCCTTGCCCTGTCACCGATCCATGTTCCTGTTCGAGACTCTGCGACGCTTCCTCGTCACGACGACGCTGACCCTGGCCGCCGCGGCCGCCGCCGCGCAGCCGATCACCCCGCCCGAGATCGCCGCGCGCCAGTACGTGCTCGTCGACCTGACCACCGGCCAGACGCTGGCCGAGCGCGACGCGGACGTGCCGGCCGACCCGGCGTCGCTGACCAAGCTGATGACGGCCTACCTCGTGTTCACCGCGCTGCGCGACGGCAAGCTCACGCTCGAGCAGACGCTGCCGGTGAGCCAGCGCGCGTGGGACGAGCGCAAGGGCGACCCGTCGCTGATGTTCATCAACCCGACGATGACGCCCAAGGTCGACGAGCTGCTGCACGGGATGATCGTGCAGTCGGGCAACGACGCGACGGTCGCGCTCGCCGAGGGCGTGGCCGGCAGCGTCGAGACCTTCGTCGCGATGATGAACCGTCAGGCGCAGGCCTGGGGGCTGAAGAACACCGAGTTCCGCAACCCGACGGGCATGACCGAGCCCGGCCACCGCAGCAGCGCGCGCGACATCGCGACGATCGCCGCGCGCATCATCCAGGACTTCCCGCAGTACTACCGCTACTACGCGGTGCGCGAGTACACCTACAACAACATCCGCCAGGACAACCGCAACCTGCTGCTGCGTCGCGACCCGACGGTCGACGGCATGAAGACCGGCTATACCGCCGCCGCCGGCTACTGCCTCGTGGCCAGCGCGGTGCGCCAGTTCCCGAACCTCGGGCCGGGCGGCAAGGCGCCGGGGCCGAGGCGGCTGCTCAGCGTCGTGCTCGGCACGGCGTCGCGCGAGGCGCGCGCCAACGAGAGCCAGAAGCTGCTGAACTGGGGCTTCAGCGCGTTCGACGCGATCAAGCTGTTCGACGGTGGCAAGCCGATCGCGACGCCCGAGGTGTGGAAGGGTGCGCGCCGCCAGGCCGCGATCGGCGTCGCCAACGACGTCGTGCTCGCGGTGCCGCGCGGCGAGGCTGACCGCCTGCAGACGCGCATCGAGCGCACCGACCCGCTCGTGGCGCCGCTGACACAGGGCCAGCGCGTGGGCACGCTGAAGATCGCTACGCGCGCCGGCGCGCCGGTGGGCGAGGTGCCGCTCGTCGTGCTCGAGGCGGTGCCCGAGGCGGGGATCGTCGGCCGCGCGTGGGATGCGCTGCGGCTGTGGATCCGCTAAGCTGCCCGCCCGGACGGCCGAACCTCTCGCTGCGCTCGACGAAAGGCCCGCGATGACCCCCCTGCCCGACACGCTGTGTTTCCTCAACGGCGACTACCTGCGCCTGTGCGACGCCAAGGTCAGCGTGCTCGACCGCGGCTTCATCTTCGGCGACGGCGTCTACGAGGTGATCCCGGTCTACAACCGGCGCCTGTTCCGCTTCGACAGCCACATGGCGCGGCTCGAGCGCAGCCTGGCCAAGGTGCGCATCGCGGCGCCGGCCACGCGCGAGCAGTGGCTCGAGCGCGCGCGCGCGCTGGTGGCCGCGCTGCACGATCAGACCGGCGCCGAGGACCAGCTCGTCTACCTGCAGGTCACGCGCGGCGTCGCACTGCGCGACCACGTGATGCCGCCCGACATCGAGCCGACGGTGTTCATGATGGCCAGCGCGATGAAGCCGCCCACCGCCGAGCAGCGCCACCATGGGGTGGCCTGCGTGACGGCAGCCGACTTCCGCTGGCAGCGCGGCGACATCAAGAGCACGAGCCTGCTCGGTGCCGTGCTCGCGCGGCAGATCTCGGCCGACCGCGGCGCGGTCGAGACGATCCTCTTTCGCGACGGCTGGCTGACCGAGGCGTCGGCGAGCAACGTGTGGATCGTCCACGAGGGCGCGCTGCTCGGGCCGCCGAAGAGCGAGTACGTGCTCGAGGGCATCCGCTACGAGCTGCTGCGCGAGCTGTGCGAAGACGAAGGCATCGGCTACAATCTGCGCCCGATCAGCGAGGCCGACGTGCGCGCGGCCGACGAGGTGCTGCTCAGCTCGGCGACCAAGGAGGTGCTGCCCGTCACGCGCATCGACGGCGAACCGGTGGGCCACGGCGCGCTGCGTGGCAAGCCGGGGCCGGTGTATGCGCGGCTGTACGAGGCGTACCAGCGCGCCAAGGTCGAACAGTCGATCTGAGCCCCGCGCGATGACCGTCGAACTGCCCGAGATCCCGCCCGAACGCAGCCTGATCGAGTACCCGTGCGCGTTCCCGATCAAGGTGATGGGCGCGCACGTCGAGGGCTTCCGCGCCGCGATCGTGCAGGTCGTGCAGCGCTTCGACCCCGGGTTCGACCCGGCTAGCGTCGAGGAGCGGCCCAGCCGCGGCGGCAACTACCTCGGCCTCACCGTCACCGTCACCGCGACCAGCCGCGAGCAGCTCGACGAGCTGTACCGCACGCTGAGCACGCACCCGATGGTCAAGGTCGTGCTGTGACGGCCGCGGGGCCTTGAACCCCGCCGATCCGTCCCCATGTCCCCGCGCGGCGGCGTGAGGGCGCCGCCCCCCACCCCGATTCCAGCGCGAACGACGATGAGCGAGAAGCAAACCCTGTCCTTCCAGGCCGAGGTCAAGCAGATCCTGCACCTGGTCACGCATTCGCTGTACTCGAACAAGGAGATCTTCCTGCGCGAGCTGGTCTCCAACGCCAGCGACGCCTGCGACAAGCTGCGCTTCGAGGCGCTCGACCGCCCCGAGCTCTACGAGGACGCCCCGAACCTCGAGATCCGCGTCTTCTTCGACCCGGCGGCCAAGACGGTGACGATCCGCGACAACGGCATCGGCATGAGCGCTGAGGAGGCGGTGCAGCACCTGGGCACGATCGCCAAGAGCGGCACGCGCGAGTTCATGGCCCGCCTCGAGGGTGACCAGAAGAAGGATGCCAACCTGATCGGCCAGTTCGGCGTCGGCTTCTACTCCGGCTTCATCGTCGCCGACCGCATCACCGTCGAGTCGCGCCGCGCGGGCCTCAAGCCCGAGGAAGGCGTGCGCTGGACCAGCGACGGCAGCGGCGAGTTCGACGTCGAGCCGATCACGCGTGAGCAGCGCGGCACCGATGTGATCCTGCACCTGCGCGACGGCGAGGAGGAGTTCGCGAAGACCTGGCGCCTGAAGTCGATCATCGCCAAGTACTCCGACCACATCTCGCTGCCGATCCTGATGCGCAAGGAGAAGTGGGACGAAGACAAGAAGGAGTACGTGCTGTCCGACGAGTGGGAGACGGTCAACAAGGCCGCCGCGCTGTGGACGCGCCCGAAGAGCGAGATCACCGACCAGCAGTACATCGACTTCTACAAGCAGATCAGCTACGACAGCGACCCGCCGCTGGCGTACACGCACAACCGCGTCGAGGGGCGCACCGAGTACACGCAGCTGCTGTACATCCCGGCCAAGGCGCCGTTCGACCTGTGGAACCGCGACAAGCGCGCCGGTGTGAAGCTGTACGTCAAGCGCGTGTTCATCATGGACGACGCGCAGGCGCTGATGCCGGTGTACCTGCGCTTCGTCAAGGGCGTCGTCGACTCGGCCGACCTGCCGCTCAACGTCAGCCGCGAACTGCTGCAGGAAAGCCGCGACGTCAAGGCGATCCGCGAGGGCTGCACGAAGCGCGTGCTGTCGATGCTCGAGAGCCTGGCCGACAGCGACGACGCCGCCGAGCGCGAGAAGTACCTGAAGTTCTGGCGCGAGTTCGGCGCCGTGCTGAAGGAAGGCATCGGCGAGGACCACGCGAACCAGGAGCGCCTGGCCAAGCTGCTGCGCTTCGCGTCGACGCACGCCGACGAGGGCGTCAGCTTCGCCGACTACGTCAAGCGCATGAAGGAAGGGCAGGAGGCGATCTACTACCTGACCGCCGACAGCCTCGCTGCAGCCAAGGCCAGCCCGCAGCTCGAGATCTTCCGCAAGAAGGGCATCGAGGTGCTGCTGCTCGTCGACCGTGTCGACGAGTGGATGCTCGCGCACCTGTACGAGTTCGACGGCAAGCCGCTGCAAAGCGTCGCCAAGGGCGCGGTCGACCTCGGCAAGCTGCAGGACGAAGCCGAGAAGAAGCACGCCGAGGAGGTCGCCGAGGCGTTCAAGCCGGTGCTCGAGCGGCTCAAGACGGCGCTGAAGGACCGCGCGAAGGACGTGCGCGTGACGACGCGCCTGGTCGAGTCGCCGGCGTGCATCGTCGTCGACGAAGGCGACATGAGCGCGCACCTGGCGCGGCTGCTCAAGCAGGCGGGGCAGAACGCGCCGAAGTCGCAGCCGATCCTCGAGGTCAACCCCGACCACCCGCTGGTCAAGCGGCTCGAGAGCGACGAGCGCTTCGACGACTTGGCGAACATCCTGTTCGACCAGGCCTGGCTCGCCGAAGGTGGCCAGCTCGACGACCCGGCAGCCTACGTGCAACGCGTGACGCGGCTGCTGAGCGCCTGAGCGCACGCGCGCGGGTTCAGGCCGACATCAGCTCGACCTGCTCGCGCAGCTGCGTCGTCTGCTGGCTCCAGTACGCCGGCGTGCCGAACCACGGGAAGGCCACCGGGAACGCCGGGTCGTGCCAGCGTCGCGCGAGCCACGCGCTGTGGTACAGCATGCGCAGCGTGCGCAGCGGCTCGACGAGCGCGAGTTCACGCTCGTCGAGCGGCATGAAGACGCGGTAGCCGTCGAGCAGCGCGGCCCACGACGCGGCCGCGTGCGGGCCCTCGGGCTGCAGCATCCACAAGTCCTGCATCGCCGGGCCGTTGCAGGCGTCGTCGAGGTCGACGACATGCGGGCCGCCGCCGCCATCGTCGCCGACCTCGCGCCACAGGACGTTGCCGAGGTGGCAGTCGCCGTGCAGGCGCAGCAGGCGCAGGCCGGACACGCGCGCGAACGCGGCGTGCACCAGTGCCAGCGCCGCGTCGCAGGCGGCCTGCCAGCCGGCGCGTTCGGCCGGGGTGACGGCGTCGTGCGCGAGCAGCCAGTCGCGCGACGCGTCGCCCCAAGCCGTCGGCTCGAGCGTGCGGCGGTGCACGAAAGGCCGTCGCGCACCCACCGCGTGCAGTCGACCGATGAAGCGGCCGAGCCAGGCCGCGACGGCGGGGTCGTCGAGGTCGGGCGCGCGTCCGGCGTGACGGCGGCTGACGCTGAAGCGAAAGCCGCCGTTGAGCTCGGTGGCCAGCGTGGGCGGCGTGCCCGCCAGGCGCACGCGCCGCAGGTCGGCGCGCTCGGCCGGCATCGGTTCGGGTGCGACGACGGGCACGTCGGCGGCGGCCAGTTCGAGCGCGAAGGTATGCTCCTCGAGGATTTGCGCGTCGCTCCAGCGCTGCGGACGGTAGAACTTGGCCACCGCCGCGCTGCCGTCGTCGAGGAACATCTGGAAGACGCGGTTCTCGTACGAGTTCAGCTGCAGCATGCGCCCGTCGGGGCGCCAGCCGGCATCGCTGAGGGCGTCGAGCACGCGCTCGGGCGTGAGGGCGGCGAAGGCGCCTGGCGCGTCGCCGCCCGGCGCGGCGGTCGCGCTCAATGCCCGCCGGCCGAGCCGTAGCGCGGGAGGTCGCGGCCGTAGTCGCGACGCGCGTCAAGCTCGTCGTCGATCTCGCGCTGCTCCTCGGGCCAGATGCCGTTGTCCAGCGGCATCGGTCGCGACGGGCGCACCGGCGGCGCCGCGAAGCGCTCGTCGGGGCGGCCGTTGGCGCGGCGCGGCGCCGGCGGCACCGGCGCCTTCGACGAGAAGGGGCTGTACTCGCTCGGGTAGCTGGTGTCCATGCGGCTGTCGACGCCGAAGAACGAGTCATGGAAGAAGCCCGAGTCCTGCCACAGCATCGGCCGCCGCGGGCGCCGCGGCGCCACCGGCGGCCGCAGGGGCTCGTGCTCCTCGCGCAGCGGCGGCGCGCCGTAGCCACTGACCGTCGCGGAGGCTACCGCCTGCGCGCTGCGCGCCGCCGGGCTCGTCTGCGGCACCAGCAACTGCAGCTCGGGCACCGACGGCAGGTGGTCGGGCGAGCAGCGCAGATAGCGGATGCGGCAGGCGCCGAGCACCGCATGCTTGATTTGCAGCGTGCGGCGCGAGCCGCTGCGTTCGTGGTCGAAGTCGATCGCCGCGAGCACGCGCCCGTTCGGGCTGCAGATCGCGAACGTCACGTGTGTCGCGCCGAGCAGGTCGTACCAATAGCGCACTTCGTGCGGGTCGGTCGGCTGGCAGAAGCGCACCAGCGGCAGCTTGGCCAACACGACGTGGTGCGGCAGCGCTTCGCGCAGTTGGCGGTACAGGCGCCGCTCCTCGGTATTGAACACCGGCCGTGCGGTGAGCGCCCACTCGCTGGGCAGCGGCTTCGGCTTCGAACTGCGGCGGCTGCTCCAGGCCAGCACGGCGGCCACCAGCAGCGCGAGCGCCGCGAGGGCGAGCGCCAGCATCGAAGGGAGCGTCGTGTCGAGCATCGGGGGCGGGGTTGGCGCACCGTGAGCGCCACGACCGCCGGCGCGCACCGCACATCACGCAACAACTTGCGTCGGCATGTTACTGCGCCGTCTGCGCAGCGGCAGCCCCCGGTTCGTGCGGTTTGCCGCTGCCGCGGCGCCGTCAGTCGATGCCGGCTTGGCCGCTTCGGCTGCCGATCATCGCCTTGACGTCGGCGATCGCATCGATCAGCCCGTCGAGCCGGCGTGCCTGCGCCTTGAGCCGGTAGTCGATCTCGGCCGCGCTGCCTTCGACGATTTCACTGACGTGCGAGGCCACGTCGTCGGGTGGCAGGCGCAGGCGCGCCTCCGAGTCGGTGCCGGCGCGGTCGATCGTGGCACCGGCGTTGCGCGCAATGCGCAGCATGGCGGTGTTCTCGCTCAGCGCGTGGATCACCATCGTGTCGACGCCACGGTTGCGCGCGTGCAGCACCGCGTGGTCGAACAAGCGCGCGCCATAGCCTCGCCCCCGCGCCTTGGGCAGCACCGAGACGCCGAACTCCGCCTCGCGCGAATCGCCCAGGTACGCCAGGTGCGCCAGCGCGATCAGCTCCAGCCGGCGGTTGAAGATGCCGAACACCTCGTCGCGCGCGAAGTCGATCCCGTCGACGTAGCGTGCGATCTGCGCGTCGGTGGCCGGATGGCCGAAGCGAAGATAGCGATCGGCCTCGTCGAGCGCCAGCAGGTGCGCGAGGATGCGCGGCCGGTGCCGCTCGGCCAGCGAGCGGATCGGAATCCAGCGAAACGCGGGGGCCGGCGGGCGCGGGTTGTCGTCGCGCCCGTGGCGGTGCTCGCGCAGCCCCGGGCGGCTCAGCATGTCACCGGGAAAGCCCATGCAGTTCTCCTTCCTTCGGCACGTCGGCCTAGGGTTAACCCCAATCGTAGCGGACGCTGCTGGAGTGCGCTCCCCAGCGTTCGCGCCGGTGTGTGGACGATGCCGCGCCGCGAGCGCCGTTGCACGCTATACTTACAGGCTTTCCCGATAGCGGCGGGGAATGCGCTGGCGGCAGCACGAGGCGTTCGCCTCCAGCGAATCAGCACCGAAGCACCTGAGCACCGAGAGGCGGCCCCCAATAAGCCGCGCCGAGGTGAGAGCGACGGGGCACAGCATGCAGCCGTGTCGAGGTCGGTGGTGAAGGGCGCGAACGAGCGTCGGTCGCTTCCGGCCGCAACGAAAGACCCTCATGAAGACCTTCAGCGCCAAGCCGGCCGAGGTGAAGCACGAGTGGTTTGTGATTGACGCCACCGACAAGGTGCTCGGACGTGTCGCCAGCGAAGTGGCACGCCGTTTGCGCGGCAAGCACAAAGCCATCTACACGCCTCACGTCGATACCGGTGACTACATCATCGTCGTCAACGCCGCCAAGCTGCGCGTGACCGGCAACAAGGCCACCGACAAGATCTACTACCGCCACAGCGGCTACCCCGGTGGCATCTACGCCACGTCGTTCAAGGACATGCAGGCCAAGCATCCGGGGCGCGCGCTCGAGAAGGCGGTCAAGGGCATGCTGCCCAAGGGGCCGCTGGGCTACGCGATGGCCAAGAAGCTGAAGGTCTATGCGGGCGGCGAGCACCCGCACACCGCGCAGCAGCCCAAGGCGCTCGAGATCTGAGGAGCGGTGTGATGATCGGAAACTGGCATTACGGCACCGGCCGCCGCAAGTCGTCGGTGGCGCGCGTGTTCATCAAGAAGGGCAGCGGCAAGATCGTCGTCAACGGCAAGCCCGTGGACGAATATTTCGGCCGCCAGACCTCGATCATGATCGTCAAGCAGCCGCTGCTGCTGACGAACAACGGCGAGGCCTTCGACATCAAGGTCAACGTCCATGGCGGTGGCGAGTCGGGGCAGGCGGGCGCGGTGCGCCACGGCATCACGCGTGCGCTGATCGACTACGACGCGGCGCTCAAGCCCGAACTCAGCCGCGCCGGCTTCGTGACACGCGACGCGCGCGAAGTCGAGCGCAAGAAGGTCGGCCTGCACGGCGCGCGCCGTCGCAAGCAGTTCAGCAAGCGCTGATCCCGGCGCCGTCGGGATCGTCAGGGGCCGCTGCGGTGCGGCCCTTTGCTTTTTTCGCTCCGCGCGAAGCCCACAACCTGGGAAAGGGCAAGCGGCGGCGCGGCGGGGGGCGTTTGCGCTAACGTCGCGGCTGTGGGCGTGCCTGCGTCTGCAAGCAGGCAATCACCATCCGAATGGACGCGGTTGAAAACCGCGGGCCGCGGCCCCAATATCGAGTTGATGTCACCGAGGGATGCCACATGAGTGCTGTCGCCGAACCGAAGTCCGACGTCGCGGGTGAGATGCCGGCCCCGCTGCTGTTCACCGACAGCGCGGCCGACAAGGTCAAGCAGCTCGTCGACGAAGAGGGCAACCCCGACCTGAAGCTGCGCGTGTTCGTGCAAGGCGGCGGCTGCTCGGGATTCCAGTACGGTTTCACATTCGACGAAGTCGTCAACGAAGACGACACGCAGATGACGAAGAACGGCGTCACGCTGCTGATCGACGCGATGAGCCTGCAGTACTTGGTCGGTGCCGAGATCGACTACAAGGAAGACCTGCAAGGCGCCCAGTTCGTCATCAAGAACCCGAACGCCACGACGACCTGCGGCTGCGGCTCGTCGTTCTCGGTCTGACCGTCACCTGATTGCGCCGACGGCCGCCTGCGGGCGGCCGTCGTGCTTTCAGCGCGCCGGATAGAGCGCACCGAGCACGCGCGGGCCGCACGCGCCGGTGACCTCGCAGCGGTTGCCGGGCTGCCGCTCGAGGTGCGCGTGGGCGAGCCAAGCGAACGCCGCCGCCTCGACGTGCATCGGGTCGAGCCCGACGGCGGCACTGGTCACGACCTCGACGCGCGGAGAATGCGCGGCCAGCGCCGTCATCAGGGCGTGATTGCGCGCACCGCCGCCGCAGACGATGAGCCGCTCGGTGGCGGGGGCGTGGCGGCGCAGCGCGTCGCTGGCGGCCGCCGCGGTCAGGGCGACCAGCGTGGCCTGGACGTCGGCCGCAGGCAGGGTCTTGAACGGCTGCAAGCGCGCGTCGAGCCACTCGACATGGAACAGGTCGCGGCCGGTCGTCTTCGGCGGTGGCAGCGCGAAGTAGGGCTCGGCGAGCAGCGCGGCCAGCAGGGCGGCGTTCACGCGTCCGCCCGCGGCCCAACGGCCGTCTTCGTCGTAGCGGCGGCCGGTGTGACGCTCGCACCACAGGTCGAGCAGGACGTTGCCGGGGCCGCAGTCGAAACCGGCGACCTCGCCGCCCGCGCCGAGCAGCGTCAGGTTGGCGATGCCGCCGATGTTGAGCACCGCGACCGCGTGGCCCGGCCGCGCGAAGCAGGCGGCGTGGAACGCGGGCACCAGCGGCGCGCCCTGGCCGCCGGCGGCGAGGTCGCGGCGGCGGAAGTCGCAGACGACGTCGATGCCGGTGTGTTCGGCGAGCCAGGCCCCATCGTCGAGCTGGATCGTGTAGGGCACGGCGACGTCGGCAGCGGGCGGCCGGTGCCGCACGGTTTGCCCGTGCGAGCCGATCGCGCGGACTTCGGCCGCGCGAACGCCGGCATGCGCGAGCAGCTGGCGCACGGCGGTGGCGGCCAGCGCGACGAGACGACGCGTCGCGACGGCGGCACGGTGCAGCTCGTCGTCGCCGCGCCGGTTCAGTGCCAGCAGCTCGGCGCGCAGGCCGTCGTCGAACGCGCTGTGGTGGTGGGCGTGCACCGTCAGCGCCAACCCAGCCGGTGTGTCGTCGATCCGCGTCAGCACGGCGTCGAGCCCGTCGAGCGAGGTGCCCGACATCAGACCGACGTACAGCGGCATCGCGGCGGCGGTGGGCCGCTCAATCGCGCGTCAATGCCGCGCTGACCGTGGCGCGTGCGGCGTCGAGTTTGGCCGCCGCGATGCGGGCCTGCTGCTCGAAGGCGGCACGCTCGGCCGCCGGCAGCACGACGGGCTCCGACGAGCGCGCGATGCGCAGCGGGTCCTCGTGCTGGCCATTGACGTGGAACTCGAAGTGCAGGTGCGGGCCGGTGGCCCAGCCGGTGGCGCCGACGGCGCCGATGTGCCGCCCTTGGGCCACACGCTCGCCGCGCTTGACGTCGATGCGGCTCAGGTGCGCGTACAGCGTCGTGCGGTTGTTGCTGTGGCGCACGATCACGACGTTGCCGTAGCCGTTCTGCCAGCCGGCGAATTCGACGATGCCGTCGCCGACGACGCGCACCGGCGTGCCGGTGGGTGCACCGTAGTCCACGCCCTTGTGCGCACGCATCTGCTGCAGGATCGGGTGCATGCGCATCGCGAAGCCCGAGGTCACGCGCGAGAATTCGAGCGGGCTGGCGAGGAACGTGCGGCGCTTGCTCTGGCCATCGAAGCCGTAGTAGCCACCGCGCCCATCGCGGCCGCGGTACCACAGCGCCTGGTGCGTACGCCCGGCGTTGACGAACTCGGCGGCCAGCACGCGGCCGGTGCCCTGGTTCCAGACGATGGGTTCGCCGTCGGCGGTCAGCGTCTCGTAGACGACGCTGAACGTGTCGCCGCGGCGCAGCTCACGGTGGAAGTCGATGTCGGCCGAGAACACCTCGGCGATCTGGATCGCGACCGGATCCGGGATGCCGGCCTCGTCGGTGGCCGCGAACAGCGATGAGCGGATCGTGCCGCTGCCCACGCGCACCTGCGTCTCGAGCGGCACCGTCTCGAGCCGCGTCTGCCACGTGTCGCCCTGGCGCTGCACCGTCAGGCGCGAGAAGTGCGTTGCCGCGCGTTCGCCTTCGGCCGGGTAGCGCGCCACCAGCTCGACCAGCGAGCCGTCGTCGCGCGCCACGGCACTGACCAGTTTGCCCGGCCGGCCCTCGACGACGCGGCGCGCCACCGCGTCGCGGCGCAGGAAGGCGGCGGCGTCGGCGTCGCTGACGCCCAGGCGCTGCAGCAGGCTGTCGGTCGTGTCGCCCGTGCGCGTGATCTGGCTGCGCGACAGCTCGAGCGAGTGCGCCGCCAGCGCTTCCAGCTGCGCCTCCAGCGGCAGCGGCTCGATCGCCTCGGAGATCACCCGCCGCGGCAGGTCGTTGGCGTCGGGCGCCAGCGGCGCGATGCCGAACGCCGTCGCGGCAAAGCCAACCAGCGCCACCGTCACGCCAATGACGACGCCGCGGTGATGGCGGGTGACGAATCGTTGGCCACTCTCGGCGGCCTGGTTCAACCAGCCCAACGGTTCCACGTGCCAGGAGGGGCCGCCTCGGCCCGTCGCTTGTTGATCTTCTCGAGCCCGGCACGGCCGTGGCTTCGATCGTGCTCGCACGGGTGCCCGATAGAATCGCGGACCCGCCGAACGTCGCTGCGGTTGTTTTTATTGATGACGGCCAAATTGGCCGCCGCGAAGTATAGCCAGCGTGATCGTCCGCGCAACGCGGCAGTTGAGGCCGGTTCTGTGATTTGATCTTTCGCCATGTCTGCAGCTGTGACGGCCGTTTCGCATCCCGGGAAACCGGTCTACCCGGTGACCGATCGCACGCGTGAGGCGCTGGCGATCACGCGTCGCGGTTGCGAGGAACTGTTGCCCGAGGACGAGTGGCTGGCCAAGCTCGCCCGTGCCGAGGCCACCGGGCAGCCGCTGCGCATCAAGCTGGGCCTGGACCCGACGGCGCCCGACATCCACCTTGGCCACACCGTCGTGCTCAACAAGATGCGCCAGCTGCAGGACCTGGGGCACGAGGTGATCTTCCTGATCGGCGACTTCACGTCGACGATCGGCGACCCGTCGGGGCGCAACACGACGCGCCCGCCGCTGACGCGCGAACAGATCGAGGCCAACGCGCAGACCTACTACGCGCAGGCCAGTCTGGTGCTCGACCCGGCGAAGACCGAGATCCGCTACAACTCCGAGTGGAGCGACGCGCTCGGCGCGCGCGGCATGATCCAGCTCGCCGCCAAGTACACGCTCGCGCGCATGCTCGAGCGCGACGACTTCAGCAAGCGGTTCAAGAGCGGGGTGCCGATCAGCGTGCACGAGCTGCTGTACCCGCTGATGCAGGGCTACGACTCGGTGGCGCTGAGGAGCGACCTCGAGCTCGGCGGCACCGACCAGAAGTTCAACCTGCTCGTCGGCCGCACGCTGCAGCAGGAATACGGCCAGGAGCCGCAGTGCATCCTGACGATGCCGCTGCTCGAGGGGCTCGACGGCGTCGAGAAGATGTCCAAGAGCAAGGGCAACTACATCGGCATCACGGAGCCTGCAGCGACGATGTTCGCCAAGCTGCTGTCGATCAACGACACGCTGATGTGGCGTTACTACACGCTGCTGAGCTTTCGCAGCGAGGCCGAGATCGCCCGGCTCAAGGCCGAGGTCGACGCCGGGCGCAACCCGAAGGACGCCAAGGTGCTGCTCGCGCGCGAGATCACGGCGCGCTTCCACGGTGCCGCGGCGGCCGACGCCGCGCAGGCCGACTTCGAGCTGCGCGCGCGCGGCGGCATCCCCGACGAGATCCCCGAGGTGTCGCTGACCGGGGCGCCGCTGCCGATCGGGGCGCTGCTCAAGCAGGCCGGCCTGGCGCCGTCGACGAGCGAGGCGATGCGCCTGATCGACGGCGGCGGCGTGCGCATCGACGGCAGCGTCGTCAGCGACAAGGCCCTCAAGCTCGGCGTCGGCACCTTCGTCGTACAGGTCGGCAAGCGCAAGTTCGCGCGTGTCACGCTCGCCTGAGGGGGCCGCGGTGTCCGTCGCGGCCACCCGAGCGCCGTCGCCTGCGACCGCCACGCCCCGCGCGAGCGGCGTCGCGGCGCCGCCGGACGTGTCGATCGTCGTGCCGGTCTACAACGAAGTCGAGAACCTGCCCGACCTCGTCGCGCGCATCGGCGACGCGATGGCCGGCAGCGGCTTCACGTTCGAGCTGATCGCCGTCGACGACGGCTCGACCGACGGCAGCGCCGACCTGCTCGAGCGGCTGGTGCCGCAGTACCCGTGGCTGCGGCCCGTGATCCTGGCGCGCAACTACGGCCAGTCGAGCGCGCTGCAGGCCGGCTTCGACCGCGTGCGCGGGCGCTACGTCGTCACGCTCGACGCCGACCTGCAGAACGAGCCGTTCGACATCCCGCTGCTGCTGCAGCGCCTCGAGACCGACCCGGCGGTCGACATGGTCTCGGGCTGGCGGCGCGAGCGCCAGGACGCGGCGATCTCGCGCCGGCTGCCGAGCCTGATCGCCAACCGCCTGATCTCGCGCGCGACCGGCGTGCACCTGCACGACTACGGCTGTGCGCTGAAGGCCTACCGGCGCCCGATCATCGACCGCATCCGCCTGTACGGCGAGCTGCACCGCTTCATCCCGTCGCTGGCGCGCGACGCCGGCGCGCGCATCGCCGAGATGCCGGTGCGCCACCACCCGCGCACGCGCGGCCAGAGCAAGTACGGCATCGACCGCACGTTCCGCGTGATCCTCGACCTCGTGCTGATCGTCTTCTTCATGCGCTACCGCCAGCGCCCGCTGCACGCGTTCGGCGGGCTCGGCCTGTGGCTGGCGACGCCGGGCGTGCTGATCCTCGCGTACCTGCTCGCGCTGAAGATCGGCGGCGAGTCGATCGGCGGGCGCCCGCTGTTGATCGCCGCCGTGATGCTGATCCTCATCGGCGCGCAGCTCGTCGTCGCCGGCCTGACCGGCGAGATGTTGATGCGCGTCTACCACGAAGGGCAGGGACGGCCGCAGTACCACGTGCGTGCGCCGGCCGCAGGCGACGACGCGGCGCCGCCACGACCGGCGGGTGCGGAGGCCGGGGAGGCCGGTTGAGTCGGCGCGCGCGCGCCGCGGCGCGCATCACGGTGGCGGCGCTGCTGCTCGCAGCGCTGCTGTGGTGGACCGACCCGCGCGCGCTGTGGCAGCTGCTGCGCGGCGCCGACGCGGCCTGGCTCGCGCTCGGGCTGCTGTCGGCGGTGGCGGCCAACGTCGCGTCGGGCTTGCGCTGGTGGGCGCTGGCGCGCTGGCTGGGTGCGCGCGTCGGCGCGCGCTGGGCGCTCGCGATGTATTTCCGCGGCGTCGCGATCAACGCCGTGCTGCCCGGCGCCGTCGTCGGCGGCGACGTCTACCGTGCGCACGCGCTCGCGCGGCGCGGCCTGCCGATGCTCGAGGCGGGGCTGTCGGTGCTGTTCGACCGCGTCGGCGGGCTGTGGGTGCTGATCGTCGTCGGGGCGCTCGCCGCCGCGTTCGCACTGGCCGGCGAGGGCGCCGCGGCCGCGCTCGGCCGGCTCGGCGCCGGCGCCCTCGTCGCCATCGGGCCGTGGGCTTTTGCCGCGCTCGCCGTGCTTGCGTTGCTGGTGCCGCTGGCGGTGCTCGTCGCGTGGCGCCGCGGTGCCGCCCCGCCGGGCGGCGAGGTGGCCGCGGCGCGCTGGCACGAGCGGCTCGTGCTGCTGGCGCATCGCCGCGGGGCGGTGGCGCAGTACGGCTGGCAGGTGCTTGGCTCGGCGGCGGTGCAGGTGCTGTCGGTGGGCACGCTGGCGTGCGCGGGGGCCGCCGTCGGCGTCGCGCTGCCGTACTGGGCCTGGGCCGTCGCCGCGGTGCCCGTGTTCCTGTTCGCAGCGCTGCCGGTGAGCTTTGGCGGCTGGGGCACGCGCGAGGCGGCGGCGGTGGTCGCGCTGGCCGCTTTTGGCGTCGGCGCGTCGCAGGCCGTCGCCGTGGCGATGCTCTATGGCGTCGCGGCGCTGGTGCAGGCGGTCGTCGCGGTGGTCGCGCTGGCCGGCTCGACCGACCGGTGGCTTTGACGCGGCGCAGCGGGCCCGCGGCCGTGCACCGACAATCGCATCGTCATGCAGGTCAGCACCTATCTGAAGCTGTCGGTCGCCGTCGCGGTGGCGACGATCGCGCTCAAGGCCGGGGCGTGGTGGATCACCGACTCGGTCGGTCTGCTGTCCGATGCGCTCGAATCGCTCGTCAACCTGGCCGGCGCGAGCTTCGCGCTGCTGATGGTCACGCTCGCGGCGGCACCTCCCGACGAGGACCACCCGTACGGCCACCACAAGGCGGAATACTTCTCCAGTGGCTTCGAGGGGGTGCTGATCCTCGCCGCCGCGCTGGCGATCATCGTGACCGCCGTCGAGCGGTTGTGGGCGCCGCAGCCGCTCGAGCAGCTCGGCTGGGGGCTGGGTCTGTCGCTGCTCGCCTCGGCGTTCAATGGCGCGCTCGCGTGGGCGATGCTGCGCAAGGCGCGCGAGCACCGCTCGATGGCGCTCGAGGGCGACGCGCGTCACCTGATGACCGACGTGTGGACCTCGGTCGGCGTCGTCGTCGGCCTCGCCGCCGTCACGGTCACCGACTGGCTGTGGCTCGACCCGGTCATCGCGATCGCGGTGGCGGCCAACATCGCGCGCGAAGGGGTGTCGCTGATCCGCAGCTCGGCCGACGGGCTGATGGACCGCGCGCTCGAGCCCGAGGTGCGCGTGCAGATCGACCAGGTCCTCGCCGGCTTCGCGCACCCGACGATCCGCTTCGACCACGTCGTCACGCGCCGCGCCGGTCAGCGCCGCTTCGTCGACCTGCACATGCACATGCCCGCCGGCTGGTCGCTCGGCCGCGCGGCTGCACTGCGCACCTCGGTCGAGCAGGCGCTGATGAGTGCGGTGCCGGGGCTGCGCGCGACGATCCAGCTGCTGCCCAGCGACGTCGAGGCGCACTTCGACGACGCGCGCGACCTGCTCTGACGCGGCGATGCTGGCGCTCGTGCAGCGGGTCGGCGAGGCGCGCGTCGTCGTGGCCGGCGAGACCGTCGGCGCGATCGGGCCCGGCCTGCTCGTGTTCGTCTGCGCCGAGCCGAGCGACACCGACGCACAGGCGCGCAAGCTGGTCGACAAGCTGCTCAAGCTGCGCATCTTCAGCGACGACACCGGGCGCATGAACCGCAGCGTGCGCGACGTTGGCGGCGCGCTGCTGATCGTCAGCCAGTTCACGCTCGCGGCCGACACCTCGGGCGGCAACCGTCCGAGCTTCGCCGGCGCCGCGCCGCCCGAGCGCGGCCGCGCGCTGTACGAGCGCGTGCTCGAATTCGCGCGCGCAGCACACCCGTGCGTCGAGGCCGGGCGCTTCGGCGCATCGATGCAGGTGCACCTCGTCAACGACGGGCCGGTGACGGTCCCGCTGACGGTGCGCGGCTGACGGCTCAGGCGGTGGCCACGTCGGCGGGGCGGCGGCGGAACATGCCCCAGCCCTGCATCGTCAGCACGAGCTCGCCCGTCTGGTTGAGCGTCTCCCAGCGGCAGCGCACGAGGCCGACGTCGGGGCGGCTGTTCATCGGGCGGGCGTCGAGCACCTCCATGCGCACGTGCAGCGTGTCGCCGGGGTAGACCGGCTTGAGCCAGCGCAGCTCGTCGATGCCCGGCGAACCGAGGCTGGCCGAGTCGAGCAGGTAGGCGTCGCACATCATGCGCATCGTCAGCGCGCAGGTGTGCCACCCGCTGGCCGCCAGGCGGCCGAACAGCGACGCGGCGGCGGCTTCGTCGTCGAGGTGGAACGGCTGCGGGTCGAAGTCGCGCGCGAACGCGATCACCGCCTCGCGCGTGACGACGAAGCCGCCGAACTCGCGCACGCTGCCAACCGGGAAGTCCTCCCACCAGTAGCGGATCGGGCGTGGCGGCGTGGCGTTCAAGCGGGGCTCCTGCGGGGTCGGGGGCGGTGCGCGGCGAGCATAGCCGCAGTGCGCCGCTCGGGCGCGATCGCGGCGAGAATCGCGCCCGTCTTCCGCGACCCGGCGACCCCATGACGATCCTGATCCTCGGCCTCGTGCTGTTCCTCGGCACGCATTCGGTGCGCATCGTCGCCGAGGGCTGGCGCACCGCGACGATCGCACGCGTCGGCCCCGGCGTCTGGAAGGGCGTGTACTCGCTGGTCGCGCTGGCCGGTTTCGTGCTGATCGTCTGGGGCTACGGGCTGGCGCGGCAGTCGCCCGTCGTGCTGTGGACGCCACCGCTGGCGATGCGCCACGTCGCGAGCCTGCTGACGCTGATCGCGTTCGTGATGCTCTCGGCCGCCTACGTGCCGCGCAACGGCATCAAGGCGCGGCTGAAGCATCCGATGGTGCTGTCGGTCAAGGTGTGGGCCTTCGCGCACCTGCTGGCCAACGGCACGCTGGCCGACGTGCTGCTGTTCGGCGGCTTCCTCGTCTGGGCCGTGCTCGACTTTCGCGCGGCGCGCCAGCGCGACCGCGCCGCCGGCACCGTCTACCCCGCCGGCACGCTGGCCGGCACCGCGGCGACGGTGGCGGTGGGCGTCGCGGCGTGGGCGCTGTTCGCGTTCTGGCTGCACGCCGCGTGGATCGGCGTGGCGCCGTTCGGGCGCTGAGCCTGCGCGCGCCGGCGGCCGGGCGCGGTGCTCAGCCGTCGGCGTACTTGATCGTGCAGCCGTAGGGCTGCGTCGTCGGCGTCGACACCGGCTGGCCGGCGACGACTTCGGCGAGCGCCTGCCGGACGTGGTTCGTCGCCCTGGCGATGTCGCTCGCGCGCGCACTCGGGATGCTGTCGATCGCGCCGGCGTAGACGAGCGTGCCGTGCGCGTCGATGACGTACATGTGCGGCGTCACGCGCGCGCCGTAGGCGCGGCCGATGCGCCCGTCGGTGTCCATCAGCGTCGCCGTCGTGGCCGCGCCCTGCTGCTGCATCCATTGCGCCATCGCGGCGGGCGAGAGGTGGTCGCGCGACGTCGTGGCCGTCGAGTTGATCGCGAGCCACACCGCGCCCTTGGCCAGCGCCTCCTTCTGTGTGGCCTGCATGTTCGCGCTGTCGTAGTGCTTGCGCACGAACGGGCAGCCGGGGTTGATCCACTCGAGCACCACCGGTGTGCCCTTGAAGTCGGCCAGCGAGACCGTCCTGCCGTGCACGTCCTGCGCCGTGAAGGCCGGCGCCGGCTGGCCGACGGTGGCCGCCACGGCGGCGGTGGCGCCCAGCACGACCGTCGCGGCAGCGGCTCGGAGGGTTCTCGCGATCATCGACGTCTCCTTGACAGCAGGCGGGAGCGGCGGCGCGAACCGGTCGGCTACGGGCCCGCGACTTTGGTCGCGGCGATCGCCGAGCGCACCTCCTGCACCGACAGCAGCTCGCTGAGCAGCTGCGGCGCCGCGCCGCCCGGCCGGTAGATCGCATAGACCGGCACGCCGTTGCGGCCGAGCCGCGCGAGTTCGGCGGTGATCGCCGCGTCGCGTCGCGTCCAGTCGGCGCGCATCAGCGCGATGCGGTGGAGCTCGAAGTCGGCGAGCACGACGGGGTCGCCGAGCACGGTGCGCTTGTTGAACTGGCAGGTCACGCACCACGCCGCCGTGAAGTCGACGAACACGGCGCGGCCCTGCGCGTTGAGCTCGGCCACGCGCTCGGCGCTCCACGGCTGCCAGCGTTCTTCGCTCGGTGCCGCGGCAGCCGCGGGCGGTGTCTCGCGCAGCGCCGGCAGCGCCCATGCGAGCGTCAGCGCGAGCACCGCGACGGCCACCGCGCCGAAGCCGGCGCGCGCACCGCGACCCATCCCCGGCGTGCCGAGCGCCCATGCGACGAACGCCGCCGCCACCAGCAGGCCGAGCACGCCGGCCGCGCCGTCGATGCCGACCTGCTGGCCCAGCACCCACAGCAGCCACACGACGGTGGCGAACATCGGGAACGCCATCAGCGCCTTGAAGCGAGCCATCCACGGACCCGGCCGCGGCAGTGCGTGCGCCAGCGCCGGCCATGCGCTGGCCGCGAGGTAGGGCAGCGCCATGCCCAGGCCGAGCGCGGCGAAGATCGCGAGCGCCTGCGGCGCCGGCAGCGTCGCCGCGACGCCGAGCGACGCGCCCATGAACGGCGCCGTGCACGGCGACGCGACCGCCACCGCGAGCACACCGGTCAGCGCCGAGTCGGCGATCGGGTGGCGCGCACGCAGCGCCGCCAGGTTGCCCGGCAGCACCGAGCCGAACTCGAACACGCCGGCCAGGTTCAGCCCGATCAGCGTGAACAGCAGCGCCAGCGCGGTGACGAAGGCCGGCGACTGCAGCTGGAAGCCCCAGCCGAGCTGCTCGCCGCCGGCGCGCAGCACGAGCAGCAACGCGGCGAGCGCGACGAACGAGACGACGACGCCGGCGGTGTAGGCCAGTCCGCCGGTCAGCAGCGCGCGGCGCTCGTGCGCGTGCGCGGCGAAGCCCATGACCTTCAGCGACAGCACCGGGAACACGCACGGCATCAGGTTGAGCAGCGAGCCGCCGACGATGGCCAGCAGCAGCGCGAGCACGAAACCGGGCGCTGCCTTTGATGCGGGGGGCGCTGCGGGCGCGGCCTGCGGCGCCGGCGTGGGCGCGGCGGCCAGCGGCACACTGCCCGGCGGCGGCCATGGGCCGGCGACCTCGAACGCGATCTGCACGCCTGCGCCGCCACCCGGCGCCGCGAGCACGGCGACCATGCGCTGCGGCGACTCGCTGCGCTGCGCCGACAGCGGGATGCGCATTTCCCACGTGCCGTCGATCCAGCGCTGCGCGGTGCGCGCGGCGTTGTCGATCACGCCCGGCAGTTCGGGAAAGAAGTCGAGATCGCGGCCGCGCAGCGCCTCGGGCAGCGCCGCGGCGGTGACGACGAGCGCGCCGCCTTCGACGCGCGCGCGTGCCTGCGCCTCGACCGGCTGCGGGCGTTGCGCCAGCGCCGCCTCGAACCGCGCCGCGTGCGTCGACGTCGCGGCCTGCGCCGGGATCTCGAGCGCGAAGTCCCCGCCCTCGGGGATGCACACGTCCTTGCACACCAGCCAGTCGGCGCGCAGCCGCACCGGCAACGTCGCGCCGCTGAAACCGTCGGGCACCTTCACGCGCACCGGCAGCAGCAGGCGGCCTTCGTGGCCGAAGTTCATCAGCGGGCCCACCGGCAGCTTCTGGGGCGTCGGCCACTCGATGTCGCCGGCGACGAAGCCCGGCGGCAGCGTCCACTCAAGTGTCGTCGGCAGCCCCGAGTCGCCCGGGTTCTTCCAGTAGGTGTGCCAGTGCGGCGCGTGGTCGATCGCGAGGCCGAGCCACAGCGGCTTGCCCGGCGCGACGCCTTCGGGGGCGTGCGCGAGCAGTTCGGCGCGCACCTGTTCCGTCACGACGACGGCGGGCTGCGTCGTCAGCGCGATGGCCAGCGCCGGCGCGACCGCGGCGAGGGCGGCGAGCAGCAGGCGGCGCAAGAGAATCATGCGGCTTCGAAGGCGCGAGGCGCCGCGGGTTCCGGCGATGCGCGGGATTATCGGCAGCGGCTGCGGCCGGGGTACGCGGCGACGGCACAAAGCCGCTGCGCGCGACAGCGCCGACGCACGCACCGCGGAAGGCGGCGGGTTTGCTCCTATAATCGATTGGCTTTGCTGCCTGAGAACGGGCGCAAGGGTGGATTCGACAGAGGCTCCGATGTCCGAGCGGCCATCAGGCAAACGGCCCGATCGGCGAGACGTCTGGGTCGACGACGAGAGCGAAGCGGCGGATGTCGGCTTCGCGCCCTTGACGCGGGAGCAGGCCGCGGCATTGAGGGAGAAAAACCCGCCGGTATCGCCGTGGCGGGTGGTCGCGGTGCAGATCGTGATCGGGCTGGCGGTGGCGGCGCTTGGCGTGGCCATCACCGGTGAAGCGGCGATCGGCTGGTCCGCGCTGTACGGCGCGGCGGTCGTGGTGGTGCCGGGGGCCTTGATGGCGCGCGGCATGACCAGCCAGCTTTCCAGCATGTCGCCGGGCGGCGGTGCCGTCAGCTTCATGTTGTGGGAGTTCGTGAAAATCGGGGTCTCGGTGGCCATGCTGATGCTGGCTTCTCGGATCGTGCAGCCACTGAGCTGGCCGGCGTTGCTGGTGGGCCTGGTGGTGTGCCTCAAGGTGTACTGGGTGGCGCTGCTGTGGCGCCGCCGCTGACGACGACGCGACGCAACGGGCTTAGACGATGGCTGCCAGCGCAAACGCGCCCACTCCGGGCGAATACGTTCAGCACCACCTGGTGCACCTGCAGAACAAGTACCCGCCGCAGTCGACGCCGGTCGACTTCTCGTACCTCAACCTCGACTCGCTGTTCTTCTCGGTCACGCTGGGCGTGCTCGTGTGCCTGGTGCTGTGGCTGGCCGCGCGCAAGGTGACCTCGGGTGTGCCGGGGCGCTTCCAGGCTGCCGTCGAGTTCCTCGTCGAGATGGTCGACACGCAGGCCAAGGGCATCGTGCACAACGCCACCAGCCGCAAGTTCGTCGGCCCGCTGGCGCTGACGGTGTTCCTGTGGGTCTTCATGATGAACTTCATGGACCTGCTCCCCGTCGACCTGATCCCGCAGATCTGGCACGTCGCCGGGCCGGCGCTCGGCATGAAGGACTACATGCGCGTCGTGCCCACGGCCGACCTGTCGATCACGATGGGCCTGTCGGTCACCGTGCTGCTGATCTGCCTGTACTACAACATCAAGATCAAGGGGCTGGGCGGCTGGGTGCACGAGCTGTTCACGGCGCCGTTCGGCAACCATTTCCTGCTGTGGCCGGTCAACTTCGCGATGCAGATCATCGAGTTCGTCGCGAAGACCGTCTCGCACGGGATGCGTCTGTTCGGCAACCTCTACGCCGGCGAGCTCATCTTCATCCTCATCGCGCTGATGGGTGGCGCCTGGTCGCTGTCGGGCACCGGCATCGGGCTGATGATCGGCCACATCATCGCGGGCAGCGTGTGGGCGATCTTCCACATCCTGATCATCACGCTGCAGGCGTTCGTGTTCATGATGCTGACGCTGGTCTACGTCGGCCAGGCTCACGACGCGCACTGAGTCGTTTCGCTTTCCGTTTCCCCTCCAACCCGAAACCTACTGACTGGGAGTCATCATGGAAGTCATCAGCTTCGTCGCCATCGCCGCCGGCCTGATCATCGGTCTGGGCGCCGTCGGTGCCTGCATCGGCATCGGCATCATGGGCAGCAAGTACCTCGAATCGGCCGCGCGCCAGCCCGAGCTGATGGGCGAACTGCAGACCAAGATGTTCCTGCTCGCCGGCCTGATCGACGCGGCGTTCATCATCGGTACCGGTATCGCGCTGTGGTTCGCCACCGCCAACCCGTTCCTCGGCCAGATCGCCAACCTGCCGAAGTAATTGCCCGACCGCGATCCGGCGCGCCGTGCGTGCCGCGCCGCCACCGTCATCACCGATTGAGGCCCTGAAGTGAGCATCAACGCTACCCTCATCGCCCAGATGATCGTGTTCCTGATCCTGGTCTGGTTCACGATGAAGTTCGTCTGGCCGCCGATCGTCAAGGCGCTCGACGAGCGGGCGCAGAAAGTCGCCGAAGGCCTGTCCGCCGCCGACAAGGCGAAGTCCGAACTCGCGCTCGCGAACAAGCGTGTCGAGGAGCAGCTCGCCGCCGCGCGCGACGATGCCGCCAAGCGCCTGGCCGACGCCGAGCGCCTGGCGCAGTCGATGATCGAGGAAGCCAAGAGCCGCGCGTCCGCCGAAGCGGCCAAGATCATCGCTGCCGCGAAGGCCGAGGCCGAGCAGGAGGCCGTCAAGGCCCGCGAGGCGCTGCGCGAGGACGTCGCGACGCTTGCCGTCAAGGGCGCCGAGCAGATCCTCAAGCGCGAGATCAACGCCAGCGTGCACGCCGACTTGCTGGGCCGGCTGAAGGCCGAGCTGTGAGCCATGGCTGAGCTCGCTACCATCGCCCGCCCGTACGCCGAGGCGCTGTTCAAGGCGGTGCCGCCGGCCGATGCCGCCGCGGTGGCCGACCAGGTCGCAGCGATCGCCGCCGTGGCTGCGCACCCGCGCCTGCGCGAGTTCGCCGACGACCCGAAGGTGCGTCCCGAGCAGGTGTTCGACGTCATCGTCTCGCTGGTCAAGGAGCCGTGGCTCGGCGACGCCGCGAAGAACCTGCTGCGCACCGTGATCGACAACGGGCGCCTGGCCGCGATGGGCGAGATCGCCACGCAGTTCCGCGCGCTCGTCAACGCGCGCAGCGGCGTGTCGGACGCGCTGATCTACAGCGCCTACCCGATCGAGCCGGCGCTGCTCGCCGACGTCGTCGCGACGCTCGAGAAGCGCTTCGCGCGCAAGCTCAACCCGAAGGTCGAGCTCGACCCGTCGCTGATCGGCGGCATCCGCGTCGTCGTCGGCGACGAGGTGCTCGACACCTCGGTGAAGGCCCGTCTGGAACAAATGAAGGTGGCTCTGACGGCCTGAGGCATCGCCTCCGGCGTCGGTCCCCCAGGGAGCACCCCCATGCAACTGAATCCCGCAGAGATCTCGGAACTGATCAAGAGCCGCATCGAGGGCCTCGGCGCCACGACGGACATCCGCAACCAGGGCACCGTGGTGTCGGTGACCGACGGCATCTGCCGCATCCACGGCCTGTCGGAGGCGATGCAGGGCGAGATGCTCGAGTTCCCCCCGACCAAGGACGGCACGCCGACCTTCGGCCTGGCGCTGAACCTCGAGCGTGACTCGGTCGGCGCGGTGATCCTGGGCGAGTACGAGCACATCTCCGAGGGCGACACCGTCAAGTGCACGGGCCGCATCCTCGAGGTGCCGGTCGGCCCCGAGCTGATCGGCCGCGTCGTCAACGCGCTCGGCCAGCCGATCGACGGCAAGGGCCCGATCAACGCGAAGATGACCGACGTCATCGAGAAGGTCGCGCCGGGCGTCATCGCGCGGCAGAGCGTGTCGCAGCCGGTGCAGACCGGCCTGAAGTCGATCGACTCGATGGTGCCGATCGGCCGTGGCCAGCGCGAACTGATCATCGGCGACCGCCAGACCGGCAAGACCGCGGTGGCGATCGACACGATCATCAACCAGAAGGGCCAGGACATGGTCTGCATCTACGTCGCGATCGGGCAGAAGGCCAGCTCGATCAAGAACGTGGTGCGCGCGCTCGAGCAGCACGGCGCGATGGACTACACGATCGTCGTCGCCGCGTCGGCCTCCGAATCGGCCGCGATGCAGTACGTCTCGGCGTACTCGGGCTGCACGATGGGCGAGTACTTCCGTGACCGCGGCCAGGATGCGCTGATCATCTACGACGACCTGTCCAAGCAGGCCGTCGCCTACCGCCAGGTCTCGCTGCTGCTGCGCCGCCCGCCGGGCCGCGAGGCGTTCCCCGGCGACGTCTTCTACCTGCACTCGCGCCTGCTCGAGCGCGCCGCGCGCGTCAACGCCGACTACGTCGAGAAGTTCACCAACGGCGCGGTCAAGGGCAAGACCGGCTCGCTGACCGCGCTGCCGGTCATCGAGACGCAGGCCGGCGACGTCTCGGCGTTCGTGCCGACCAACGTGATCTCGATCACCGACGGCCAGATCTTCCTCGAGACCAACCTGTTCAACGCCGGCATCCGCCCTGCGATCAACGCCGGCATCTCGGTGTCGCGCGTCGGTGGTGCCGCGCAGACCAAGCTGATCAAGAGCCTGTCGGGCGGCATCCGTACCGACCTCGCGCAGTACCGTGAGCTCGCCGCGTTCGCGCAGTTCGCCTCGGACCTCGACGCGGCGACGAAGAAGCAGCTCGACCGTGGTGCGCGCGTGACCGAGCTGCTCAAGCAGCCGCAGTACTCGCCGCTGCCGATCTCGCTGATGGCCGCGTCGCTGTTCGCGGTCAACAAGGGCTTCCTCGACGACGTCGACGTCAAGAAGGTGCTCGCGTTCGAGAGTGGCCTGCACCAGCACCTGAAGTCCAGCCACGCCGCGTTGCTGCAGAAGCTCGAGACCGAGAAGGCGATGGACAAGGCCGCCGAGGAAGAGCTGACCGCCGCGATCGTCGCGTTCAAGAAGTCGTTTGCCTGAGCCCGCCCTGACGACACCTTTGCGAAAGGAGAACCGTCATGGCGGTGGGTAAGGAAATCCGCGGCAAGATCAAGTCGGTCGAGAACACGAAGAAGATCACGAAGGCGATGGAGATGGTCGCCGCGTCGAAGATGCGCAAGGCGCAGGAGCGCATGCGCCAGGCGCGTCCGTACAGCGACAAGATCCGCGTCATCACGACCAACCTGTCGCAGGCCAACCCCGAGTACCGCTCGCCCTACATGCGGCAGGTCGAGGGGGCGCCGAAGGCGGTGGGCTTCATCGTCGTCACGACCGACAAGGGCCTGTGCGGCGGCCTGAACACCAACATCTTGCGCGCCGTGACCGCCAAGATGCGCGAGGTGCAGAGCGCCGGCGCGAGCGTGCAGGCGGTGGCGATCGGCAACAAGGGCCTCGGCTTCCTGAACCGCATCGGCGCCAAGGTGGTCAGCCAGGCGGTGCAGCTCGGCGACGCGCCGCACCTCGAGAAGCTGATCGGCCCGGTCAAGGTGATGCTCGACGCCTTCGTCGCCGGGCAGCTCGACGCGGTGTACCTGTGCTACACGAAGTTCATCAACACGATGAAGCAGGAGCCGATGGTCGAGGCGCTGCTGCCGCTGGGCGCCGACCGGCTGCAGCAGACTGATGCCGAGAAGAAGGACCACGCCTGGGACTACCTCTACGAGCCCGACGCGCCCAGCGTGATCGACGAGCTGCTGACGCGCTACATCGAGGCGCTCGTCTATCAGGCGGTGGCCGAGAACATGGCCAGCGAGCAGAGCGCGCGCATGGTGGCGATGAAGGCCGCGACCGACAACGCCGGCAACCTGATCAACGAGCTGAAGCTGATCTACAACAAGACGCGCCAGGCGGCGATCACGAAGGAACTGTCCGAGATCGTCGGCGGGGCCGCGGCGATCAGCGGCTGACCGTCACGGCTGCGAACAGATTGACTGATTGAAGGAACACGACATGGCACAAGGCAAGATCGTCCAGTGCATCGGCGCGGTGGTCGACGTCGAATTCCCGCGCGACCAGATGCCCAAGGTCTACGATGCGCTGAAGATGGAAGGCTCGGCGCTGACGCTGGAAGTCCAGCAGCAGCTCGGCGACGGCGTCGTGCGCACCATCGCACTGGGCTCGTCCGAGGGCCTGCGCCGCGGCATGGTGGTCGTCAACACCGGCCATCCGATCACGGTGCCGGTGGGCAAGGCCACGCTGGGCCGCATCATGGACGTGCTCGGCAACCCGATCGACGAGCGCGGGCCGGTCGACCAGACGCAGACGGCCTCGATCCACCGCAAGGCGCCGGCCTACGACGAGCTGAGCCCGTCGACCGAGCTGCTCGAGACCGGCATCAAGGTCATCGACCTGATCTGCCCGTTCGCCAAGGGCGGCAAGGTCGGCCTGTTCGGCGGCGCCGGCGTCGGCAAGACCGTCAACATGATGGAGCTCATCAACAACATCGCGAAGGCGCACTCGGGCCTGTCGGTGTTCGCCGGCGTCGGTGAGCGCACCCGCGAGGGCAACGACTTCTATCACGAGATGATGGAGTCGAAGGTCGTCGTCAGCGAGGACCTGAGCCAGTCGAAGGTCGCGATGGTCTACGGCCAGATGAACGAGCCGCCGGGCAACCGCCTGCGCGTCGCGCTGACGGGCCTGACGATGGCCGAGGCGTTCCGCGACGAGGGCCGCGACGTGCTGTTCTTCGTCGACAACATCTACCGCTACACGCTTGCCGGCACCGAGGTGTCGGCGCTGCTGGGCCGCATGCCGTCGGCGGTGGGCTACCAGCCGACGCTCGCGGAAGAGATGGGCCGCCTGCAGGAGCGCATCACGTCGACCAAGGTCGGCTCGATCACGTCGATCCAGGCCGTCTACGTGCCCGCCGACGACCTGACCGACCCGTCGCCGGCCACCACCTTCGCGCACCTGGATGCCACCGTCGTGCTCAGCCGCGACATCGCGGCGCTGGGTATCTACCCCGCGGTCGACCCGCTCGACTCGACCAGCCGCCAGGTCGACCCGAACGTCGTCGGCGAAGAGCACTACAACACGACGCGCGCGGTGCAGGCCGTGCTGCAGCGCTACAAGGAGCTGCGCGACATCATCGCGATCCTGGGCATGGACGAACTCTCGCCGGAGGACAAGCTCGCGGTGGCGCGCGCGCGCAAGATCCAGCGCTTCCTGTCGCAGCCGTTCCACGTCGCCGAGGTCTTCACCGGCAGCCCGGGCAAGTACGTGCCGCTGAAGGAGACGATCCGCGGCTTCAAGATGATCGTCAACGGCGAGTGCGACGCGCTGCCCGAGCAGGCCTTCTACATGGTCGGCACGATCGACGACGCGTTCGAAAAAGCCAAGAAGCTGCAGTAAGCGGCGGAAGGACGCCCGATGGCCCACACGATCCAGGTCGACGTCGTCAGCGCCGAGGAGCAGATCTTCTCGGGCGCGGCGAAGTTCGTCGCGCTGCCCGGCGAGGCCGGTGAACTCGGCATCCTGCCGCGCCACACACCGCTGATCACGCGCATCCGCCCCGGTGCGGTGCGCATCGAGCGTGCCGACAATGGCGAGGAGGAGTTCGTCTTCGTCGCCGGCGGCATCCTCGAGGTGCAGCCCAACCGCGTGACGGTCCTCGCCGACACGGCGATCCGCGGCCGCGACCTCGACGAGGCCAAGGCCAACGAGGCCAAGAAGCTGGCCGAGGACGCGATGAAGAACGCCAAGAGCGACATCGACTTCGCGAAGGCGCAGAGCGAATTCGCCGCGATGGCGGCGCAGATCGCCGCGATCCGCAAGTTCCGCAAGAAGTAGGGCGGCGCGCGATCGCGCCAAGGGGCCCTGCGAGCCGCGCCGGTTCGCAGGGCCTCGTCGCTTGTGGCCGCATTTCGTCCAGGGGCTGTCCGCCCCAGCCGTGCGCTGCGCGGGTGCCCTCCCACGCCGCCCAGCGCTGCCGCACTTCGCGTGCGGGTCGGTCCCGAGGCGGCTGGCACCGCCGCGCGGCTACGCTGCGGCCGATGGACACCGCCCTGATCCGACGACACACGCTCGGCGACCTGCTGCACCGCAGCGCCGCGCGCCACCCGCACAAACTCGCGATCGCCTGCGGCGACGTGCGCTGGACCTACCGCGAGTTCGACGCGCTCTGCGACCGGCTCGCCGCCGGGCTCGCGCAGCACGGCATCGCACGCGGTGACCGCGTCGCGGTGCTGGCGCGCAACTCGCACGCGTTCGCTGCGATGCGCTTCGCGCTCGCGCGGCTGGGCGCGGTGCTGGTGCCGGTCAACTTCATGCTCAAGGCCGAAGAGGCGGCGTACATCCTGCGCCACGCCGGCGTGCGGCTGCTGGCCACCGACACCGGCTTCGCGCCGCTGGCGCGCGAGGCCGCGACGCTGGCCCCCGTCGTCGAGCGGCTGGTCTGGCTGCCCGACGAGGACGGCAGCGCGCCGGTGCCCGGGCTGCTGTCGTTCGACGAACTCGCCGCGTGCACCGCGGCGCCGCCGCAGGTGGCGCTCGCGGGCAGCGACCTCGCGCAGATCGTCTACACCAGCGGCACCGAGAGCCTGCCCAAGGGCGCGATGCTCACGCACGACGCCGTGATGTGGCAGTACGTCAGCTGCGTGGTCGATGCCGCGATCGCCGCCGACGACTTGCTGCTGCACGCGCTGCCGCTGTACCACTGCGCGCAGCTCGACGTGTTCTTCGGCCCCGCGATCTACGTCGGCGCGAGCAACGTCATCACCGGCAAGCCGGTGCCCGACCACCTGCTGTCACTGATCGAGCGCCACCGCATCACGTCGTTCTTCGCGCCGCCGACGGTGTGGATCGGGCTGCTGCGCTCGCCGGCGTTCGACGCCACCGACCTGTCGAGCCTCGCCAAGGGCTATTACGGCGCGTCGATCATGCCGGTCGAGGTCATGAAGGAGATCCTGCGGCGGCTGCCGGGCCTGCGCCTGTGGAACCTGTACGGCCAGACCGAGATCGCGCCGCTGGCGACGATGCTCGGCCCCGACGACCAGCTGCGCAAGCCCGGCTCGTGCGGGCGCGCGGTGCTCAACGTCGAGACGCGCGTCGTCGACGATGCGATGTGCGACGTGCCGCGCGACGGCCGCACGGTCGGCGAGGTGGTGCACCGCAGCCCGCAGCTGCTGCTCGGCTACTTCCACGACGACGAGCGCACCGCCGCCGCGTTCGAAGGCGGCTGGTTCCACTCGGGCGATCTCGCGACGATCGACGACGAGGGGTACATCACGATCGTCGACCGCAAGAAGGACATGATCAAGACCGGCGGCGAGAACGTCGCCAGCCGCGAGGTCGAGGAGGCGATCTACAAGCTCGCGCCGGTCAGCGAGGTGGCGGTGATCGGCGCGCCGCACCCGCGCTGGGTCGAGGCCGTCGTCGCCATCGTCGTCGTCAAGTCCGGCCAGTCGCTCGACGAGGCGGCGGTGCTCGCGCACTGCGCCGAGCACCTGGCGCCGTTCAAGGTGCCCAAGCGCGTCGTGTTCGTCGACGCGCTGCCGAAGAACCCGAGCGGCAAGCTGCTCAAGCGCGAGCTGCGCCAGCGCTTCGAGGCGCTGTTCGCCACCGCGCCGGGAGACCGGGGATGACGAAGGGCAAGAAGAAGGGCGCGAAGGACCAAGGTGACCGCGCGCCGGCGGCCGACGGCAACGCCTCGAGGATCTCGAAGGCCGAGTACGCCGAGCGCCTCGAGGCGCTGCAGGTCGAGCTCGCGCAGCTGCACCGCTGGCTCGAGCACACCGGGCGGCGGCTCGTCGTCGTCGTCGAGGGTCGCGACACGGCCGGCAAGGGCGGCGTCATCAGCGCGATCTCGGCCAAGCTGAACCCGCGGCGCTGTCGCGTCGTCGCGCTGCCCAAGCCAAGCGAGGCCGAACGCACGCAGTGGTACTTCCAGCGCTACGTCGCGCACCTGCCGTCGGCCGGCGAGATCGTGCTGTTCGACCGCAGCTGGTACAACCGCGCCGGCGTCGAGGCGGTGATGGGCTTTTGCACGCCGGCGCAGACCGCGGCCTTCCTGAAGCAGGCGCCGGTGTTCGAGAAGCTGCTCGCCGACGACGGCATCGTGCTGCGCAAGTACTGGCTCACCGTCGATCAGGCGCAGCAGGAGGCGCGCTTCGCCGAGCGCCTCGCGGACCCGCTCAAGCGCTGGAAGCTCAGCCCGATCGACCTCGAGGCGCGCACGAAGTACGCCGAGTACGGGCGCGCGCGCGACGCGATGCTCGCCGCGACGCACAAGCCGCATGCGCCGTGGACGCTGGTCGACTTCAACGACCAGCGCCATGGGCGGCTGACGCTGATCCGCCACCTGCTCGACAGTCTGCCCGACCACGACGTGCCGGCGCAGACGGTCGAGTTCCCGCCGCTGCCGGGCCAGCCGCTGAAGGAGCGCTTCGACGGGCCGCTCAAGCCGATCCCGCCGTGGCCGCCGCTCGACGCACGCGTCAGAGGATGACGACGGTGTCGGGCAGCTCGTTGACGTTGCGCTCGCCTGCCGGCAGCGCGTAGTGCGCGAGCAGCACCTCGTGCACGGCATCGATCGCCTGCGCGAGCCCGTCCTCGAAGCGCCCCGCGCGGAAGGCCTCGCCCATCGCCTCGACCACGCGCTGCCAGTGCCCGGGCGGCACGCGGCGGTCGACGCCGCGGTCGGCGACGATCTCGATCGCATGGTCGGCCAGCAGCAGGTAGATCAGCACGCCGTTGTTGGCCTCGGTGTCCCACACGCGCAGCTTGCCGAACAGCGCGACGGCACGCTCGCGCGGCGACGCGTCGCGCCACAGGTACGACAGCGGCAGGCCGGCTTCGACGCACACGCGGATCTCGCCGCTGTGCTGGGCTTCGCTGGCGCGGATGCGTGCCTGCAGCCGCTCGACGCCGTCGGCGCCGAGGAGGCGCAGCGCGTCGCCGGCGTCGAGCCACCGGTGGCGCCAAAGACGGCCGAGGCGCCGCATCTCACCACCCTCCCGAGGCGCCGCCGCCGCCGAAGCTGCCGCCACCGCCCGAGCCGAAGCCGCCGCCCCCGCCGAAGCCGCCCCCGTGGCCGCCCCAGCCACCGCCCCAGGGGCCGCCCGGCGTCGGCGGCGGCCACGGACTGCGCCGGCCGCTGATGCGCCGGGCCGCGGCACCGACGCCGAACACCGCGACGAGCACGACCGCGACCGCCGCCGCCGCGACCGCGAGCACGACGCTGCCGGTGATCACCCAGCCCAGCGCTCCCACCACCGCGCCGCTGGCCAGCGTGCCGAGCCCGCGACCGAGGATGCCCGTCAGCACGGTGCTGACGATGGGCACGACGGCGAAGAAGAAGATCGCGATCTGCTCCCAGTCGGGTCCGCGCTCGCGGGCCGCGGCGCGCTGCGGCGCCGGCAGCTTCTCGCCTCGGATGCGCGCGATCAGCAGGTCGAGCGCCGCGTCGATGCCGCCGGCGAAGTCGCCGGCGCGAAACGCCGGCACCATCGCGCGGTCGATGATCTGGCGCGCCGCGAGGTCGGGCACGGCGCCTTCGAGCGCGCGCGCGACCTCGATGCGCACGCGGCGGTCGTTCTTCGCGATGACGACGAGCAGCCCGTCGCCGACGTCGCGCCGGCCGATCTTCCAGGTGTCGGCCACACGCCACGCGTACGCGGCGATGTCCTCCGGCGCGGTGGTGGGCACCATCAGCACGACGATCTGCGGTCCCGCCTCGGCCTCGAAGGCGGCGAGCTTGGCCTCGAGCGCGGCGCGCTGCGCGTCGGCGAGCGTGCCGGTCTGGTCGATCACGCGCGCCGTCAGCGGCGGCACCGGCCGCAGGTCCTGCGCGAACGCGAGCGCGGCGGCGAACGCCAGCAGCAGCGTCGCGAGCGCGCCCCGCGCGTTCATCGCCGGCGGCCGTTCAGCGGCTCGCCGCGGGTGCCGCCGGGCGGCTGAAGTCGACCGTCGGCGGCGTGCTGATCTGCGCCTCGTTGGCGACCGTGAAGTTGGGCTTGACGTCGTAGCCGAAGATCATCGCCGTGAGGTTGGTCGGGAAGCTGCGCCGCAGCACGTTGTACCGCTGCACGGCCCGGATGTACTGGTTGCGCGCCACCGTGATGCGGTTCTCGGTGCCCTCGAGCTGCACGCGCAGGTCCTGGAACGCCTGGTTGGCCTTCAGGTTCGGGTAGTTCTCGGCGACCGCCATCAGGCGCGACAGCGCGCTGCCGAGCTCGCCCTGCGCCTGCTGGAAGCGGTTGAACGCCTCGGGGTTGTTCAGCGTCTCGGGCGTGACCTGGATCGAGGTCGCCTTCGCGCGCGCCTCGATGACCTGCGTCAGCGTCGTCTGCTCGAAGTCGGCCTCGCCCTTGACGGTGGCGACGATGTTCGGGATCAGGTCGGCGCGGCGCTGGTACTGGTTCAGCACCTCGGACCAGCTGGCCTTGACTTCTTCGTCGAGGCGCTGGAATTCGTTGTAGCCGCAGCCGGCCAGCAGCAGCGACAGCGCGGCGGCGGCGGCCAGCGCCACGCGTCGGGTCCACATCGTCATCATCGTCCTCCTTCGGCGAGGCCGGCATCGTACCGCCGGCGCGGCCCATAATCGCCCGATGCTCGCGCCGCTCGCCAACGACACCTTCCTGCGCGCCTGCCGCCGCCAGCCCACCGAGTACACGCCGGTGTGGCTGATGCGCCAGGCCGGGCGCTACCTGCCCGAGTACTGCGCCACGCGCGCGAAGGCCGGCAGCTTCATGGGGCTGGCGACCAACGTCGACTACGCGACCGAGGTCACGCTGCAGCCGCTCGAGCGCTACCCGCTCGACGCGGCGATCCTGTTCTCCGACATCCTGACGGTGCCCGACGCGATGGGCCTGGGGCTGAGCTTCGCGCAGGGCGAGGGCCCGCGGTTCGCGCACCCGGTGCGCGACGAGGCGGCGGTGGCCAGGCTCGCGGTGCCCGACCTCGACAGGCTGCGCTACGTGTTCGACGCCGTCGCGTCGATCCGCCGCGCGCTGGTGACGACCGACGCCGCAGGGCGCCGGGTCGGCCGCGTGCCGCTGATCGGTTTCTCGGGCAGCCCGTGGACGCTGGCGTGCTACATGGTCGAGGGCGGCGGCAGCGACGACTACCGCCTCGTCAAGACGATGATGTACGCGCGCCCCGACCTGATGCACCGCATCCTCGAGGTCAACGCCGACGCAGTGGCCGCGTACCTCAACGCGCAGATCGACGCCGGCGCGCAGGCGGTCATGATCTTCGACAGCTGGGGCGGCGTGCTCGCCGACGGCGCGTTCCAGCGCTTCAGCCTTGCGTACACGAAGCGTGTGCTCACCCAGCTCAAGCGCGAGCACGACGGCCAGCACGTCCCGACGATCGTGTTCACGAAGGGCGGCGGTCTGTGGCTCGAGGCGATGGCCGACAGCGGCGCCGACGTGCTTGGCGTCGACTGGACGGTCAACCTCGGTGCGGCGCGTGCGCGCGTCGGCGACCGCGTCGCGCTGCAGGGCAACCTCGACCCGGCGGTGCTGTTCGCGCCGCCCGAGGTCGTGCGCGCCGAGGCGGCGCAAGTGCTCGAGAGCTTCGGCCGCCCGCAGCGCGCCGACGGCGGTGTCGACGGCCACATCTTCAACCTCGGCCACGGCATCAGCCAGTTCACGCCGCCCGACCACGTCGCGGCGCTGGTCGATGCGGTGCACGAGGTGTCGCGGCGCATGCGCGCCGCCCCTTGACATCGGGCGACACCGTCAACGGTGCGTCATAGCGCGTGAGTGACCGCTCAGGGCTTGACTTATCCCCACGATTCGTGCTGCGCTGCAGCGCCTTTCGGCGCCGCGCACGTGCGCCCCAGTGTTGCCGGTGCACCGGCTAAGTGCTTGATTCTGCTCGGGGTGGCGGCGTGCCCGCTGGCCGTGCAACGACTGCGCGGCCTTGCTGGCACAAGCATTTAGGGCGATCGCCGGCAGGTTCCCCACAAAGTTGTCCACAGAATCCGTGGATAGGTCGAAAAGCGGTTTCGAATCATGGACTTGGGCGTGTGGCTTCAGGCGGCTCCGAGGTTCGTCGCGCAAGTGAACGTCGGCAGGATGCGCCGTTGAGCCGACATCGCGTCGCGGTCGCCGTCGACACGCCGCAGCACAGCGGGCTGGCCGGCGCGCTCGACTATCTGCACGACGAGCCCGTCGCGCCGGGGACGCTCTTGCGCGTGCCGCTGGGCCGGCGCGAGGTCGCCGGCATCGCGTGGGGCAGCGCAGGCGGCGCGGCAACCGCTATCGGCGACGACGCGCTGCGCCCGGTGGCGGCGGTGCTGCGGGCGCTGCCGCCGCTGCCACCGGCCTGGCTCGAGCTGGTTGCGTTCGCGGCCGGCTACTACCAGCGCGGCGTCGGCGAGGTCGCGCTGTCGGTGCTGCCGCCCGAGCTGCGCAAGCTCGACGACGTGCGGCTGGCCCAGCGCATCGCCCGTCTGCGCGCGCCGGCGCCGACGCCGCCCGAAGCGCCGCCGCCGCTGACCCCCGACCAGGCCGCGGTGCTCGATGCGCTGGCCGCCGACGCCGAGCCCGGCACGACGCTGCTGCACGGCGTCACCGGCAGCGGCAAGACCGAGGTCTACCTGCGCGCCGCGGCGCGCGCGCTCGACGCCGGGCGCCAGGTGCTGGTGCTGGTGCCCGAGATCAACCTGACGCCGCAGCTCGAGGCGCGTTTCGGCGCGCGCTTCGGCGCGCACCGGCTCGTCACGCTGCACAGCGCGCTGACGCCGGCGCAGCGGCTGCGCCACTGGCTGCGCGCGCACCTCGGCCAGGCCGACGTCGTGCTCGGCACGCGGCTCGCGGTGTTCGCGTCGCTGCCGCGGCTCGGCCAGATCGTCGTCGACGAGGAACACGACGCGTCGTTCAAGCAGCAGGAGGGTGCGCGCTACTCGGCGCGCGACCTCGCCGTCTACCGCGGCCGGCTCGAACGCGTGCCGGTGCTGCTCGGCTCGGCCACGCCGTCGCTCGAGACCTGGCACAACGCCGAGCAGGGGCGCTACCGGCGGCTGACGCTGCCGCAGCGCATCGGCGGCGGTGCGCCGCCGCGCGTGCGCGTCGTCGACATGGGCCGGCTGCCGCGCGAGGCGCTGCGCGACGACGCCCTGTCGCCGCCGCTCGTCGACGCGCTGCGGCAGCGCCTCGCGCGCGGCGAGCAGAGCCTGCTGCTGCTCAACCGCCGCGGCTACGCGCCGGTGCTGCACTGCGGCGCCTGCGGCTGGAAGAGCGGCTGCCCGCACTGCAGCGCGTGGCGGGTGTTCCACAAGCGCGACCGCACGCTGCGCTGCCACCACTGCGGCTACACGCAGCCGGTGCCGCGCGCGTGCCCCGAATGCGGCAACCAGGACATCGCGCCGATCGGCCGCGGCACCGAGCGGCTCGAGGAGCAGATCGCCGCGCTGATGCCCGCCGCACGCGTCGCGCGCATCGACGCCGACAGCACGCGCGCACAGGGCGCGCTCGAGGCCCAGCTCGCGGCCGTGCACGCTGGCGACGTCGACGTGCTGGTGGGCACGCAGATGGTGGCCAAGGGGCACGACTTCCGCCGCATCACGCTGGTGGCCGCGGTCAACCCCGACGCGTCGCTGTTCGCGAGCGACTTTCGCGCGCCCGAGCGCCTGTTCGCACTGCTGATGCAAGCCGGTGGCCGTGCCGGCCGCGACGCCGAGCGCGCCGCCGCGAGCGAGCTGTGGATCCAGACCTGGCACCCGCAGCACGCGCTGTACGCGGCGCTGGCGCGCCACGACTTCGCCGCGTTCGCCGCCGCGCAGCTGGCCGAGCGCGAGGCCGCGGGGCTGCCGCCGTTCACGCACCTGGCCCTGCTGCGTGCCGAGGCACGCCGCGTCGAGGCGGCCACCGCGTTCCTGCATGATGCCGCCGCACTCGCCGCGACGCTGCCCGGCGCCGACCAGGTCAGCGTCTACCCGCCGGTGCCGCCGCCGCTGTCGCGCGTGGCCGGCATCGAGCGCGTGCAAATGCTCGTCGAGGCGCGCTCGCGCGCGGCGCTGCAGCGGCTGCTCGCTGCGTGGGTGCCGGCGCTGCACGCGCTGCGCGCAACCCACAAGGGGCTGGCGCGCTGGGCGATCGACGTCGACCCGCTCGCGATCTGACGCGGCGGCGACAATGCGCGCCGTCCGCTCGCCCCCAACGATGAACGACGCTTTCGAACGTGCCCGCCAGTGCTTCTTCGACGGCCTGCAGGCCCTCGAGGCCGGGCGCCTGGACGACGCCGAGCGCAGCTTCGAGGCCTCGCTCGCGCTGGTACCCGGGCGTGCGTCGACGCTGACCAACCTCGGCGCGGTGCGCATCCGCCTCGGCCGGCCGGCCGAGGCACTGCCGCTGCTCGACGAGGCGGTCGCCGCGCAGCCCGAGCACGTCGAGGGCTGGCTGCAGCGCGGGCTCGCGCTCGAGCGGCTCGGCCGCGACGCCGAGGCGCTGCCGTGTTTCGAGCGCGTGCTCGCACAGGTGCCCGACGACGCGCCGACGCTGTACCGCACCGCGATGGCGCTGAACCGCCTCGGCCGCCACGCCGACGCGCTCGCGCGCCTGCAGCACCTGCTGCGCGTGCAGCCCGGGCACGCGCGCGGCTGGACGCTGCACGGGCAGACGCTGCAAAGCCTCGAGCGCCACGACCAGGCGCTGCCGTCGTACGAGCGCGCGCTCGCACTCGATCCGACCGACGCGTGGGCGTGGACGCTGCGCGGCGGACTGCTGAAGGACCTGGGTCGGCGCGACGAGGCCGTCGCCGCGTTCGAGCAGGCGATCGCGCACGGCGGCGATGCCGAGTACAACGGCTACTTCCTCGCCGCACTCGGGGGCCGTCCGAAGCCGGCGCGCGCTCCCGGCGCCTACGTGCAGCAGCTGTTCGACGGCTACGCCGAGCGTTTCGACGAGCACCTCGTGCAGGTGCTGAACTACCGCTCGCCCGGCATGCTGGCCGAGCGCATCGCCGCGCTCGGGCGGCGCTTCGCTCATGCGCTCGACCTCGGCTGCGGCACTGGGCTGTGCGGGCCGTTGGTGGCGCCCGTCGTCGAGCGGCTCGACGGCGTCGACCTGTCGCAGGCGATGCTCGACAAGGCGCGCGCGCTCGGCGTCTACGGCCGCCTCGAGCGCGCCGACCTCGTCGACCATCTGCGCGCGACGCCCGAGCGCCACGACCTCGTGCTCGCCGCCGACGTGTTCACGTACCTCGGCGACCTGAACGACGTGTTCGCCGGCGTCGCGCGCGTGCTCGAGCCGGGCGGCTGGTTCGTGTTCTCGGTCGAGCGTGCCGACGACGGCGTCGACTTCGAGCTGCGCGGCACCTTGCGCTACGCGCACTCGGCGCGCTATCTGCGCACGCTTGCGGCGTCGGGCGGCTTCGACGTCGGCGAGATCACCGAGGCGACGCTGCGCGAGGACCAGCGCCGCCCGATCGCCGGGCTGCTCGTGCTGCTGCAGCGCCGCTGACGCTGCCGGTGCGGTGCCGGCGCGTGGCCGGGGCCTTCAGTCGTCGCGCCCGTGGCGGCCCTTGCCGGGATGACCGCGGTCCTTGCGCTTGTAGCCCGGATGCGCGTGCGCGTAGCGTTCCTCCACCCAGTCCTCGCGCACGAAGTACACCGGTCGGTGGCACGCGTCGTAGCGGTGGCAGTGCTTGGCCCAGTTCTTCGCGTGGCCGGGCGGCACGTACAGGTACACCGGCTCGAGGCGCACCGGCCGGCGCACGACGACGACCGGCTCGGCATAGATCACGCGCGGCGGCGGTGCACTGCCGATCTCGATGCGGCCGTAGACGCCGGGTTCGCGGATCGTGATGCCGACGCCGACGTCGACGCCGGCCTGTGCGGCACTCGCGAATGCCGTCGCCGCCACCGCCGCGGCCGTCGCCAGGGCCTGCCGCCAGCGCCACGACTCGGATTGCTTCATCGCCTGCTCCTGCAAGGGGGTTGTCGATCGAACGTCTCGGCCCCGCTTGGTGCCGACATGCGTGGCGCCGTTCATCGCCCGATCGTCACCAGAAGTAACGACGCCCGTCGCGTCAACGGCCGCGCCTCGATATCGGCGTCGCCGCGCGGGGGTTGACGCCGCACGCACCGTGCCGCACCTGCGCGCCGGCCGGGTGTGATGCACCGCACGAGCGCGCGGCACGCCGGCCGATCGCCGAGCGGCGCGTCTCACGCCGTGCGCGCCTGCGTCCCGAGCACCGACGCCAGCAGCGAGAACGTCACGAACGCCGCGGCGGTGGACGCGAGGATGATGCGCGCGACGCGCCCGTTGTCGGCGCCGTAGCGCTCGGCCAGCAGCGACACGTTGCTCGCGCTCGGCAGCGCCGCGGCCAGCGTCAGCACGGCGAGCTGGAACGTCGACAGCGGGGCGCCGAGCCGGATCGCCGCGGCGCCGACGGCGAACACCAGCAGCGGGTGCAGGAACAGCTTGATCGCCGCGACCGGCAGGTACCGCGCCGGCGGCGTGCGCGTGTGCGCGTGCTGGCCGGCACGCCACAGCACGGCGCCGATCGTGAACAGCGCCACCGGCGTCGCCGCGTCGGCGAGCATCTTGACGACGGCGTCCAGCGGCCCCGGCAGCGACAGCCCGGCCACCGAGAACACCGCGCCGGCGGCGATCGCCCACGGCAGCGGGTTGGCCAGCGTGCCGCGCAGCGTCTTCAGTGCCGCGTCGCGCGCGCCGTGGCCGCTGGCGTCGTGCGCCTGCGCCAGCGCGATGCACAGCGACGACGTGACGAACAGGTCGGCCAGCACGGCCGAGATCACCGGCCCGGCCGCGGCCGGGCCCAGCAGCGCCGCCAGTAGCGGCACGCCCATGAAACCGGTGTTCGGGAACGCGGCCACCAGCGCGCCGAACGCGGCGTCCTTCAGGTGCACCGGCCCGAGCGTCAACGCGATCGTGACGAACACGATCAGCAGCGCGCACACGACCCACACGACGAGCACCGCCGGGTTCAGCAGGTCGAAGATCGGCGTGCCGGCGCCGAAGCGAAACAGCATCGCCGGCAGCGCGAAGTACAGCACGAAGGCGTTGAGCCCCGGGATCGCCGCCTCGGGCAGCAGCCGGCGCTGCGCCGCGAGGTAGCCCGCCAGCACGAGCGCGAAGAACGGGACGGTGACGGCGAGGACGGCGCCCATGGGGGGCGAAGTATCGCAACGGGCGCCGCCCCGGCACCCGGCGCGGGCGCATCAGGCCGGCTGCGGCCCCGGCCGATCGGCCTCGACGACGTAGCGCGCGAGCACCTCGACCGCGCTGCCGGGGTCGTCGGCGTCGGCCACCCCCATCAGCTCGGCGTGCAGCCGCTCGCGCTCGAGGCGAAAGCGCACGTAGCCGCGGCGGTCGCTGCGGCCGTAGTGGACGTGCGGGTTGTGGCGCCGCAGCGCGTCGATGCGGTCCTGCCCGAGCGACGAGCGGCTGCTGATCGAGGTGCCGCAGAACTCGCTGGCGACGACCGGCGCACGCGGGTCGTCGAAGTCGGCCTTCAGGTCGGCGACGTAGTGCGTGTGCACGTCGCCACCGAGCACGACGACGCCCGGCACCTTCTTCTGCGCCACGGTGCCGAGCAGCCGCGCGCGTGCCGGCGCGTAGCCGTCCCAGCCGTCGGTCCACACGAGCGCGTCGTCGCCCGCGCCGCCCGACGTGAAGCGCGCCATCAGCGTCTGCTGCGCGACGAGGTTCCACGGCCGCGCGAGATCCCAGCCGTCGGCCAGCCACTGCTCCTGCGCGTGGCCGAGCAGCGTGCGGCGCTCGTCGCGCAGCGCGGGGCAGGCGGCGGCCGCGACGACGTTCGAGCCGCCGCGCCCGGGGCGCGGGCAGGCCTGCGCGTCGCGGTGCTGGCGGCCGTCGAGCAGGTGGATGCGCGCGAGCCGCCCCCAGTCGAGGCGGCCGTGCATGCGCATCGCGCCGCCAGCCACCGCGAGGTTCGGCCGTGACGACGTCGGCAGCGGCATGTGCTCCCAGTAGGCCTGGTACGCGGCGGCACGCTGCGCGGCGAAGTCGCTGTGCAGCGCCTGGCCCTGCAGCCCCGCGTAGTCGTTGTCGACCTCGTGGTCGTCCCACACCAGCAGCCACGGCGCCGCGGCGTGCGCGGCCTGCAGCAGCGGGTCGCTCTTGTAGGTCGCGTAGCGCGCGCGGTACTGCTCGAGCGTCGTCACGAGGCCGCCCTCGTGGCGGCGCAGCGCGTCGGCGCGCGACGGGTACTCGTAGATGTAGTCGCCGAGGAACAGCACGAGGTCGGGCGCGTCGGCGGCGACCTGGCGCCATGCCGCGTAGTGGCCGGCGTCGTAGCGCTGGCAGCTCGCGATCGCGAAGCGCAGCGTCGCGTCGGCATCGGCGGCCGGGGCGGTGCGCGTGCGGCCGACTGCGCTGCGGTCGCCGAGCGCGGTGAAGCGGTACCAGTACCCCCGTGCCGGCTCGAGCCCCTGCGGTTCGGCGTGCACGCTGTGCGCCCACGCGGCCTCGGCGGTCTCGACGCCGCGCGCGGCCACGCGCGTGAAGGCCTCGTCGTGCGCGAGCTCCCACTGCACCTCGACGCGCGGCGGCAGGTCGGCGCCCGTCAGCCGCGTCCACAGCACGACGCCGTCGGCACGCGGCTGGCCCGACGCGACGCCGAGCGCGAAGCGCGCGGCGCCGTCGGCGCGCGCCGCGCGCACGAACGCCGACGCGACGCCGAGGCTGGCGGCACCCGCCAGGCCGCCCGCCGCGAGCAGAAGCCGTCGTCGCCGTGGCATCGTGCCAGTATCGCGAGCGTCGATGACCGTCGCACGACGGCGGGTACCGCCCGCGGCGCAGGCATGATGGCGGCTTTGCGCTATCGACGATGACCGCCGCCCTGCCGCCGGCCGAATCCCGGCCCGACCCCGACGCGACGCCGAGCGTGGCCGTTCCGGACGTGGCGGCGCAGGGCATCGACGCCAGCGCCGCACCGCGGCCGGGCAGCGTCGGCACCGCGCAGTGGCGCGCGCTCGTCGCCAGCACCGAAGGCCGCGTGCTGGTCGTCGGCCTCACGATGACGCTGGCGATCGCCGCCGGCGTCGGTGTCGGCCTGATGCTCGCGCCGCGCGCGACGGTCGACTACGCGGCGCTGATCGGGCTGAACTTGGTCATCGGCCGCGCCGCGGGCATGAGCTACGGCTTCGCCAGCGGCATGGGGCCGCTCGAGGTCGTGCTCGTCAACCTGTTCGTCGAGAGCGCGCAGGTGCTCGTCGTCTACCCGCTGTTCGTGCTCGGCTGGCGCGAGCTGCTCGACACGCGGCGCATCGCGCCGATGCTCGCCCGCCTGCGTGCCGCCGCCGAGGCCGGCCACGGCCGCGTGCGCCGCTTCGGTGTCGCCGGGCTGTTCCTGTTCGTGTTCATGCCGTTCTGGATGACGGGGCCGGTCGTCGGCGCGATCGTCGGCTTCCTGCTCGGGCTGCGCACCGCGGTGAACCTGGCCGTCGTGCTGTCGGCCACCGCGCTGGCGATCGTGATCTACGCGCGCTTCCTCGACCAGATCGACGCGTGGGCCTCGGCGGTGCACCCGTACGCCGTGTTCGCCGTGCTCGTCGCGCTGGCGGTGCTGGCGTGGGGCGTCCAGCGCTGGATGCGGCGCGCGCGTGCGCGCGACGAGGTGCGGCAGAGCTAGACCGGCACCCGCCGCAGCCGCACGGCTATGATCCGCGCCCTTCGGCGTCGCGGCACCCCCTGCCAGCCTTCCGACGCCGTTCCCCGATGCCCGACGCCCCCGCCACGCTGAACCCGGCGCAACTCGACGCCGTCTACCACGTCGCCACGCCGTGCCTCGTGCTGGCCGGTGCCGGCTCGGGCAAGACGCGCGTGATCACGCACAAGATCGCGCACCTGCTCTCGCGCGGGCTCGAGCCCAGGCGCATCGCCGCGATCACGTTCACGAACAAGGCCGCTGCCGAGATGCGCGAGCGCGCGAAGGCGCTCGTCGGCCCGCGCGCGGCGCGCGAGCTCGTCGTCTCGACGTTCCACAGCCTGGGCGTGCGCATGCTGCGTGCCGACGGCGAGCGCATCGGTCTGAAGCCCAACTTCTCGATCCTCGACGCCGACGACGTGCTCGGCCTGCTGCGCGACGCCGGCGGCACGACCGACGCGAAGACGGCGCGCCAGTGGCAGTGGACGATCAGCCGCTGGAAGAACGAGGGCCTGACGCCCGAGCAGGCGCTGGCCGCCGCGGCGAGCGACGACGAGGCGGTGGCCGCGAAGGTGATGCAGCGCTACCAGGAGCGCCTCGCGGCGTACCAGGCCGTCGACTTCGACGACCTGATCGGCCTGCCGCTGAAGCTGCTGCAAACCGACGCCGAGGCGCGCGCCGCCTGGCGCGCCGCGTTCGCCCACGTGCTCGTCGACGAGGTGCAGGACACGAACGCGGTGCAGTACGAGCTGCTCAAGGCGCTGGTCGGTGACGAGGGCCTGTTCACCGCGGTCGGCGACGACGACCAGAGCATCTACGGCTGGCGCGGCGCGACGCTCGACAACCTGCGGCGCCTGCCGCAGGACTACCCGCGGCTGAAGGTGATCGCGCTCGAGCAGAACTACCGCTCGACGGGCCACATCCTGCGCGCGGCCAACGCCGTGATCGCGGGCAACCCGAAGCTGTTCCCGAAGACGCTGTGGAGTGCGCTCGGTGACGGCGAGCCGGTGCGCGTGATCGAGTGCGACGGCGAGGAGCACGAGGCCGAGCGCGCAGTGGCCTTCATCCAGGCGCTGCGCAGCCAGGGCGGCGCGGTGAAGTTCGCCGACTTCGCGGTGCTGTACCGCGCGAACCACCAGTCGAAGGCGTTCGAGCAGAAGCTGCGCGCCGCGCAGATCCCGTACAGGGTCTCGGGTGGGCAGAGCTTTTTCGACCGCGCCGAGATCAAGGACCTCACCGCGTGGCTGCGCCTGCTCGTCAACGCCGACGACGACCCGGCGTTCCTGCGCGCCGTGTCCACGCCCAAGCGCGGCATCGGCGCGACGACGCTGGCCAGGCTCGGCGAGTTCGCCGCGCAGTGGAAGACGAGCCTGTTCGAGGCGCTGCACTCGCCGATGCTCGACACCGCGCTGGGGCCCAAGGCCGCCGGCTCGCTGCAGGAATTCGGCCGCTACGTCAACGAGCTCGAGCACCGCGCCCGCCACACTGAGGGCGCCGAGGCCGCGAAGGCGCTGCTGCTCGAGTGGCTCAAGGACATCGGCTACGAGCAGCACCTGGCGGACGGCGAGGACAACGCCAAGCTCGCCGCCGCGCGCTGGGCCAACGTGCTCGACTTCGTCGACTGGATCGCGAAGCGCTGTGGCGGCGAGATCACGCACGACGGCGGCACCTTCGAGACCGAGAAGCAGACCGTGCTGCAGGTCGCGCAGACGATCAGCGTCATCGTGAGCCTCGCCGAGCGCGGCGACGAGCAGGACGTCGTGACGCTGTCGACGCTGCACGCGGCCAAGGGGCTCGAGTGGCCGCACGTGTTCCTCGCCGGCGTCAACGAAGGGCTGCTGCCGTTCAAGGCCGACGACGACGAGATGACGCCGCAGCGCCTCGAGGAAGAGCGGCGGCTGATGTACGTCGGCATCACGCGCGCGCAGCGCACGCTCGCGGTGAGCACGCTGCGCCGGCGCAAGCGCGGGCGCGAGACGGTGGCCGGCGTGCCCAGCCGCTTCATCGCCGAGATGAAGCTGCACGAGTCGCAGCCCAAGGTCGACCCGAAGGAGCGCCTGCGGCAGCTGCGCGCGCAGCTCGCCGCGAAGGCGACGGCGCCGGCCGACGACGCTGCGTGAGCGGCGCCTTCAGGGGCCGCGTCGCGTCGGCGGTACCCGTGGTCAGCGCGGGAACTTCGCGAACGCGGCCGTCACTGCGCGGTCGAGCGCGCCGGGCAGGTCGTCGAGCGCGGCCGGCGTGACCTCGCCGACGACGACGCCTTCCCACACCACCTGTTTGCGCGCGGCGTCGACGACGTCGATGTTGATCGTGCCCTCGCGCCACGTGCGCACCTCGGCGCCGTCGACCCACCACGGCCAGCCGGCGTACAGCCCGCTGCGGTAGCCGTAGTAGTAGGGATACGGGAACATCGGCGCGGGCACGACGCGCACGCGCTCGGCGAGCGCGGCGTGGAAGTTGACGAGCAGCTGCGGCGAGCCCTCGTCGTAGCGCAGCCCGCGCGCTTCGAGCTCGCGCCGCGCGGCCGTCTTCAGGTGCTGCGAGACGATGGTCTGGTAGCCGGCGCGGTCGGTGCCCAGCGGGCTGACGAACGCGAAGGTCTGGTAGCGCGCGAAGTCGGTCCCGCGGTCGACCTGCGTGCGCACGTCGGGCGCCGGCGTCGCGCAGCCGGCAAGAAGCGCGGCGGCGACGCATGCGGTCAGCATCAGGCGGCGGTGGGGGTTCGGGTTCATCGCGGACAAGCTCCTGTCGATCGGCGCCGGCGGTGCGGCCTCGGGCGTTCACCCCGGTGCCCGTGTCGCGTGGCGCCATGCGGTCATGGTACGCCGCGCGCGTCGCTCAGCCCGGCCGGTGCCGCGCGGCGCGCGCGCTCAGCGCGTTCGGGAAGAACAGCGCCGTCAGGCTCTTGCTGTGCACCGGCGAGAAGCCGCCGGCGTCGCCGCCGCTGCCGAAGCGGCGCCAGTCGCGCACCCAGTGGATGTCGTCGCAGACTTCCATCAGCCCCATCGTCTCGCGGTCGCCGACGAGGATGCCCTGCACGTGCAGGCCCAGTTCGGCGCGCGCGGCGTCGAGTCGCTCGAGCGTCGCGCGCGTGCAGCCGAACTCGCCGTCGCTGACGATCAGCAGGTCGGCGCCGCGCCAGCGGCCGGCGCCGTCGTGCACCGCCTCGATGGCATGCTCGATCGGCCCGGCCACGTCGGTGCCGCCGTCGAAGCCCTGGCCGAGCAGCTCGAACAGCGCCGCGAGGCCCGTGGCGCCCGCGTCGAGGTCGCGCTCGACGAGTTCGCCGGCGCCACCGAACGCGATCAGCTTGCAGCCGCGCCGCTCGGCGTGCGCGGTGCGCAGCGCCTGCAGCACGACGGCCTTGGCGATCTGCTCGGGCGCACCGGCCATCGAGCCCGAGGTGTCGAGGCAGACGATGAACGGGCCGCGCGCCAGCGGCGGTGCGGCGGTCGGTGCGGCGGCGGCGCGGGCCTTCGCCTGCGGGTCGGCGCGCCAGTCGGCGAGCACCGCTTCGCTGTCCCACGCGAGCAGCCGCGCCTCGGCGCGCCGTGCGCGCCACAGCTTGCGGCCTGCCGGGTGGTGCATCAGCATCGCTTCGCTGGCGAGCTGGCGCTCGACGTGCGCCGAGCGGCGGATGCCGGTGATCTCGCCCGGCGCGTCGGGAATGCGCGTCTCGACGGCGGCCAGCGCACGCGGCGGCGCCGCGCGCGCCGGTGCCGGCGTCGGCTGCGGCGCGCCGGCGACCACGTCGCGCCGGCCGAGCCGGCGGATCACGTCGGCCAGCGCCGGCAGCCGCTCGAGCACCGCCGCCAGCCGTTGCGCCTCGCGCCACTCGCGCGCACGCCACAGCCCCTGCAGCTCGTCCCAGCGCAGCGCGCGCAGGTCGCCCAGGCCCTGCAGCAGCGCGAGCATCTGTTCCCAGTCGCCGCGCTCGACCTGCCACTCGGCGCGAAACGCCTGCACCGCGCGCGCGATCGCGTCGGCGCGCGGCTCGCCGGGTGCGCGGTCGATCACGCGGTCGGCGTGCCACAGCACGGTGCGCAGCACCTGCTCGGCCATCGCCGGCACGCCGCGCGCGAGCGCCGGCAGGTCGAGCTCGCCGACCGCGGCGCGCAGCGCGCCGACGAGCGCCGGGTCGCCGAAGTCGTCGCCGGCATCGGGCAGTGCGCCGGCCTCGAGCGCGTCGCGCCAGCGCGGCAGCGCGTCCAGCCGCGCGGCGGCGGTGCCGGCGCTCGTGACGACGGCCGGCAGCCACAGCCCGCGCGCGAGCGCCGCGAGGCGGTCGTACGGGGCGTCGCGCGCGCCCACCGCGTCAGCCGGCGAGCGCGACCGGCTCGGGTGCGCCCGCCGCGAGCGTCTCGTCGACCGGCAGCGCCGCGAAGCCGGCGCGGATCGCCTGCAGCTGCGCGGCGAGCGACTGCGCGCGCGCCAGCGTCGTGGCCGGCCCGTCGACCAGCCGCGCGGCCAGCGTCGGCGGCAGCCACAGCCGGCCGGCGAGCCGTGCCTGCAGCCGCGCGAGCCGGGCCTGCGCGTCGGCGGCGATGCGCGTCGCGTCGGCGATCACGGCGTCGACCTGCGCGGTGCGCGCGGCCACGTGCACCGGGCTGAAGCGCCGGCGCAGCCGCTCCTCGAGCGCGGCCGCGACGACGCGCAGCATCCCGCCGCCGTCGGCGGCGCCGCCGACCGCGCGCGCGAGCGCGAGCTTGCCCGCGGCGTCGTCGCCGTCGTCGGCCGGCAGCGACTGTTCGATCTCGAGCTGCTTGCCGAAAGCCTCGACGGCGCGCGCGAGCCAGGGCAGTTCGTCGGCGGCGGCGTCGGCCACCTGTGCGACGAACCACGCGGCCAGCACCGGCTGCTGCGCCGGCTCGTGCGCGACGACGTACGGTGCCAGCCACAGGTCGAGCGCGTCGACCTCGGCGCGGCCCTCGCTTGCGGCGGCGGTGCGCAGCAGCGCGACGAACTGGCGCCAGCGCCGGTCCGACACTGCGATGCCGGCATCGCGCAGCGCCGCGCGCAACGCGTGCAGCGCGGCCAGCGCGTCGGCGCCGAGCGCGACGGTGGCGGCGGCGTCGCGGATCGCGTCGCGCTGCGCGGCGTCGATCGGTGTGGCGTGCCGCGTGCCGGTGCGTGGCGGCAGGGTCAGCAGCGCGTCGAACGCGGCGTCGCTGACCGGCGCCACCGGCACGCGCACGAGGAAGCGGTCGTAGAACGCGAGCAGCGCCTCGTCGGCGGGCACCTCGTTGCTCGCGCCGACGACGCTGACCAGCGGCGTGCGCGCGCGGCCGGCGCCGTTGTCGAACTCGCGCTCGTTGAGCAGCGTCAGCAGCGCGTTGAGGATCGCCGAGTTGGCCTTGAACACCTCGTCGAGGAACGCGATGCCGGCGGTGGGCAGGTAGCCGTCGACGAGGCGCTCGTAGCGGTCGGCCTCGAGCGCCTTCAGCGACAGCGGGCCGAACAGCTCCTCCGGCGTCGAGAAGCGCGTCAGCAGCCGCTCGAAGTAGCGGCAGCCGGCGAACGCGCGGTGCAGCCGGCGCGCGAGCTCGCTCTTCGCGGTGCCGGGTGGGCCGATCAGCAGCACGTGCTCGCCGGCCAGCGCGGCCAGCAGCGCCAGCCGCACCGCGGCGTCGCGCTCGAGCAGGCCGTCTTCGAGCGCCGCGACGAGCGCGCGCAGCGCCGCGGGCGACGGCGGTGGCGTGCCGTCGCCGGCTGTGCCGGCGTCGTGGCGGGTGGGCACCGTCAGACGGCGGCCATCACGCGCTGCAGGCGCTCGCGCACCTGCGCGGCGACCTGGGCGAGCGCGGCGTTGTCCGACAGCCGGCGCATCGCGTCGGGGTCCATGAACTCGACGTGCACCGCACCTTGCGCGTCCTGGCGCACGACGACGTTGCAAGGCAGCAGCAGCCCGATCGTCGGCTCGGCCTCGATCGCCTGCCGCGCGAACGGCGGGTTGCACGCGCCGAGGATGCGGTACGGCGGCATGTCGTGGCCGAGCTTCTTCTTCAGCGTCGCGGCGACGTCGATCTCGGTCAGCACGCCGAAGCCCTCGGCCTGCAGCGCCGCCGTCACGCGGGCGACGGCGTCGTCGAACGGCAGCGCGACGGTCTTGCCGAATCCGTAGGCGTTTTGCATCGGGGCTCCTGCACAGGGGGTCAGCGGCCGAGGATACCGCGCAGCACGTCGACGGGGTTGGGCAGCGCCGGCGGCTGCGCGGGCCGCTCGGGCGCGGTGGCGGCCGGCTCGCGGGACTCCTGCGAATCACGCGACGGCACGCCGCCGCCGTCCATGCCGAGCATCGCGGTGGTCATCGACTTCACGCGCACCTTGACGGCCCACTGCGGCTCCCACGCGACGCGCGGGTCGCTCGGGCGCGGTGGGTGCGCCAGGTTCAGCTCGCTGCCGTAGGCGATCGCGCGCAGCATTGCGCCGTCGCTGCCGAAGATGCCGCGCGGCACCGTGCACTCGGTGACGGTCGGCGCGAGCAGCACCTTCTCGCGCAGCCAGCGGTCGACGGCGGCGTTGGTCTGGTAGTCGAGCAGGCCGAAGCCGCTGTCGGGCAGCTCGCTCGACGTCCACAGCACCATGTGTTCGTCGTCGCCGGCCTTGCTGCCCATCGCGGCGACGAAGTAGGCGCGCGCGGTCGGGATCGCGTTCCAGCGCAGCTTCGTCGCGCCGCCGGCGTCGGTCTGCGTCAGCTCGAGCGCGGGCATCAGGTCCTGCGCGGCGGGCAGCGTGAAGCGGAAGCCCTCGGGCACGCCGGCGCCGGTGAAGCCGTGTTCGCCGGCCAGTGTCGCACGCGCCGGCACCAGGCGGCTGTCCTGCTCGTTGGGCCACACCGGGCGGCCGACGGCCAGGTGCGTGCCGCGCTGCGTCGCGCGCCGGCCCTGGAAGACCTGCACCAGGTCGGCCGGCTGCGCGCGCGCGAAGTCGATCGTGCGCGGCTGGCCGGCGCGCACGGTCTCGCCGCAGCCCCAGTACAGCGACACCTTGCCGCGCGGCTTCTCGGGCTCGCCCTCGATCACCGACTCGTCGCCGGGTTCGGGCGGCGGCGACTTCTGCGTGCGCGGCGCGACGAGCTTCAGCGTGGGCGCGAGTTGCGAGCCCGCCGGCACCGCCATCGTCGCCTCGGCGAGGTTCGGGTTGGCGCGCGTCATCAGCGTGACGTCCATCCAGCGCCCCGTCATCCCGGTGTGCGTGCGGCCGAAGTCGTTCTTGCCGCCACCGCCGCCGAACAGGCCGCCGAGCGCGGCCATCGGGTTGGCACCCGCGCCCCCGCCGCCGAGGCCGGGCATGCCCATGCCGCCGAAGGTCGCGAGATCGATCCACGCCTGCGACACCGGCGGGCTGACCTTCTGCGCGGGGGCCTGGGCGAAGGCGATCGAAGGGGTGACCAGCGCCGCCGTGACGGCGACGGCGCGCAATGGGATGGTCTTGGGCATGGCGTTCCTCCTGCGTGTGGATCCGCGGCCGGTGAACGGCCCGCCGGCGGCATGGTGTGGCAACCCCGCGGCCACGCCATAGTTTGCGCCCGACCGGCGCGCGCCGGTATGACCCCGGTCAGGCGTCGTGGACGACGCCGTCGCGCAGCGCGAGCGCGCCGGCGTCGACGAGCTCGCGCAGCAGCGCGTCGCACCACGCGTGCAGGCTGCGCTGCGGATGCCCGAGGCGCTGCCACACGGCGCGCAGGTACGGCGTGTCGCCGGCCCACAGGTGCAGGCGGGCGACGCTTTGCGAGCGCACCTCCATCAGGTGGTACTTCAGCAGCACCTTGGCGGCGTGACGCGCGTGGCGCGCCGGGTCGGCGCGCATCGCGGCCAGCCGCGAGCGCGCGCGCGCCAGTGCGCCGGGCACGTCGGTGAACGGCGCGCCGTGGCCGGGGATCACCCAGCGTGCGCCGAGCCCGGCGATGAGGTCGAGCGTCGCGCCGACCTCGTCGAAGCCGGGCTCGCCGGCGAGCTCGGGGAACACGACGCCGAAGCCGTTCTCCCACAGCGCGTCGGCCGAGATCAGCACGCCGTGCGCGTCGTCGAACAGGATCACCGAGTGCGGGTCGTGTCCCGGTGCGGCGAGCACCTGCCACGCGCGCCGGCCGAAGCGCAGCGTCTCGCCGGGCAGCACGGTGCCCTGCGGCGTGAAGCGTTCGCAGGTCTGGCGCGTCGGCGCGTAGGTCAGCGCGTCCTCGTCCCAGTCGAGCGCGGCCTGCCAGTGGCCGGGCGGGATGAACACCGCGGCGCCGAACTCGCGCTGCAGCGTCGCGTTGCCGCCGCAGTGGTCGGAGTGCAGGTGCGTGTTGACGACACAGGCCAGCCGCTCGCCGGCCAGCGCGTGGCGCACCAGCTGCACCGTCTGCGCCGCGTGCAGGCAGTGGCCGCTGTCGATCAGCGCTGCGCCGTCGCCGTCGCCGGCCAGCAGCACGTTGTTCGACGACAGCCAGCCGCGCTCGAACACCGTGAGGCCGTGCAGGACGGGGTGGTCGATCACCATCGCACCGATGGTAGGTCAGCGGCGCACAGCACGCCGTCGCCGGGGCGACGGCGGCTCACGCCGCGGCGGCCGCGGGATCGACCGGCGCGACGCCGCCCGGGCGCAGCGCGTCCATCAGCCAGCGCGCGGTGCGCAGCAGCCGCGCGTCGTCGTCGCGCGCCGCGACGAGCTGCACGCCGAGCGGCAGGCCGTCGGCGCCCGCGAGCAGCGGCAGCGAGACGGCCGGCGTGCCGGCGGCGGTCCACAGCGTGCATAGGATCGGGTCGCCGGTCGAGGCCAGACCGGCCGGCGCGGTGCCGAGCGCGGCCGGCGTCAGCACCGCGTCGACCCGCGCGAGCGCGGCGTCGAGCGCGTCGGCGTACGCCGCCAGCCGCGCGAGCGCGTGGCGGTGCGCGACGGCGCTGGTCTGCCGTCCGCGCTCGATCTGGCCGCGCAGCGACGCCGACAGGTGCTCGCGTCCGCGCTCGTACTCGGCGTCGAACGAGCCGGCGATCTCGGCTTCCATCACGAGCCGGTGGTCGGCGACGACGGCGTGCGCGTCGGCGGGCAGCTCGAACGCGACGAGGTGCGGCGCGAGCCGCTCGCGCAGCGCCTCGAACGCGGCGCGCGCGTCGGCGGCCACGCGGTCCCGGAACGGGCCCGGGAACCAGCCCAGGCGCGGCGGCGCGGGCGGCGGCTGCAGGCACGCGTCGAGCAGCGGCGGCGTCGCTCGCGGCCGCGTCGCGGGGTCGCCGTCGTCGGCGCCGGCGAGCACCTGCACGAGCAGCGCCGCGTCGGGCACGCTGCGCGCGAACACGCCGACGTGGTCGAAGCTCGGCGACTGCACGAGCACGCCGGTGCGCGCGATCCGGCCGAACGTCGGCTTGACGCCGACGACGCCGCAGAACGACGCCGGGCGGATCACCGAGCCGTTGGTCTGCGTGCCCACCGCCAGCGGCACGTGGCCCGCGGCCACCGCGGCGGCCGAGCCGCTCGACGAGCCGCCGGGCGTGTGCGCCGTGCGGTGCGGATTGCGCGTCTTGCCCGGCGCGTAGGTCGCGAGCTCGGTCGTCACCGTCTTGCCCATCACGACGGCGCCGGCGGCGCGCAGCCGCTGCACCAGCACGGCGTCGCGCCGCGGCTGGCGGCCGGCGTGCAGCACGGTGCCGTTCTCGGTGGGCAGGTCGGCGGTGTCGACGATGTCCTTCAGGCCCACCGGCAGCCCGAACAGCGGTGTGTGCCGCGCCTCGGGCGGCAGCGCGTCGAGTGCCGCGGCCTGCGCGCGCACGTGCGCGGCGTCGAGCGCGGCCCAGGCCTGCACGGCCGGCTCGCTGCGCCCGATGCGCGCGAGCAGCGCGTCGGCGTAGCCGCCGGCCGTCAGTGTGCCGGCGGCCAGGCGCTCGCGCGCCTCGAGCGCCGTCAGCGCCGCCGCGTCAGCGGCCATACAGCACTTGCGGCAGCCACAGCCCGATGCCCGGGAACAGGTACAGCAGCACGATCGCGATGACCTGGATGCCCATGAACGGCAGCATGCCCGCGAAGATCTGGTTCAGCGTCACGTGCGGCGGGCTGACGCCCTTCAGGTAGAACGCGCTCATCGCCACCGGCGGGCTCAGGAACGCGGTCTGCAGGTTCAGCGCGACGAGCAGGCCGAAGAACAGCGGGTCGACGCCGAAGTTGTCGAGCAGCGGGATGAAGATCGGCATGAAGATGACGATGATCTCCGTCCACTCGAGCGGCCAGCCGAGGATGAAGATGATGACCTGGCTGAGGATCAGGAACTCGGTCTTGCTCAGGTTCAGGCCCATGACCCACTGCTCGACGAGTTCCTGGCCGCCGAGCAGCGCGAACGCCGCCGAGAAGATCGCCGAGCCGACGAACAGCCAGCACACCATCGCGCTCGTCTTCGCGGTCAGGAACACCGACTCCTTGAGCACCGTCGCGTTGAACTGCTTGTAGGCCACCGCGAGCAGGAAGCCGCCGAACGCGCCGACCGCCGCGGCCTCGGTCGGTGTGGCCAGGCCGAACACGATCGAGCCGAGCACCGCGAGGATCAGCACCAGCAGCGGGAAGAAGCTCGACAGCAGCATCTTGAAGATCTCGAGCCGCTGGAAGCTCAGCAGCGCGTAGAACGCCACGAGCGCCAGCGCGCCGACGCCGGCGCCGATCCACCAGCCGGTGGTCGGCGGCGTGCGCGCGGCGCTGGCGGCCGCCTCGGCGGTGCCGGACGGCTCCTGCACGCCGTCGCCGGGCGCGGCCGGCTCGGAGGCTGCCGCCTCGCTGCCCGGCGGCTCGGCCAGGTCGCCGTCGGACGCGTCGCCCGGCGGCTCGGCGAGCCCGCCCTCGTCGCGCGGCTCGGCCAGCCCGCCCGCCGACGAGCTGCCGCCGAAGCCCATCTCCTCGAGGCCCTCGATCGTCGCCTCGGCCTTCGCCGGCGCGGTGTTCAGGTGCCAGCTCCACGCGGTGACGAGCGCGAACAGCAGCGCCGGCAGCAGCGCGACGCCGAGCTGGCGCAGCAGGTAGCCGGTGGGCACGTCGACGTTGCGCGCGCCCTTGAGTGCGCGCAGCAGCGCCGGCAGCGCGGTGTTCGACACCGCGTCGGCGACCTTCTGCGTCAGCGCGGGCAGCGGCACGTGGCGTTCCTCGGCCGTCAGCGGCGGCATCAGGCTCGGTTTGAGCTTGGCGACCAGGATCACGTAGACGACGTACAGCCCGGCGAGCATCAGCCCGGGGAAGAACGCGCCGGCGTACAGCTGCACGACCGACACGCCGGCCGTGGCGCCGTAGACGATCAGCAGCACCGACGGCGGGATCAGGATGCCCAGGCAGCCGCCGGCGGTGATCGCACCGGCCGACACGCGCACGTCGTAGCCGGCCTTGAGCATCTGCGGGAACGCGAGCAGCCCCATCAGCGTGACGACGGCGCCGACGATGCCGGTGGCGGTCGCGAACACCGCGCAGGTGAAGAGGGTCGCCACCGCGAGCGATCCGGGCACGCGCGCCATCGACAGGTGCAGGCTCTTGAACAGCTTCTCGATCAGGTTCGCGCGCTCGACCAGGTAGCCCATGAAGACGAACAGCGGGATCGAGATCAGCACGTCGTTGCTCATCACCGAGAACGCGCGCTGCACCATCAGGTCCAGCGTCTGCTTGACGGCGCCGGCCACGCTCTGCCCGCCCGAGTGGTAGGCGAAGAACGTGAAGATGATGCCCATGCCCATCAGCGTGAACGCGGTCGGGAAGCCGAGCATGATCGCGACGACGACGAGCGCGAGCATCAGCAGGCCGTAGTGGCCGTTGGTCATCTCGTCGGCGCCGAGCACCAGCGCGACCGCGCCGGCGACGATGACCGCCATCAGCGTGAAGCCGAACCACAACTCCTTGCGCAGCTTCATCGTGCGGCTCCCGACTTGTGCTCGTGTTCGACGACGAACCGGTCGAGCGCGGCGATGTCCTCGTCCTTGACGTGGACCATCTCCTTGAGCTTGTCGACGTCGACCTCCTCGACGTCGTGCTCGCGCGAGGGCCAGTCACCATCGCGCAGGCAGATCACGCAGCGCGCGATCTCGGCCGCGCCTTGCAGCAGCAGCAGCGCGCCGGCGAACGGGATGATGAACTTGAACGGGTACAGCGGCAGCGGCGTGGCCGAAAACGTCTTCTCGCGGATCGCGAGCGAATCCTGGAAGTAGCTCCACCCGGCCCAGGTGAGCGCGACGATGCCGGGCAGGAAGAACACGACGTACAGCACGAGGTCGATCGTCGCCTGCGTGCGCGGGCGGAAGAAGCCGTACAGCACGTCGCCGCGCACGTGCCCGCCCTTGGCCAGCGTGTACGCGCCGGCCATCATGAACAGCGTGCCGTACATCATGATCTGGGCATTGAGCGCCCAGTCGTGCGGGTCGTTGAGCACGTAGCGCGAGAACACCTCCCAGGTGATCATCAGCGTGAGTGCGACGATGAGCCAGGCGAAGGCCTGGCCGATCCAGGTCGACAGGCGGTCGACCCGCAACAGGAGCACTTGCATCGGAAGTCCTCGTCGGTCGCGGCGCGCCCCGCGCAGCGCCGCAAACGCGAAGGGCCACCGGCCTTGCAGCAGCGGTGGCCCCCGCAGGGTGGGCGTCGATTATCAGCTGCGGCGGCGGAAGTAGTGGTTCCACGCCATCTTGAAGTCGACCAGGTAGTCGTTCTGCCACGCGCCGGCGCGCTCGGCGAACGCGCGCTGGCTGTCGAGCACCTTCTTGAACATCGGGTTCTCGGCCGACTTCTTCTTCATGATGTCGTCCCACGCCGCCAGCTGCGCGCGCAGGATCGCGTCGGGCGTCTTGTAGAACTTGACGCCGGCCTTTTTCAGCTCGATGTAGTCCTGCGAGTTGCGCTCGATCGCCTTCCAGCTCATGTCGGCGCTGGCGGCCTGCACCGCGTAGTCGATGACGGCCTTCAGCTCGGCGGGCAGCGCGTCGTACTTGCCCTTGTTGAACAGGATCTCAAACTGCTCGGTGCTCTGGTGGAAGCTCTGCAGCATGCAGTTCTTGACGACGTCGGCGAAGCCGAGGATGCGGTCGGACGTCGCGTTGTTGAACTCGGCGCCGTCGATCAGGCCGCGGTCGAGCGCCGGCACGATCTCGCCGCCGGGCAGCGGGTTCACTGCGGCGCCCATCGCGGTGTACATGTCGACCGCGAGGCCGACGGTGCGGAACTTGGTGCCCTTGAGGTCTTCGACCTTCGCGATCGGCTTCTTGAACCAGCCGAACGGCTGTGTCGGCATCGGGCCGTACAGGAACGAGACGACCTCGAGGTTCAGGCCCTTGTAGATCTCGTCGAGCAGCGCCTTGCCGCCGCCGTAGTAGTGCCACGCGAGCAGCATGTTCGGGTCCATGCCGAAGCCCGGGCCCGAGCCCCACAGCGCGAGCGCCGAGTTCTTGCCGTAGTGGTACGCGACGACGCCGTGGCCGCCGTCGAGCGTGCCCTTGGCCACGCCCTCGAGCAGCTGGAACGCTGGCACGACCGCGCCGGCGGGCAGCACCTCGATCTTCAGGCGGTTGCCCGCCATGTCGTTGACCTTCTTCGCGAAGTCGTTGGCGTACTCGTGGAAGATGTCCTTCGCCGGCCACGTGCTCTGGAAGCGCAGCGTCGTCGTCTGCGCGACGGCCGTCATCGGCGCGGCCATCGCGGCGGCGCCGGCGACACCGGCGGTGCCGAGGAAGCGGCGGCGGGACTTGGTCTTGGCTTGGGCGGGGGATTGGCGTTCGCTCATCGAGGTCTCCGTGCGTGTGTCGATAGCGGAAAGGGGCGCGGCCGGTGAGCGCCGGCGGCGCCGAAGCGGTCCGAGACGATGGTGGGGCTGGACTATCGAGGCCGCCCGCCGGCCCCACAACTGGGTCTTACCCGTGCGGCACGCACGCCCCAGGGCTGTCCAACGCGTCAGATTGACGCGCGCTGCGGGCGCATGCGCGCCGAAGGCGCTGCGGCCAGACCGCGGCGGGCGGCGCGACGCACGAGGGGTCAGGCGGCTGCGTCGCCGGTGCGCCACAGCGAGGCGGCGCGCTCGGCCAGCCGGGCGTGCTGCGTCGCGTCGAGCAGGCGGTGGCGCAGCGCGAAGTCGAGCGTCGCCAGTGCGGCGTCGACCGTCATCGCGCCTGTCGCGGCGAGCGCGAGCGCCTCGTCGACCGGCACGAGGCGCAGCGCGGCGACTTCGCCGTCCTGGTTGCGCGGCATCACGTCGCGCGGCAGCGGCAGGTCCCACACGTGCAGGTGCTCGTGCTGCAGTCCTTCGGCGATGTCGCAGTCGAGCACGATCACGCGCCCCGGGCGCGCGGCGGCCATCGTCGCCGCGTCGAGCCCGGCTTCTTCCCAGCCCTCGCGCACCAGCGCGTCGAACGGCGACTGGCCGTGCGGCACGCCGCCGCCGACGAGGTTGTCGAGCTTGCCCGGGTCGGTCGGCTTGTGCCACGAGCGCTGCGCGATCCACAGCGCCCAGGGGCGGCCGGCGTCGTCGGCGACGTAGCCGTTGGCGTGCGCACCCAGCGTCAGCGTGCCCCAGAAGCGCGCCGCGGCGCGCTCGATCGCGGCCAGCGGGCGCATCGTGCGCGGCTGCCACAGTGTGAAGCGTTCGCCCCGCCACGCGCGGATCCACCCGTCGTCGCGCAGTGCGGCGTGCACCTCGTCGAGCCGCGCGTCGAGGTCGGGCACCGCGCGCAGCCGCACCGCGTCGGGCGCGACGTCGATCAGCGCGGGCCAGCGGCCGAGCGCGTCGAGGTGCGCGCGGGCGACCGAGCCGACTGGGGTGTCGTCGCTCCCGACGAACAGCGGCACGCGCGGCACGCGCCGCCGGCGCGCCGCGTCGATGCAGCACCAGTCACGGTCGCCCACCGGCAGCCGCTCGCGAGCGCCGCTCAGGCGGCGCGTGCCACCGCGGTGCCGGCCGGCTGTCCTCGCCAGCGCGCCATCAGCGCGTCCCACTTCGCGCGCGCGGCCTTCAGGTGGCGCGCCTTCACGTGGCCGTAGCCGCGGATCTCCTCGGGGATGCGCGCGATCTCGACCGCGAGCGCGAGCCGCTCGGCGTTGAGGCCCTGCAGCAGCTCGTCGATGCAGGCGCGGTATTCGCCGATCAGCGCGCGCTCGGTGCGCCGCTCCTCGGTGCGGCCGAACGGGTCGAGCACGGTGCCGCGCAGGCCCTTGAGCTTCGCGAGCACACCGAACACCGTGCGCACCCACGGCCCGAACGGGCGCTTGACGAGTTCGCCGCTGGCGTTGGTCTTCGCGAGCATCGGCGGCGCGAGGTGGTGCACGAGCTTGAAGTCGCCTTCGAACATCGAGGCGATCTTCGCGACGAACGCCGGGTCGGTGTGCAGGCGGGCGACTTCGTACTCGTCCTTGTAAGCCATCAGCTTGAACAGGTAACGCGCGACGGCTTCGGTCAGGCGCGTCGAGGCAAGTGGCGCCTCTGCGGCGCGCACCTTGTCGACGAACGCCTTGTAGTCGGCGGCGTAGGCGGCGTTCTGGTAGCCGGTGAGGAACTCGACGCGCTTGGCAACCATCTCGTCGAGCGACGGGCGCCTGACGAACTCGATCACCTGCGCGCCCTTGAAGAGCGCGCGCACCGCGGCGAGGTCGTGCGCGCAGCGCCGGCCCCACTCGAACGCGGCCTTGTTGGCCTCGACCTGCACGCCGTTGAGCTCGATCGCACGCAGCAGCGCGGCTTGGGTGAGCGGCACGCGGCCCTGCTGCCACGCGTAGCCGAGCATCAGCGGGTTCGTGAAGATGCTGTCGCCGAGCAGCGCCACCGCGACTTCCTCGGCGTCGAACGCGCCGACGAGGGTGTCGCCGGCCGCCGCGCGCAGCGCGGCTTCGCAGTTCGTGCCCGGGAACTGCCAGTCGGGCTGGTGCACGAACGCGGCGGTCGGCGTGCCGTGCGTGTTGACCGCGACGTAGGTGCGGCCCTTCGCGATCGCGCCGAGCGTCGTCTTGCCGGCGGTGACGATCGCGTCGCAGCCGATCACGAGGTCGGCCTTCGCGGTGTCGACCTTCGTCGTGTAGATCGCCTCCGGGCGGTTGGCGATCTGCACGTGGCTCCACGTCGCGCCGCCCTTTTGCGCGAGGCCGGCCGAGTCCTGCGTGACGACGCCCTTGCCCTCGAGGTGCGCCGCCATCCCGAGCAGCTGGCCGATCGTGATCACGCCGGTACCGCCGACGCCGGCGACGACGATGCCGTAGGCCGTCTCGGCGGCCGGCACCACCGGCTCGGGGATCGGCGGCAGCGCGAACGGGTCGGCCTTCGTCTCCTTCTTCGGCTTGCGCAAGCTGCCGCCTTCGACGGTGACGAAGCTCGGGCAGAAGCCCTTGACGCAGGAGAAGTCCTTGTTGCAGGTGTTCTGGTTGATGCGGCGCTTGCGGCCGAACTCGGTCTCGAGCGGCTCGACCGACAGGCAGTTGCTCTGCTCGCTGCAGTCGCCGCAGCCCTCGCACACCAGCTCGTTGATGACGACGCGCTTGGCGGGGTCGGCCATCGTGCCGCGCTTGCGGCGGCGGCGCTTCTCGGTCGCGCAGGTCTGGTCGTAGATCAGCACCGTGCAGCCGGCGATCTCGCGCAGCTCGCGCTGCACCGCGTCGAGCTCGTCGCGGTGGCGCACCGTGACGCCGGCGGCCAGGCGCTGCTTGACGCCGGCGTCGTCGTACTTGCCCGGCTCGTCGGTGACGACGACGATCTTCTTGACGCCCTCGGCGTCGAGCTCGCGCGTCATCTCGGGCACGCGCATCGTGCCGTCGACGGGCTGGCCGCCGGTCATCGCGACCGCGTCGTTGAACAGGATCTTGTAGGTGATGTTGACGCCGGCGGCCACGCTCTGGCGTACCGCGAGCAGCCCGGAGTGGTAATAGGTACCGTCGCCGAGGTTGGCGAACAGGTGCTTGTCGGTCGTGAACGGCGCCTGGCCGACCCAGCTGACGCCTTCGCCGCCCATCTGGCTGAACGTGACGGTGCTGCGGTCCATCCACACCGCCATGTAGTGGCAGCCGATGCCGGCCGCCGCGCGTGAGCCCTCGGGCACGCGCGTGCTGGTGTTGTGCGGGCAGCCGCTGCAGAACCACGGGATGCGGTCGCCGGTCGTGACGGTAGTGACCGCCATCGCGCGTTCCTTGGCTTCGATGACGGCGATGCGCGCGTCCATGCGCGCGGCGATGTCGGCCGGCACGCCCATCTTCTTCAGCCGCTTGGCGATCGCCTTCGCGATGATCGATGGCGTCAGGTCCGCCTTCGCGCGCAGCAGCCAGTTCTCGCTCGGGTTGGGCATCGACCACTCGCCGCCCGAGAAGTCGCCCTCGGGCTCGTCGAACTTGCCGAGCACGTTGGGCCGCACGTCGGGGCGCCAGTTGTACAGCTCTTCCTTGAGCTGGTACTCGATGACCTGGCGCTTCTCCTCGACGACGAGGATCTCCTGCAAGCCGGTGGCGAACGCGCGCGTGATCGTCGCTTCCAGCGGCCACACGACGTTGACCTTGTGCAGCCGGATGCCGAGCTGTCGGCAGGTGTCGTCGTCGAGCCCGAGGTCGGCGAGCGCCTGGCGCGTGTCGTTGAACGCCTTGCCGCTGGCGATGATGCCGTAGCGGTCGTTCGGCCCTTCGATCACGTTGTGGTTCAGCCGGTTCGCGCGCACGTAGGCCAGCGCGGCGTACCACTTGTAGTCCATCAGCCGCGCTTCCTGGTCGAGCGGTGCGTCGGGCCAGCGGATGTGCACGCCGCCTTCGGGCATCACGAAGTCCTCGGGCAGCACGATGCGCACGCGCTCGGGGTCGACGACGACCGACGATGCCGACTCGACGACTTCCTGGATCGTCTTCATGCCGGTCCACACGCCGGCGAAGCGGCTCATCGCGAACGCGTGCAGCCCCATGTCGAGGATGTCCTGCACGCTCGACGGGAAGAACACCGGCAGTCCGCAGGCCTTGAAGATGTGGTCGCTCTGGTGCGCCGCGGTCGAGCTCTTGGCGACGTGGTCGTCGCCGGCCACCGCGATCACGCCGCCGTGCTTCGCGGTGCCGGCCATGTTGGCGTGCTTGAACACGTCGGAGCAGCGGTCCACCCCCGGGCCCTTGCCGTACCAGATGCCGAACACGCCGTCGTACTTCTTCGACTGCGGGAACAGGTCGAGCTGCTGCGTGCCCCACACCGCGGTGGCGGCGAGCTCCTCGTTGACGCCGGGCTGGAACACGATGTGGTTCGCCGCGAGGTGCTTCTTGGCCTGCCAAAGCGCCTGGTCGTAGCCGCCGAGCGGGCTGCCGCGGTAGCCGCTGACGAAGCCCGCGGTGTTCAGCCCCGCCATCGCGTCGCGCTGGCGCTGCAGCATCGGCAGCCGCACGAGCGCCTGCACGCCGCTCATGAAGGCGCGGCCGTGGTCGAGGGTGTACTTGTCGTCGAGCGTGACGCTCTCGAGAGCCTTGCGGATGGCTTCGGGCAAAGGCGCGTTCATCGTCAGACCTCCTGCGTGCGGACACGCTCGACGCCCAGTCCACCGCCGCCGGCTGCGCCGTCGGCCGTGCACTTGTGGCTTCGCCGCCACCCGCGTGGCGGGTGGTCGTCGAGCGAGACGCTCTCTAGCGCCTTGCGGATCGATTCGGGCAGCGGGGCATTCATCGGGCGGACTCCGTCGGTGGAGGGTCGGTGCGGCGTTCGCGCGCGGGGCTCGTGACCCCGCCGCGGCTGCGTGCCAGTGTAGGAGCGCGGCGCCGACAGGTGTTTTCTATTCGTGCTTTCCAGGGCATGATGGGCGCATCGATCTTGCGCTGTCGCTGAAGTTCACGAATCAATGTCATCGCCGATTACCGAATCAGGGAAAACCAGAAGACCGCCGCCGGGTGACGGTGCCGACGCGGCGCACGGCCCCGACCTCGACCGCTACGACATCGCGATCCTGGCCGAGCTGCAGCGCGACGCGCGTCTGTCGAACGCCGAGCTGGCGTCGCGCATCGGGCTGTCGGCCGCGCCGACGTGGCGGCGCGTCAAGTGGCTCGAGGAGCAGGGCTACATCACCGGCTACCGCGCCGAGATCGACCGCCGGCGCATCGGGCTGGGCGTGCTCGCGTTCGTGCGCGTCGACACCGAGCGCGCCAGCGGCGCCGCGATGCGCGAGCTCGAGGAGTCGATCCGCGCGCTGCCCGAAGTCGTGGCCTGCCACTACGTCAGCGGCAGCGGCACCTTCGAGCTGCAGGTGATGGCCACCGACCTCGACGCGTATGCCCACTTCTCGGTCGACACGCTGCTGAACCTGCCGAACGTGAAGGACATCCACACGCGCTTCTCGCTCGGCGAGGTCAAGGCCGGCGGCGCGCTGCCGCTGGCGCACCTGCGCGCGCGGCGTGGCTGACGCACGCGGCGCTCCCGCACCGGTGCTGCCGTGGCGGCACCTGCTGCTGGGGCTGGTCGTCGTCGCCGTGTGGGGCAGCAACTTCGTCGTCATCAAGGCGGCGCTGGCGCACCTGCCGCCGCTGTTCCTCGCGTTCCTGCGCTTCGCGCTCGCGTTCGCGCCGGCGCTCGTGATCGTGCGCCCGCCGGTGCCGTGGTCGCAGCTCGCGGCGTACGGCGTGCTGATCGGCGCCGGCCAGTTCGGGCTGCTGTTCCTCGCGATGACGTCGCACATCTCGCCCGGGCTGGCCTCGCTCGTGATCCAGACGCAGGTCTTCTTCACGATCGGGCTGGCCGCGTGGCTGGCCGGCGAGCGCGTGCGCCGCGTGCAGGGGCTGGGACTCGGCTTTGCCGCCGCGGGGCTCGCGCTGATCGCGTGGCAGGGCGACGCCAGCGCGACGCCGCTCGGGCTGGCGCTCGTGCTCGCCGCGGCGGCGAGCTGGGCCGGCGGCAACCTCGTCGGCCGGCGCGCCGGGCGCGTCGACATGCTCGGCTACATGGTGTGGTCGAGCGCGTTCGCGCTGCCGCCGCTGCTCGCGCTGTCGCTCGTGTTCGAGGGGCCGGCCGCGATCGTCGAGGGCGTGCGCGGTGCCGACGGCGCGACCTGGCTGGCCGTGCTGTGGCAGGCGCTGGGCAACACGCTGTTCGGCTACGCGGCGTGGGGCTGGCTGCTCGCGCGCCACGCGGCAGCCACCGTCGCACCGCTGGCGCTCGGCGTGCCGGTGTTCGGGATGGCGGCGTCGGCGTGGTGGCTCGGCGAGGCGCTGCCGGCGTGGAAGCTCGTCGCCGCCGCGCTCGTGATGCTGGGGCTGGCGCTGAACCTGCTGTGGCCGCGCGTCGAGGCGGTGTTGCGCGGCGGGTCGAGGTGAGACGGGGCGCGACGACGATCGCGTTGCCACCGGTCGCGAGCAGCATGGCGCGCAGAGCTTCCAGGGGCGCGGCCGGCGTGCCGGCGACTCTGCGCCGCGGCGCACCGTCGCCAGGGGCCCGGTGCCGCTCGTGAGCGCTGCCCTCACGCCGTCGGGCGACGCTCGAAGCCCTTGCCATCCGGTTCGGCGACAGCGGCCGGCTGCACGTCGACCCGCTCGACGCGCGCAGCCGGAGGACCCTGCGCGAGCCAGGCGCGCAGCGCCGCCACGGCGTCGGGGGGTCCGTGGGCGAGCACCTCGACGCGGCCGTCGAGGCGGTTGCGCACCCAGCCGGTCAGGCCGAGCCGCCGTGCCTCGTGCACGCAGGCCTCGCGAAAGCCGACGCCTTGCACGCGGCCGTGAACGAAGGCGTGCAAGGTCATTGCGGGTGTCGGCTCGGTGGGGTGTGCGGACACGACCGGATTCTGGACGGCAGCGCGGGTCGCTGGCGTCGCGCCCGACGTCGTCGCGCACGTTCCGACGGTCTCCGATGCCCCCTCCCGAGCCATCGCACGGCCGTGCGATGGCGCCCGCATCGGGCGATGCCTAAACTCGCCGGCGTGGACTGCGGGCTGAACGACCGTGTGCTGCTCGTCGAAGACGACGTGCCCACGCGCGGCTGGCTCACCGAGTTGCTGCGCGCGACCCCGGGCGTGGCCAGCGTGCACGCCTGCGCGACGGTGGCTGAGGCGCGCGACTGGCTCGCCACCCGCACACCCGACGTGGTGCTGACCGACCTCGGTCTGCCCGACGGCAGCGGTCTCGAGGTGATCCGGCTCGCCGCTCGCCACCCGCGGTGCGAGGTGCTGGTGCTGTCGATCTTCGGCGACGAGGCCCACGTGCTGGCGGCGATCGACGCCGGCGCCACCGGCTACCTGGTCAAGGACGGCAGCCTCGACGCCATTCAGGACCATCTGCAGTGCCTGCGCAGCGGCGGCTCGCCGCTGTCGCCGAGCATCGCACGCACGCTGATCCGGCGCACACGCGCGCCGCGCGACGAGGTGGCGCCGGACGTCGGCGAGCCGCTGCTCAGCCAGCGCGAGCTCGACGTGCTGACGGGCGTCGGCAAGGGCTTCAGCTACCAGGAGGTCGCGCAGATGCTCGGCATGAGCACGAACACGGTGCGCACCCACGTGCGCAATCTCTATCGCAAGCTCGCCGTCAACTCGCGCGCCGAGGCGCTGTACGAGTACAACCGGCGCATGGTGCAGACGGGCCGACCCCCGATTCGCTGAGCGGCCGCCGATGCGCGCGCCCTGGTTCCTGATCGGCTTGGCGCTCGCCCTCGCCGCGGCCTTGTGGCTCGTGCGGCCCGACCCGGCGAGGGCGGGCGCGGTGGCCTTCACGTCGGCCGACGTGCTGGAGGCCGGACGCGACCGTCCACGCAAGCCACCCGGCCCCGGTGCCCCCTGGCAGCCGGCCGCGTTGCCCGACAACTGGGACGGACGCCGGCCCGGGTACGAGGGCTACGTGTGGTACCGCCTCGCGCTGCCGGCGCTCGAGGCGCGGCGGCCGGCGCTTTACCTGCCTGCGGTGGGCATGAACGCCGAGCTCTGGCTCGGCGAGCGGCGCATCGGCGCGTTCGGCCGCATGGATGCGCCGCCGACGCGCCACTTCTACACGCCGCTTCTGTTCGAGCTGCCCGACGGCGTGCAGGCCGGCGCCGAGGTGCTGCTGCTCGTCGCCGGCGTGCCCGGCTACCGCAACGGGCTCGCGCCGGCCTGGGTCGGCGCGCACGACGCGCTGTACCCGGCGTGGCGCTGGCGCAGCTTCTGGCAGAACCAGGGCACGCTGGTGACGGTGGTGCTCAACGTCGGCATCGGCCTGTACGTGCTGCTGATCGGGCTGCGTGAGCGCAGCCACCGCGCCTACGCCTGGTTTGGCGCCGCGGCCATCGTCTGGGGCCTGCGCGATCTGAACTACGTCGTCACCGACCCGCCGCTGCCCGACCTCGTGTGGGCGCAACTCGTCGTCGTCGGGTCGGCGTGGTTCACGGCGCTGTTCGCCATCTTCGCGCTGCGCTTTTCCGAGGGCGAGGACGCCGCGTACCGCGGCCCGCGCTGGCTGCCGGGTGCCATGGGCGTCTACATGGCGGTCACGGCCGTGCACTTCCTGTCCGCGCCCGACTACGCGAGCTCGAAGATCGGCTTCGCGCCGCTGGCCACGGTGGGCATGACGCTGGTGGCCTGGAGCCAATGGCGCCTGATGCACCTGGCCTGGCGCGTGCGCCAGATCGAGCTGGTTGCGATCGCCGCAGCCGCGGTGCTGTACTTCGTGCTGCTCGTGCGCGACTTCGCCGTCATGACCGACACCCGCTCGCTCGGCGAGTACTACCTGCGCCAGTACGCGGCGCTGCCGCTGTTCTTCGCGATCACGGCCACGCTCGCGCGGCGCTATCTGGCGGCGCTGCGCGAGGCACGCGAGGCCGCGGCGACGCTGACGCAGCGTGTTGCCGAGCAGGCGCGACGGCTGGAAGACAGCTACGCGCGGCTGCGCGAGGTCGAGAAGGCGCAGGCGCTCGCGCAGGAGCGCGCGCGGCTGATGGGTGACCTGCACGACAGCCTGGGGCTGCACCTGGTCACCGCGTTGCGGCAGGCGCGCAGCGCGCAGGCCTCGCCGGCCGCACTGGCCGCCACGCTGCAAGACTGCCTCGACGACCTGCGCGTGGCGATCGACTCGCTCGACCTGCACGAGCGCGACCCGCTGGCGCTGCTGGGCTCGCTGCGCTTTCGCATGGCGCCGCGCTTCGAGTCGCTCGGGTTGCGGCTCGACTGGCACGTCGACGACGATCTCGGCGAACTGCCCACCCTGAGCGCCGACGCGTCGCTGGACCTGCTGCGCATCGTGCAGGAAGCGCTGACGAACGCGCTCAAGCACAGCGGCGCGCGCCGCGTCGCGATGTCGCTGCGGCGCACGCCGGCGGCGCTGGTGGTCGAGGTGCGTGACGACGGCAGCGGCTTCACCCCCATGCTGGCCGGGCAGGGTCGCGGACTCGGCCACATGCAGCAGCGCGCGGTGCGGCTCGGCGCGGCGCTCACCGTGACCAGCGATGCCGGCGGCACCGCAGTGCGTCTGGCGTTGCCGACCGCACCCGGGACCGACGTCGCCCTCGCGCCGCCACCGTTGGCCTGAAGTCCTACGCCTCGCGGTCACCGTCGACGACGCGCGAACGCTTCTTCAGCGCGCTGCCCCCGTCGGCTTCGCGAGCGCGGCACAGCCGGCGCCGCCACCGTCCGCCGTCCTGCGCGGATCAGCAACCCCAGGGCCACGGCACGTAGGCCTTCGGATCGGCTGCGCGGGCCTCTTCGGTCAGGTGGTCGAGCAGCAGCCGCGCTCCGGGTCGTCCCTCGGCGGCCGCCTGCTGCAGATAGACGACGGCGCGCTGCAGGTTGCGACCGTGGGGCCGCACACCGTGGTAGTGCATCAATCCCGCCTGCTCGGCCGCGACCGCGTCGCCTGCTGCGGCGCGAGCCTCGTACTGCGCAAGGCGCATCCCGGGGTCCGAGGTCGCATCCTGGGCCGCGGCACTGCCCGTGGCCGCCATGAGGCCCACCGCGGTGCCGATGACAACGGATCGAAGCATGTCCATGATCGACTCCTTGCGTCCAGGCGCAATGGCCGCTGGCGCGGCTGCCGGCGGTCGGTCACCGGCGACGGACGCCAGACGCCGGCGACGGGTGTAGGCGCGATGCGCGCGGGGTGGCGGCCGCACGCGCGAGGTCCTCTCAGGCGGTGCGCTGCGGACGCCGGCTCCACCGCATCGCGGCCAGACCGAGCAGCGCGAGCGTCGCCGTGCCGGGTTCGGGCATCGGCTGCGCCTGCGGCTGCAGGTCGGGCTGCAGCAGCGTGACATCGCCTGCGGTGAACGCGATCGACAGCGTGTGCGACACGTCGGCGGCACCCGCCGCGCCGACGCCGACGGTGGCGCCCAGCCAGGCGACGGCGTAGAAGCTGTCGCCCGGCTCGAGCGTGATGCTCACCGTCCGGCTGTCGTCGAAGTTGCTGGCGCTCGCGGCGCTGAAGCTCAGCTGCTCGATGTCCATCAGCCAGCCGTAGGGCAGCTCGGAGCCGTCGGTGGTGTCGGCGTCGTACAGCGCGAGGCCGCCGTTCGCAGTGATCAGCCGGTCGTTGGCGATGTCCGCGCTGCTGCTGTAGCCGGCAGCGCTGCCGTTGAGCTTGAAGGTCATGCGGTAGGTTTCGGCCACGGACCCGAGAAAGGTGTAGTGCTGGGCCGCCCGGGCCGACGCGTTGGCCGAGAAGAGATAGGCGCCGTCGCCGGAGTAGCCCGGCCATGGCCCGATACCGGGCTTTGCTGCGGCGTAGGCACCGAGGTACGGCGTCGCGGTCGGGCCGACGACGAGGGCACGCGCATAAACGCTACCGAAGCCCTGCGGATAACCCTTGGCCTCGTACCCGTCGACGATGGCCGGGCCGGTGGAGCCCAAGCCTCCGTCCTCGTCGGCGAACAGCAGCTCAAATTCGGAGTTGCAGGTCATGCATATGCGGAACACGTTGCGGATGGAGCCCGCGGCATAGACGCCGGACATCGTGGCGGCCTGTGCGCCGGCGCAGGCCCCGGCGATGGCCGCGGCAGCGACCCAGGTGGCCCAGCGGGCGCGGCGCGGTGATTCGATGGTCATGGTGAGCGTCCTCCGAGTGGCTTGGGGTGGGGCACAACCCGCGCGTCACCAAGGCCACGATGTGGGCCAGACGTCGGGTGCCGGATTCGTGATGGCCTGCATCGTGAAGCGCATCGCGCGCCTCGCCCATCGCATCCGGATGTGAGGTCGATCCCGACCTCGAAGGGGTCATGCGCACGACGCGCGCGCCGGCAAGGTCGCGCGGCTTCAGTGGCGCGCCGAGCCCCGGCAGGCTGGCTTTCGCACCGCACGTCGCGTGGCAGGGCCGTGTCAGCGGAACCCGACCGCAAGGCGGGCGGCAGCGTGCGGGCGGGGCCAGGATTGCGCCGCGGCGTCAGGCTGCCGCCACGGCACCCCGCGCTCGGCCGCTTCGGCACGCGCCGCGATCGCGCGCGCTTCGAAGCCCAGCGCCGCGGCGACCGCGTCGCCGCAGCGGTGCAGTTCGAGCAGGATCGGCGCGCACATCGCCGCGTCGTCGGCGAGCACGTCGTGGCCGAGGCCGCCGATCAGCGCGCGCGACGCTGGCCGGCAGGTCGAACACGAGGTCGCGGATGACCTCGAACACCGCCGAGCCAGGGCCGATCACGATGCCCACGCGCGCCGCGACGGCGGCCGATGTCACCGGGCAGCCGCCGGGGCACGCGAGCGGCGCGCAGGCGGCGCCGGCGCTCGGCGCGGCGGCGTCTTCGTGGCGGCGGCCGCCGTGGCCGCGCCCGAGGCCTTCGTGGACTTCGCAGCCTTCGACGGCGCTGCGGCCTTGGCGGCGGCCGACTTCGTCGCCGCGCGCCGACGCGCTGCCGGCGCGTCGGCGCCCGGCAGCACCTGGCGCAGCAGCGCCTCGCAGTCGTCGCGGCTCATCACGCGCGGCACCGGGTAGTTCAGGTCGGCCTCGCGGCACGCGGCCTGCGCGAGCGCCGGGATGTCGTCGTCGCGCAGCGCCGCCAGCGTGCGCGGGATGCCGACGCGGTCGCCGAGCGCCTGCACCGCGTCGACGAAGCGCGCCGCCTGTGCCGCGACGTCGCCGTCGTCGCCGGCCACGCCGATGCGCCGCGCGAGCGCGGCCAGCCGCGCGGCGGCCGGCTCGAGCGCGAAGCGCAGCACGTGCGGCAGCACGATCGCGTTGGCCAGCCCGTGCGGCGTGTGGTAGCGCGCGCCGAGCTGGTGCGCGATCGCATGCACGTTGCCGACGTTGGCGCGCGTGAACGCCATGCCGGCGTAGGTCGATGCCAGCGCCATGCGCTCGCGCGCGTGCAGGTCGTTGCCGTGCTCGCACGCGCGCGGCAGGTGTTCGAACACCATGCCCACCGCGGCCAGTGCGAGGCGGTCGGTGCCCGGCGTCGCCCACTGGCTGATGTAGGCCTCGATCGCGTGCGTCAGCGCGTCCATCCCGGTGGCGGCTGTCACCGCCGGCGGCAGGCCGGTCATCAGCGTCGGGTCGAGCGCGGCCATGTCGGGCACGAGGCGCGTGTCGGCCACCACCAGCTTGCGCTGCGCGTCGGGGTCGGAGATCACGGCGGCCACCGTGACCTCGGAGCCGGTGCCGGCGGTGGTCGGCACCGCGTAGACCGGCAGCGGGCCGTGCAGGCCGCGGAAGTAGCCCGCGAGGTCGCGCAGCGCCTTGGTGTTGGTCGCCGCCAGCGCGATGACCTTGGCCGCGTCGATCACCGAGCCGCCGCCCACCGCGAGCACGGCGTCGCAGCGCAGGCGCCGCAGCGCGAGCAACCCGCGCTCGACGACGGGGATCGGCGCGTCGGGCTCGATCTCGTCGAACACGTCGAACGCGGTGCCGCTGCGCTCGAGCGCGGCGGTGATCGGTGCCAGCAGCCCGAGCCGCACGATCATCGCGTCGGTGACGACGAGCAGCCGGCGGTGGCCGAAGTCGCCGATCGCGGCGGCCAACCGTTCGGCCGCGCCCGGGCCTACCATCAGCAGCGGCTGCGGGATCGGCACCAGGCGCGTCACGGCACCGGCCGCGCGCTTGAGGACCGGCAGCCCCGTCGCGCGGGCGAGGTCGGTGAGGGTGTGGCTGATCAAGGTCGTTCTCCGTCGTCGCGGTGAGGCTTGGTGGCTGCGCCGTGCGGCGCTCACGAGGGCAAGTGTATGAAGACGGTCGTCGGCATCAGTCTGGGCTCGAGCCGGCAGGACTTCGAGTTCACGACGCGCTTCCTGGGCCAGCGCCTGAACGTCAGGCGCATCGGCACCAACGGCAGCATCGCCCGCGCGCTCAAGCTGGTCAAGCAGTGGGACGGGCAGGCCGCGGCGATCGGCGTCGGGCTGGTCAAGGACAGCGACGGGCTCGGCGCGCGCGCCGATCACCACGCCGAGCGGCTCGCCGCCGCGGCCGAGACCACGCCGGTGACCGCCGGCGGCCGGCTGGCCGACATCCTGCAGGAGTGGGCGGTGCGCCACGCGCAGGCCGAGCTCGGCCACTACTTCGACAACGCGCGCGTGCTGTTCTTCTCGGGGCTCGCGAGCCGCAAGCTCGCGCAGACGATGTCGGAGTACACCGAGAACCTGCGCTTCGCCGACCCGGTGCTGCAGCTCGGCGTGCCCAAGCTGCTGGGCTCGCTCGACGCGCTGCAGCTGTACGCCACCGGCGCGCACCTGGTGGCCGAGTGGGTGCCGCCGCGGCTGACGCCGGCGCCGCTGCTGGCGCAGTGGAGCCGGCACGTGCTGCGCCACGCGCTGCACAAGTGCACCGTCGTCGTCGCGCCGGTGCACGAGCTCGACGACTTCGGCGCCGCCGAACTCGCGGGCAAGACGGTCGTGACCTCGACCGTCAGCGACAGGCGGCTGGCCGCGCTGGCGAACAAGGGCGTGCAGATGGTGATCGACGGCGCGCCGGTGATCGACGGTCACGTGATCGCGCCGGACCTGCTGCACGCGATGATCGTCGCGGTGCGGCGCAAGCCGCCGCAGCAGATCGTCGAGGACGACCTGCTCGAGATCCTCGCCGAGCTGCAGCTCGCGCCGCGCATCCTGTACCCGAACGGCTTCAAGCGCGTCAACCGCTTCGCGTTCGTGATCCATCCGCTGTCGCAGGAGTACTTCAAGGTCGTCAAGCCGGTCGAGATCCTGTCGCAGGTCTCGCCGCCGCTGTTCATGGACACGCTCGAGAAGGTGCTGGCCTACGCGCCGCCGTTCGTCTACTCGACCGTGACCGGCATCAAGAGCCCGACCGGCGTCGAGGCCGAGGGCTGGCTGATCAGCGTCGGCGGCACGCCGCACGAGATCATGAGCCACCCGCCCGAGTTCACGTACAAGCGCCTGCTCGCCGCGGCCGAGATGGCCAGGAAGCTCGGCGCGCAGATCATGGGGCTCGGGGCGTTCACGAAGATCGTCGGCGACGCCGGCGTCACCGTCGCGCGCCGCGCGCCGCTGCCGATCACGACCGGCAACAGCTACAGCGCGTCGGCCGCGCTGTGGGCCGCGCACGACGCGCTGCGCCGGCTGGCGCTGCTGCCGCCGCCCGACGGCGACGCGCGGGTGAAGTTCAAGGCGATGGTCGTCGGCGCCACCGGCTCGATCGGTGCCGCGTGCGCGCGGCTGCTCGCGCGCGCGGCCGAGGAGATCTACCTCGTCTCGCCCGAGACGGCCAAGCTGCTCGCGCTGAAGGAATCGATCCTCAAGGAGAGCCCCGGCGCCATCGTGCACCTGGCCGCGCGCACCGACCGCCACATCGGCGAAATGGACATGATCGTCACCGCGACGTCGGGCGCGGGCCAGAAGGTGCTCGACATCATGAAGGTCAAGCCCGGCTGCGTGATCACCGACGTCGCGCGCCCGCTCGACCTGCCGCCCGAGGAAGTCGTCAAGCGCCCCGACGTGCTCGTGATCGAGTCGGGCGAGATCCAGCTGCCCGGCGAGCCGAAGATGAAGAACATCGGCCTGCCGCCGGGCGTGACCTACGCGTGCCTGGCCGAGACGATCGTGCTCGCGCTCGAGGGCCGCTTCGAGAACTTCACGGTCGGCCGCCACATCGAGTGGGAGAAGGTGCGCGAGATCTACAAGCTGGGTCTGAAGCACGGCATGAAGCTCGCGGCGATCAGTGGCGTGCACGGCGTGATCACCGACGAGCAGATCGCCCGCGTGCGCGAGCTGGCGCTGGCCGCGCGCGCGGCCGACGCGGCGCGTGCCGCCCGGCCGCCGCGCGCTGCGAAAGCCACGAAGGCCGCCAAGGCCGCGAACACGTTGCCGCAGGCGAGCCGCGCGCCGGCGGCGCGGCGGCGCACCGTCGAAGAGGGGCGGCGGTGAGCGTCGGTGCGCGCTTCGAGATCCAACACACCGCGCGCCTCGCTGCCGACGGCACGCCACTCGAGGACCGGCCCGCTTTCGCGCACGAGCGCGCGACGCCCGTCGCGCCGTACCGCGGGATGGTGCACACGCGCGCCCGGGTTCGAGTGGCCACCTGCGTCAGCGGCAGGGCGCCGCCCGCGCTACTGCAGCGAGACCTGCGTCGTCAGCTTCTCGATCGTGCGCCGCACCAGCGACGACGGCGGCAGCGGCTGCACGAGGCGTGCGGCCTGCAGCCGCTCGAGCGCGCGGCGCGTCATCGAGTGCGTCGTGCGTGCGTCGGCGTCGTCGGCGAGCAGCAGGTACTGGCCGCGCTCGCTGCGCCACAGCAGCTGCACGCGCGTCCAGCGCCCGCCGACGAACATGCGTCGCATCTGGCCAACGGCGAACGTGTCGGCGGGCGCACCGCCGTCGTCGACGCCGGTGGGCAGGAATTCGGCGGGCACCGTCTCCATCGACGCGACGTCGATCACCGAGTCGCCGAACGGGCGCGCTGGCGGCTCGCCGGCGCGGAGCTCGTCGCGCAGGCGCTGCATGACGTCGGCCGCGCCTGGTGTGCGCGCGTCGCCGGCGGCGCGCCCGCGCAGCGCCTCGGTGTGCGCCGCCATCAGCTGGTCGAGCACCGCGTCGCGCTCGGCGTCGGGCAGCGCGATCGACGCCATGCCGCTGCGCAGCGTGCCCAGCAGCGGCGGCAGCAGCGCGAGCAGCTTCTGGCGGCTGGCCGGCTCGGGCGGCACGTCCAGGCTCCACAGCAGGTCGTCGACGGCGCGCACGAAAGCCTGCGTGCGCGCGTGTGCCTCGCCGTGCTCGACCATCGCCTGCGCGATCACACGCGCCCACGGCCCGGCGAGGAAGCGGCGCACCGCCGGCGGCACGCTGCGCGCGGCCATCTGCTCGGTCAGCCGCTCGGCCAGCCGGTGCTGCAGCACTTCGCGCTGCTCGACGCGCGCCAGCTGCGCGATGGCCGGCTGCGCGGCTGCCAGCCGTTCTTGCCACAGCGCGTCGGTCTCGGCGTCGATCGCGGCCAGTGCGCGGCGCACCATCGCTGCGGTGGGCACGTCGGCGGCGGCCAGCTGGGCGGCCAGCGGCGTGCACGCGGCGAGCAGCCGCCGCTGGCGCGCGTCGCCGGGCGCGTAGTCCTCGCCGATGCGCGCGATGCGGTCGAGCAGCTGCCACACGGGGTGATCGAGATCGTGCAGCGCCGACTCGTCGGCGAGCACGAGGCGCAGCACCGGGTCCTGCAGCGCGGCGATGACGTCGCGCGCGTCGGCACCGACGCGGTCGTCGGTGGCGAAGGCGCGAAACAGCCGCGACACCAGCGCGGCGATCTGCGCCGCCTGCACCGGTGAGGCTACCGTGCCGCCGGGCGCGCCGATGGCGGCACGCGACAGCGAGGTCTCGCCCAGCAGTGCCTGCAGTGCGCCCGTCACTGCAGTCGCGCCGCGCCCGGCGGCGGGCACGCTGCCGGGCGGCAGTTTGATGCTGCGGTAGGCGCTGGGCATCACGCCCTGCGCCTCGAGCCGCGCGGTGGCCTGTGCGAAGCTGCGCTTGAGCTCGTCGGCCAGCACGGCGCTGGCCGCGCGCAGCAGCACGATGCGCTGCGCCTGGTTCGCCAGCACGGCCCCGGTGGCGTCCCACAGTGCGCCGGCGTAGGCGTGCGGGCGCAGCGGCAGGCTGTGCGCGCTGACGTGGCGCAGCCCGGCCAGCGCCGACGTGAAGGTCTGCAGCTCGCGCAGCTCCCACTCGGCGGTGCTGTCGATGACCTGCGCCGCGCGCGAGATCTCGATGTCGACCTCGACGCGCGACTCGTCGACCAGCTCGAGCTCGAGCGTCCCGCCGCGCGCCGGTGCGGCGGCGTCGCGCGCCGGGCGCATCTCGCTGGCGACGCGGCGGCGCAGCGCATCGCAGAACGCCTCGCGGAATGGCGCCGCGCGCGCCGACAGCGCCTCCAGCAGCGCGAAGTGGTGGGGGCGCTCGCTGGGGTACAGCGCGGCGCGCTCGGGGTCCTTCAGCGCGTGCAGCGTGCCGGCGTGCACGCGCTCGGCCAGCTCGGGGCAGCGGCGCAGCTCGTCGTCGACGAACTGCTGGATCGATGCGGCGGCGGGCATGCCGCATTATCCGGCGCTGTCGCTGCCAAGACGGCGCTCAGCGGGGGTCGTTGCGCGGCCACAGCACCCACATGCGCAGCGGCTGCTTCATGCGCCCGGCCTGCGCCTCGGCGTCGCCGTCCCAGCCCCAGAAGAAGTCGGCGCGCACTGCGCCGACGATCGCACTGCCGGTGTCCTGAGCGACGACCAGCCGGCGCAGCGGCGTGCTCGCGAGCGGCTCGGTGGTGTCGAGCCACACCGGCGTGCCGTACGGGATGCTGCGCGGGTCGACGGCGATCGAGCGCCCCGGCGTCAGCGGCACGCCCTGCGCGCCGCGCGGGCCCACCGCCGGGTCGGGCAGCGGCTCCTCGCGGAAGAACACGACGCGCGGGTTGGCCCACAACATCTCGTTGACGCGCTGCGGGTGGCGCTGCGCCCAGGCCTTGATCGCCGGCCACGACGCCTGCTCGGCGGGCAACTGGCCCTGGTCGATCAGCCAGCGCCCGACCGAGCGGTACGGCTGGTCGTTGTGACCGGCGAACGCGAGGCGCACCGTCTGCACGCGGCCGTCGGGCTCGGTCACGCGCAGCCGCCCCGAGCCCTGGATCTGCAGCACCAGCGCGTCGAGCGGGTCGGCCACGTAGGCGATCTCGCGTCCGCGCAGCGCCGCCTGCGCCGCCGGCAGCGTGTCGAGCTGCTGGCGCGTCCAGTACGGGCGGCGCGTCGCGAGGTCGGCCGGCGGCGCGTGCAGCGGCACGCGAAACGCGCCGCCGGGCGTGCGCCGCGCTTCGACGAGCGGCTCGTAGTAGCCGGTGATCAGGCCGTCGGCGCTGCCGTCGGCTGCCTCGACGCGGTACGGCTGCAGGCGCTGCATCAGCCAGCGGCGCGCGGCGGCGTCGTCGGGTGGCGTCGCCGTGAGCGCCTGCGCGCACAGCGCGCCCCAGCCCGGCGCCGGGCGCTGGCAGCTGCGCTGCAGCGCCGGCCAGGCGCCGGCCAGCGTGTCGTCGAACCAGCCCGGCAGCGCGAGCCAGTCCACCGGCACCCAGCGCGCGCCCTCGCGCTCGATGACCGGCCCCGCCGCCGGGGCGGCCGGCGGCGCATCGGGCGGGGGCATCGGCGCCGGCGGCACGGCGCACGACGCGAGCGTTCCTAGAATCGCGGCCGCCGCGACCCTGACGACGACCCCCGCGATGTGGCTCCTCCTGCTCGAAGCGCTGGCCGCGCTGCTGCTGCTGATTTTCATCGTGTGGTGGACGATGTTCTCCGGGCGCCGGCGCGGCGAGCGGCGCAGCGGCGACGACGCCGCACCGCGGCGCGACGAGCCACCGTGCTAGGCGGCGAGGCCTTGGCGCGACGGTGGGCAGTGGCGAGCGGGGACGACGGCACTGCGACGGTCACGGCAGCGCTGGGGCGTCTCAGTGCAGGTCGTGCGCGCGCGCCAGCGGGAACTCGGGCACCGGTGCCTCGAACCAGTGCGCGTCCTCGGTGATGCAGTAGTAAGTGCCGCGCATCGAGCCGGTGGGCGTGGCCAGCCGCGTCCAGCTCGTGTACTCGAACGACTCGCCGGGCTTGAGCACCGGCTGATGGCCCACGACCGCGAGGCCGCGCACTTCCTCGACGTGCCCGTGCGCGTCGGTGATCAGCCACTGGCGGGCCACCAGCTGCGCGGTGACGTCGCCGGTGTTGGTGATCGTCACGGTGTACGCGAACGCGTGCGCACCGTCACCCGACTGTTCGGGCAGGTGCTGCACCTTGACGCTGCAGGTGAACTCGGGTCGTGTCATGGCGGCCGATTCTGTCAGCCTCCTAGAATTTGCCGATGCCCACGTACCGCATCGCCCCGTCGATCCTGTCGGCCGACTTCGCGCGCCTCGGCGACGAGGTGCGCGCGGTGATCGCCGCCGGTGCCGACTGGATCCACTTCGACGTGATGGACAACCATTACGTGCCGAACCTGACGATCGGCCCGATGGTGGCCGCCGCGCTCAAGCCGCACTGCGTCAGGCCCGACGGCACCAAGGTGCCGCTGGACGTGCACCTGATGGTGCAGCCGGTCGACGCGCTGGCCACTGCGTTCGCCGACGCCGGCGCCGACCTCATCAGCTTCCACCCCGACGCGAGCACGCACGTCGACCGCACGCTGCAGCTGATCCGCGCCAAGGGCTGTGCGGCCGGTCTCGTGTTCAACCCGGCGGCGCCGCTGGACGTGCTCGAGTGGGTGATCGACAAGGTCGACCTCGTGCTGATCATGAGCGTTAACCCGGGCTTCGGCGGGCAGTCGTTCATCGACAGCGCGCTGCGCAAGACCGAGCGCGCGCGCAGGCTCATCGAGGCGAGCGGGCGCGACATCCGGCTCGAGGTCGACGGCGGCATCAAGGCCGACAACATCCGCCGTGTGGCCGACGCCGGCGCCGACACCTTCGTCGCCGGCAGCGCGATCTTCGGCCAGAAGGACTACCGCGCCGTCATCGACGCGATGCGCACCGCGCTGGCGGCCTGACGCAAGGCGCTGCTAGACTTGCCCGCATGTTCAGTCCGCGCAACGAGACTTCGCGCTCCAGGTCGTCCGACCGGGGAGCCTGGCCCTGGCGTCGCTGAGTCGCCCCGAGTCTCGTTTGCCGTCGGCCCGGTTGCGGGTCGTGCGGCCCCCGCCGAAGGCGCCGCCTTCGCGCGCACCCTACAGCGAACGGCGGCCCACGCCGCCGCCCCCGGAGGGCCTGAACCGTGATCACTGAACTGGAATTCAAGAGCCTCGCCGCGCAAGGCTACAACCGCATCGCGCTGATCGCCGAGGCCTTCGCCGACCTCGAGACGCCGCTGTCGCTGTACCTGAAGCTCGCCGGCGGCAGCAGGCACAGCTTCCTGCTCGAGTCGGTCGTCGGCGGCGAGCGCTTCGGCCGCTACTCGTTCATCGGGCTGCCGGCGCGCACGCTGCTGCGCGCCACCGGCGAGTGCACCGAAGTCGTCACCGACGGCGCCGTCGTCGAGACGCACGAGGGCAACCCGCTGGACTTCATCGCCGCGTACCAGCAGCGCTTCAAGCCGGCGCTGCGGCCCGGGCTGCCGCGCTTTTGCGGCGGGCTGGCGGGCTACTTCGGCTACGAGACGGTGCGCCTGATCGAGAAGCGCCTGGCCGGACGGCGCAAGCCCGGCGGCTTGGGCACGCCTGACATCCTGCTGCTGCAGACCGAGGAACTCGCCGTCATCGACAACCTGTCGGGGCGGCTGTACCTGATCGTGTGGGCCGACCCGCGGCAGAGCGAGGCGTACTTCCACGGCAAGAAGCGGCTGGGCGAACTGACCGACCGGCTGCGCTTCTCGGTGACGGCGCCGCAGGTCAAGCGCGGGCCGTCGTACGCCATCGAGCGCGAGTTCGCGAAAGAGGACTTCGTGCGCGCCGTCGAGCGCGCGAAAGAGTACATCGCGGCCGGCGACTGCATGCAGGTCGTGCTCGGCCAGCGGCTGAAGAAGCGCTACACCGAGAGCCCGTTGTCGCTGTACCGCGCGCTGCGCTCGCTGAACCCGAGCCCGTACATGTACTACTACGACATGGGCGGTTTCCAGATCGTCGGCGCGAGTCCCGAGATCCTCGTGCGCGACGAGGCCGACGCCGAGGGCCGCCACACCGTGACGATCCGCCCGATCGCCGGCACCCGGCCGCGCGGCGCGACCCCCGAGCAGGACAAGGCGAACGAGGCCGACCTGCTCGCCGACCCGAAGGAGCGCGCCGAGCACGTCATGCTGATCGACCTCGCGCGCAACGACATCGGCCGCATCGCCGAGACCGGCAGTGTGAAGGTGACGGAGGCGTTCGGCGTCGAGCGCTACTCGCACGTGATGCACATCGTCAGCAACGTCGAGGGGCGGCTCAAGCCCGGCCTGACGGCGCTCGACGTGCTCAAGGCGAGCTTCCCGGCGGGCACGCTCAGCGGCGCGCCGAAGATCCGCGCGATGGAGATCATCGACGAGCTCGAGCCGGTCGAGCGCGGCATCTACGGCGGCGCGGTCGGCTACCTCAGCTTCGCCGGCGACATGGACGTCGCGATCGCGATCCGCACCGGCATCGTGAAGGACAACACCTTGTACGTCTCGGCCGGTGCCGGCGTCGTCGCCGACAGCGTGCCCGAGCTCGAGTGGAGGGAGACCGAGGCCAAGGCGCGCGCCGTGCTGCGCGCGGCCGAGCTGGTCGAGGAAGGCTTCTGAAGGGGCGCACGATGCTGCTGATGATCGACAACTACGACTCGTTCACCTACAACCTCGTGCAGTACTTCGGCGAGCTCGGCGAAGAGGTGCGCGTGTTTCGCAACGACGAGATCACGCTCGAAGGCATCGCCGGGCTGAACCCCGACCAGCTCGTGCTGTCGCCGGGGCCCTGCTCGCCGGCCGAGGCGGGCATCTGCGTCGACGCGATCCGCACCTTCATGGGCCGCATCGCGATCCTCGGCGTGTGCCTCGGCCACCAGTCGATCGGCGCCGCGCTCGGCGGCCGCATCGTGCGCGCCCGGCAGCAGATGCATGGCAAGACGAGCCTCGTGACGCACGACGGCCAGGGGGTGTTCGACGGCCTGCCGAACCCGTTCACCGTGATCCGCTACCACTCGCTCGTGATCGAGCGCGCGACGCTGCCCGAGGTGCTCGCGATCACCGCGACGTCGGAAGACGGAGAGATCATGGGCGTGCGCCACCGCGAACTCGCCGGCAGCACGACGCCGCTCGAGGGCGTGCAGTTCCACCCCGAGTCGATCCTGACCGAACACGGTCACGCGCTGCTGCGCAACTTCCTGCGCATGAGCCGCGAGCCGGCGACGCTGTGAGTCCCGTGAAGACCGTTGACCTGCGCAGCGATACGGTGACGAAGCCGACGCCGGCGATGCGCGCCGCGATGGCCGCCGCCGAGGTCGGCGACGACGTGTTCGGCGACGACCCGAGCGTCAACGCGCTGCAGGCGCGCATGGCCGCGCTCACCGGCATGGAGGACGCGCTGCTGATGCCCTCGGGCACGCAGAGCAACCTGTGCGCGCTGATGGCGCACTGCGAGCGCGGCGACGAGTACCTCGTCGGCCAGATGGCGCACACCTACCGCTACGAAGGCGGCGGCGCGGCGGTGCTCGGCAGCATCCAGCCGCAGCCGCTGGCGCAGGACGGGCAGGGGCTGATGGGCCTGGCCGACATCGCCGCGGCGATCAAGCCCGATGACCCGCACTTCGCGCGCACGCGGCTGCTGTGTCTCGAGAACACCTGGAACGGGCACCCGATGCCCACGGCCTACCTGGCCGAGGCCACCGCGCTCGCGCGCTCGCGCGGGCTCGCGTGCCACCTCGACGGCGCGCGCGTGTTCAACGCCGCGGTCCACGCCGCCGGCCCCGGCGGCGACCCGTTCGCCGCGCTGCGCGAGATCACGCGCCACTTCGACAGTGTCTCGGTGTGCTGCTCGAAGGGGCTCGGCGCGCCGGTGGGCTCGGTGCTGTGCGGCTCGCGCGCGCTGATCGCTCGTGCGCGGCGCTGGCGCAAGGTGGTGGGCGGCGGCATGCGCCAGGCCGGCGTGCTCGCCGCGGCGATCGACCACGCGCTCGACCACCACGTGCACCGCCTGCGCGACGACCACGCGCGCGCCGCGCGGCTGGCCGACGGCCTGCGCGGCCTGCCGGGCCTCGCCGTGCGGTCGGCCGCGACCAACATCGTGTTCGTCGACGTCGACGGCGGCCGCGGCGGCGAACTGCTCGCGCACCTGGCCGCGCGCGGCATCCTGGCCACCGGGCTGATCGGACTGCGCTTCGTCACGCACCTCGACGTCGACGACGACGGCATCGAGCGCACGATCGCCGCGGTGCGCGAGTTCTGTACCCGCCCGGCGAGCACGGCCGCCACGGCGCCGCGCGCTCCCGACTCCCCCTACTGACTGCCCGCGAGGAGACCCCATGGCGATCACCAACACCGAAGCGCTGACGCGCGTCATCGAGCACCGCGAGATCTTCCACGACGAGATGCTCGCGCTGATGCGCCGCATCATGAGCGGCGAGATGAGCCCGGTGATGATCGCCGCGCTGACGATCGGGCTGCGCGTCAAGAAGGAGACGATCGGCGAGATCGCCGCCGCGGCGCAGGTGATGCGCGAGTTCGCGACACCCGTGGCGGTCGCCGACCGCACGCACCTCGTCGACATCGTCGGCACTGGCGGTGACGCCTCGCACACGTTCAACATCTCGACCGCCGCGACCTTCGTTGCCGCCGCCGCCGGCGCGCGCGTGGCCAAGCACGGCGGGCGCAGCGTGAGTTCGACCAGCGGCAGCGCCGACGTGATGGAGGCGCTCGGCGCGCGCATCGACCTCACGCCCGAGCAGGTCGGCCAGTGCATCGCCGAGACCGGCGTGGGCTTCATGTTCGCGCCGAACCACCACCCGGCGATGAAGCACGCCGCGCCGGTGCGCAAGGAGCTCGGCGTGCGCACGATCTTCAACATCCTCGGGCCGCTGACGAACCCGGCCGGGGCACCGAACCAGCTGCTCGGCGTGTTCCACCCCGACCTCGTCGGCATTCAGGTGCGCGTGCTGCAGCGCCTGGGCAGCGAGCACGTGATGGTCGTCTACGGCATGAACGGCATGGACGAGGTGTCGCTGTCGGGCGAGACGATGGTCGGCGAACTGAAGGACGGCGAGGTGCGCGAGTACACGATCCACCCGAGCGACTTCGGGTTGCCGGTGTACGACTCGCGCGTGCTGAAGGTCGCGAACAAGGAAGAGTCGGTCGCGTGCATCCAGCGCGCGCTGGCCAACGAGGACGGGCCGGTGCGCGACATCGTGCTGCTCAATGCCGGGGCGGCGCTGTACTGCGCGAACCTCGCCGGCTCGATCGGCGACGGCGTCAAGCTCGCGCGCGAGGCGGTCGCGTCGGGCCGGGCGCTGGCCAAGCTCAGCCAGTTCGTCGCCGCGACGAACCGGCTGCGCGCCGCGTGACGGGGCGCGCGCGATGACGGTGGGCGCACCGTCGCTCGACGCGCTCGTGCGCGCCGCGCACGACGCACCGCAGCTGTTCCTGCCGCGTGTCGAGGCGCACCCGGCGGGGCTGTGGCTGGGCGGCGCGTCGCTCGCGCTCGGGCTCGCGGCCGCCGGCATCGGCGACGGGCACGCGGCGCTGGGCTGGGTCGCGCTGGTCGGCATGCTGGTGGCGATGCTGCTGCACGCGCGGCTCAAGCGCGCACGGGCCGGCTGGCTCGTCGACTTCGCGGCGCGCACCATCGCGCCGCGCGAGCTGCCCGGCGAGGTGGTCGTGATCGACGGGGCGGGCTGGTCGATCGCCTGCGCGCCGGGCGACCGCCGGCAATCGATCGCGATCGACCTGCGCCACGCGGAGCGCGGCCGCGTCGTGCGGCTGTTCGACAGCGCGGCGCGGCTGCGCGGCGCGTCGATGACGCGCCTGAACGAACTGGCCGACGTGCTGGCGCGGCGCTTGCGCATCGAGCGCAGCGGGCCACGCCTGTGAACGGGGGGATCACGATGTCCGACATCCTGAACCGCATCGTCGCCGTCAAGCGCGACGAGGTCGCCGCGGCGCTGAAGGCGCGGCCTGCGGCCGACGTGCGTCGCGCTGCCGAGGCGCGGCGCGACGTGCGCGACTTCGTCGGCGCGCTGCGCGGGCGCGTCGGCGCCGGCCGGCCGGCGGTGATCGCCGAGGTCAAGAAGGCGAGCCCGAGCAAGGGCGTGCTGCGCGAGCACTTCGTGCCGGCCGAGATCGCCGCCAGCTACGCGCGCCACGGCGCGGCGTGCCTGAGCGTGCTGACCGACGCGCCGTTCTTTCGGGGCGCGCCGGCCTACCTCGAGCAGGCGCGCGCAGCGTGCGCGCTGCCGGTGCTGCGCAAGGACTTCATCGTCGACGCCTACCAGGTCGACGAGGCGCGCGCGATGGGCGCGGACTGCATCCTGCTGATCGCCGCCTGCCTCGACGACGCGCAGATGGCCGCGCTCGAGGCGCAGGCGCTCGCGCTCGGGATGGCGGTGCTCGTCGAGGTGCACGACGCCGCCGAGCTCGACCGCGCGCTGCGCCTGAAGACGCCGCTGGTGGGCGTCAACAACCGCAACCTGCGCACCTTCGAGGTCTCGCTGCACACCACGCTCGACCTGCTGCCGCGCGTGCCGGCCGACCGCCTGCTCGTGACCGAGTCGGGCATCCTGACGCGCGACGACGTGCGCACGATGCGCGACGCCGGCGTGCACGCGTTCCTCGTCGGCGAGGCCTTCATGCGCGCCCCCGACCCGGGGCAGGCGCTGGCGCAGCTGTTCGGATGAGCGCGGCCGCCGGGCTGCTGGCGCGCTTCGACGTCCACGGCCGCTACTACGACGCCGAGCTCGACGGCCGGCGCTTCGCGCTGCGCAGCCACCTCGAGATCGTCGAGCGCGGGCTCGACCCGGTGGCGGCGCGCGTTCGCCCGGCCGACCTCGTCGCGGTGATGATGAACCCGGGCAGCTCGCGGCCGCTGGCCGACCTCGACGCCGACGGCTGGGCGCCGGCGCTGCCCGACCGCACGCAGTACCAGCTGATGCGCCTGGCGCTGCGCGCGCAGGCGCAGGGGTGGTCGCTGCGGCACATCCGGGTGATCAACCTGTCGGATCTGCGCACGCCGAAGAGTGCCGAACTGTTCGCGGCGCTGGCCACGCTCGCCGATGATCGTCACAGCATCTTCAGCCCGGCGCGCGCCGGCGAGCTCGCGCGCGCGCTCGGGCCGGCGCAGGTGCCCGTGCTGCGCGCGTGGGGCCTGGCCCGTGAACTCGCGCCGCTGGCGTCAAAGGCCATCGCGGCGACATCGTCGCGAAGGGTGTTAGGGCTCACTGACCAGGAGCCGTTCTACCGTCATCCGCTGCCGCAGCGGGCCGACCTGCAGCGGGCCTGGCTCGACGCGATGACGCGGCAGCTGCCGGTGCGTGACTGAGCGCGGCTTTGGGGCACTTGGTGCGCACGGGTGGAAACCCGCTATACTTCGCGGTTCGCCGCGGAGGGGTGCCCGAGTGGTTAAAGGGGGCAGACTGTAAATCTGTTGGCTTACGCCTACGCTGGTTCGAATCCAGCCTCCTCCACCAAAGCGAAGTTGATCTCGTCTGACTGTGTGCAGGCGGCTCCCGGGCGGGAGTAGTTCAATGGTAGAACCCCAGCCTTCCAAGCTGATGATGCGGGTTCGATTCCCGTCTCCCGCTCCAGTGCGCCGCTTCGTCGCCAAGCGTGTGGGCGTCGTCGCGCCCAGACCCGTGTCGACGCCCATGTGGCTCAGTGGTAGAGCACTCCCTTGGTAAGGGAGAGGTCACGCGTTCGATCCGCGTCATGGGCACCACTCATCGTCATCCTTCTTACTGAACCGATCGCCAGGAGAACCGGCAATGGCAAAAGGCAAGTTTGAGCGCACGAAGCCGCACGTGAACGTGGGCACGATTGGGCACGTGGACCACGGCAAGACGACGCTGACGGCGGCGATCACGACGATTCTGGCGAGCAAGTACGGCGGCGAGGCGAAGAAGTACGACGAGATCGACGCGGCGCCGGAGGAGAAGGCGCGCGGCATCACGATCAACACGGCGCACGTGGAGTACGAGACCGCGAACCGCCACTACGCGCACGTGGACTGCCCGGGGCACGCGGACTACGTGAAGAACATGATCACGGGTGCGGCGCAGATGGACGGCGCGATCCTGGTGGTGAGCGCCGCCGACGGCCCGATGCCGCAGACGCGCGAGCACATCCTGCTGGCGCGGCAGGTGGGGGTGCCGTACATCATCGTGTTCCTGAACAAGTGCGACATGGTCGACGACGCCGAGCTGCTCGAGCTCGTCGAGATGGAGGTGCGCGAGCTGCTCTCGAAGTACGACTTCCCCGGCGACGATACGCCGATCGTCAAGGGCTCGGCCAAGCTGGCGCTCGAGGGCGACAAGGGCGAGCTGGGTGAGCAGGCGATCATGAAGCTGGCCGAGGCGCTGGACACCTACATCCCGACGCCCGAGCGTGCGATCGACGGGGCCTTCCTGATGCCGGTGGAAGACGTGTTCTCGATCTCGGGCCGCGGCACGGTGGTCACGGGCCGTGTGGAGCGCGGCATCATCAAGGTCGGCGACGAAATCGAGATCGTGGGGATCCGTCCGACGCAGAAGACCACCTGCACGGGTGTGGAGATGTTCCGCAAGCTGCTCGACCAGGGTCAGGCGGGCGACAACGTGGGCATCCTGCTGCGCGGCACCAAGCGCGAGGAAGTCGAGCGCGGGCAGGTGCTGTGCAAGCCGGGCAGCATCAAGCCGCACACGCACTTCACGGCGGAGGTGTACGTGCTGAGCAAGGAAGAGGGCGGGCGGCACACGCCGTTCTTCAACAACTACCGTCCGCAGTTTTACTTCCGCACGACGGACGTGACGGGTGCGGTGGAGCTGCCCAAGGACAAGGAGATGGTGATGCCGGGCGACAACGTGCAGATCACCGTCAAGCTGATCGCGCCGATCGCGATGGAAGAGGGCCTGCGCTTCGCGATCCGCGAGGGCGGGCGCACCGTGGGCGCCGGCGTCGTCTCGAAGATCATCGAGTGAGAGAAGAGTCCGCAGGGGTATAGCTCAATTGGCAGAGCGTCGGTCTCCAAAACCGAAGGTTGGGGGTTCGATTCCCTCTGCCCCTGCCACCGCGCGGCGCGTGCGTCGCGCAACTTGATGCGGTGTGGCGCCCGAGGCGCCGCGCGCACCGGCCAGACCGGCCCGCAGGGGGTGTGCCACCGACCCGGCGGGCCTTGCCGTTGAAGGCGCCGCGCCCCGTCTGAGACGTCGCGCCGAGAGTCACGAAGCGATTCCATGTCCACGAACACCTCCGTCGAGACCGTCAGCACCCCGGCCGACAAGGCCAAGCTGGCCGTGGCCGCGCTGCTCGTCGTGGGCGGCGTGGCGGCGTTCTACCTGCTGGCGTCGTCGGACCTGTGGCTGCGGCTGCTGGCGCTGCTGGGGCTGCTGGCGGCGGGCGTCGTCGTGTTCTTCACGTCGGAGAGCGGCAAGCAGCTGATCGCCTTCGGGCGCGACGCGGTCAAGGAGACGAGGAAGGTCGTCTGGCCGACGCGCAAGGAGGCCACGCAGATGACGGGCTACGTGTTCGCCTTCGTGTTCGTGATGGCGCTGTTCTTGTGGCTGACCGACAAGACGCTCGAGTGGGTGCTGTACGGCCTCGTGCTGGGCTGGCGTTGAAGGGGTGATGACGATGACTGAGCAGGCCGTCAAGAGCGACGCCGCCGCGGCGGCACCGATGCGCTGGTACGTCGTGCATGCCTACTCGGGCATGGAGAAGGCCGTCGAGCGCAACCTGCGCGAGCGCATCGAGCGCTCGGGCATGCAGTCGAAGTTCGGCCGCATCCTGGTGCCGACCGAGGAAGTCGTCGAGCTGAAGAACGGCAAGAAGGCCGTCACCGAGCGGCGCTTCTTTCCCGGCTACGTGCTCGTCGAGATGGTGATGGACGACGACACGTGGCACCTCGTGAAGCACACGAGCAAGGTCACCGGCTTCGTCGGCGGCGCGAAGAACCGCCCGGCGCCGATCTCGGAAGCCGAGGTGATGAAGATCGTCAACCAGATGCAGGAAGGCGTCGAGAAGCCGCGGCCGAAGGTCGAGTGGCAGGTCGGCGAGCTCGTGCGCGTCAAGGACGGTCCGTTCACCGACTTCAACGGCGCGGTCGAGGAAGTCAACTACGACAAGTCGAAGGTGCGCGTCAGCGTCACCATCTTCGGCCGCGCGACGCCGGTCGAGCTCGACTTCTCGCAGGTCGAGAAGATTTGACGTTCGCGGCGCGCTGCCACGGCCCCGGCGCGCCGCAATCCCCCAGGGCTGAAGGACGAGGAGCCGTCCGCGGTGCGAGACCCGGCGGCGTTCGAACTCGGTAAGGAGCCATCATGGCCAAGAAGATCGTCGGCTTCATCAAGCTGCAAGTGCCGGCGGGCAAGGCGAACCCCTCGCCGCCCATCGGTCCCGCGCTCGGTCAGCGCGGGCTGAACATCATGGAGTTCTGCAAGGCGTTCAACGCGCAGACGCAGGGCATGGAGCCCGGTCTGATGCTGCCGGTGGTGATCACCGCGTACGCCGACAAGTCGTTCACGTTCGTCCTCAAGACGCCGCCGGCCACCGTGCTGATCAAGAAGGCGCTCAAGCTCGACAAGGGCTCGGGGCGGCCGCACCTCGAGAAGGTCGGCAAGCTCACGCGCGCGCAGATCGAGGAGATCGCGAAGACGAAGATGAAGGACCTCAACGCCGCCGACCTCGAGGGGGCGGTCAAGCAGATTGCCGGTTCGGCCCGCTCGATGGGCGTCACGGTCGAAGGAGTCTGACGATGGCCAAGCTGACGAAGAAAGCCAAGGCCCTGCAGGGCAAGGTCGACAGCACGAAGCTGTACCCGATCGGCGACGCGCTCGCGCTGGTCAAGGAGTGCGCCACCGCGAAGTTCGACGAGTCGATCGACGTCGCGGTGCAGCTGGGCATCGACGCGAAGAAGTCCGACCAGGTCGTGCGTGGCGCCGTCGTGCTGCCCAACGGCACCGGCAAGACCAAGCGCGTCGCGGTGTTCGCGCAGGGCGCCAAGGCCGAGGAGGCCAAGGCCGCCGGCGCCGACGTCGTCGGCATGGACGACCTCGCCGCCGAGGTCAAGGCGGGCAACATCAACTTCGACGTCGTCATCGCCTCGCCCGACGCGATGCGCGTCGTCGGCCAGCTCGGCCAGATCCTCGGTCCGCGCGGCCTGATGCCGAACCCGAAGGTCGGCACCGTGACGCCCGACGTGGCCACTGCGGTGAAGAACGCCAAGGCCGGCCAGGTGCAGTTCCGCGTCGACAAGGCCGGCATCGTGCACGCGACGATCGGGCGGCGCTCGTTCGATACCGACAAGCTCGCGGGCAACCTCGCGGCGCTGCTCGATGCGCTGAACAAGGCCAAGCCGGCGAGCAGCAAGGGCGTGTACCTGCGCAAGGTGGCCGTGAGCTCGACGATGGGTGTGGGCGTGCGTGTCGATGCGGCGACGATCGCCGCCGCCGCGCAGGCTTGACCGTGAAGGGATGCCGCCGCGCGAGTCTGGCGCGGCGGTGAAGGTTTGGTGGGCTGCGGTGGCCCGGTCTGCTGGGTGCCGCAGGTCATCGAAGACCGCTGGTGGGGCCTTCGGGCCTCTTAATCGAGGTGGCGTCCGACAGGGCGCCACCGACGCCAGCGCAGATGGCGAACCCGCTGTGATGGACGACGCCGGCGACGGCCGAGTTCGATGCAGAAGGTCGCTGAAGTCCGGTGTGCCGAACCCCGTGCGCGGGGCCAGGCACGTGATGTGAGGAGCAGACCTTGAGTCTCAATCGCAACGAGAAGGCGGCCGTGGTGACGGACGTGGCGGCGCAGGCCGCCAAGTCGCAGACGCTCGCGCTGGCCGAGTACCGTGGCCTCACCGTGGAAAGCCTCAACAAGCTGCGCGTCGACGCGCGCGCCAAGGGTGTCTATCTTCACGTGCTGAAGAACACCCTCGCGCGCCGCGCCGTCGCCGGCACGCCGTTCGAGGTCGCCCGCGAGGCCATGGCCGGTCCGCTGATCTACGGCTTTTCGGAAGACGCGGTGGCGGCGGCCAAAGTGATCGCCGATTTCGCCAAGACCAACGACAAGCTGGTGATCAAGGGCGGTGTCTACGCGGGCAAGGCGCTCGACGTCGAGGGCGTGAAGGCGCTGGCGTCGATCCCGAGTCGCGAGGTGCTGATCTCGCAGGTCGCCGGCTTGCTGAAGTCGCCGATCCAGCGCATGGCCGGCGTGCTCGCCGCGCTGGCTGAAAAGCGCGGTGGCGGCGCCGAAGCGCCGGCCGCCTGAGGCCCCCGTCATTCGCATTTCCCCATTCATTTCTGCATCGAGGAACCCCAAATGGCATTCGACAAAGACGCTTTCCTGACCGCCCTGGACAGCATGACCGTGATGGAACTCAATGACCTGGTCAAGGCCATCGAGGAGAAGTTCGGCGTGTCGGCCGCGGCGATGGCTGCCCCGGCCGCCGGTGGCGGTGGCGCGGCCGCTCCGGCCGCTGAAGAGAAGACCGAGTTCACCGTGATGCTGGTCGAAGCCGGCGCCAACAAGGTGGCCGTCATCAAGGCCGTGCGCGAGATCACCGGCCTGGGCCTGAAGGAGGCCAAGGACCTGGTCGACGGCGCGCCGAAGCCCGTCAAGGAAGGCATCCCCAAGGCCGACGCCGAAGCCGCGATGAAGAAGCTGGTCGAGGCCGGCGCGAAGGCCGAGCTGAAGTAACACCCGCGAAGCCCCGGCGGCGCCTCCCCTCGACGAGGCGCCGCCCGTGGCCCGGCGAGCCGGGCCCACGGCGGCCGCTCGACGCGGCCAAGGCGCAACGAGAGCAGCGCCAAGCCTGCGGGCTTGGCAGTGTTCTCTGATCCGACTGCAGAGGACCGGTTTGGTCGGGCTGGGGTGCAACGCCCCGGTTGTCCGCCAGCGACGGGTAGTGGCCCGTCACCAAGCTTCGGGCGCAATGCCCGGGTTGCCAGTCGCCGACGAGTGCATGCCCAGGCCAGGCGTGCGTTCTCGACACGGAGCATTTATGGCGCAAGCATCCCCCACCAGCTACAGCTACACCGAGCGCAAGCGCATCCGCAAGAGCTTCGGCAAGCGCGCGAGCGTGCTCAACGTCCCCTACCTGCTCACGATGCAGCGCGAGTCGTACGTCGCGTTCCTGCAGAAGGACGTGCCGCCCGCCAAGCGCAAGCCCGAGGGGCTGCAGGCCGCCTTCCTCTCCGCGTTCCCGATCGTCTCGCACAACGGGTACGTCGAGATGAAGTTCATCGAGTACAACATCGCGAAGCCCACGTTCGACGTGCGCGAGTGCCAGCAGCGCGGCCTGACTTACGCCGCCGCCGTGCGCGCGAAGCTGCAGATGATCATCTACGACCGCGAGGCCGCGGCGCCGAAGACGGTCAAGGAGATCAAGGAGCAGGAGGTCTACATGGGCGAGGTGCCCCTGATGACCGACTACGGCTCGTTCATCATCAACGGCACCGAGCGCGTCATCGTCAGCCAGCTGCACCGCTCGCCCGGCGTGTTCTTCGAGCACGACAAGGGCAAGACGCACAGCTCGGGCAAGCTGCTGTTCTCGGCGCGCATCATCCCGTACCGCGGCTCGTGGCTGGACTTCGAGTTCGACCCGAAGGACATCCTGTACTTCCGCGTCGACCGCCGACGCAAGATGCCGGTGACGATCCTGCTCAAGGCCATCGGCCTGAACCCCGAGCAGATCCTTGCGCACTTCTTCGTCTTCGACAACTTCCACCTGATGGACTCGGGTGCGCAGCTCGAGTTCGTGCCCGAGCGGCTGAAGGGCGAGGTCGCGCGCTTCGACATCACCGACAAGAACGGCAACGTCGTCGTCGAGAAGGACAAGCGCATCACGGCGCGCCACCTGCGCCAGCTCGAGCAAAGCGGCACGAAGTTCATCAGCGTGCCCGAGGACTTCCTCGTCGGCCGCGTCGTCGCGCGCAACATGGTCGACCCCGACACCGGTGAGATCGTCGCCAAGGCCAACGACGAGCTGACCGAGTCGCTGCTGAAGAAGCTGCGCGCCGCGGGCATCCGCGAGATCCAGTGCCTGTACACGAACGAGCTCGACCAGGGCGCCTACATCAGCCAGACGCTGGCCATCGACGAGACGGCCGACGAGCTCGCCGCGCGCGTGGCGATCTACCGCATGATGCGCCCCGGCGAGCCGCCCACCGAGGACGCGGTGCAGGCGCTGTTCAACCGCCTGTTCTACAGCCCCGACACCTACGACCTGTCGCGCGTCGGGCGCATGAAGTTCAACGCCCGCGTCGGCCGTGACACGGCCGAGGGCTCGATGACGCTGTCCAACGAGGACATCCTCGACGTCGTCAAGATCCTCGTCGAGCTGCGCAACGGCCGCGGCGAGGTCGACGACATCGACCACCTGGGCAACCGTCGCGTGCGCTGCGTGGGTGAATTGGCCGAGAACCAGTACCGCTCGGGCCTGGCACGCATCGAGAAGGCGGTCAAGGAGCGCCTGGGCCAGGCCGAGACCGAGGCGCTGATGCCGCACGACCTGATCAACTCCAAGCCGATCTCCGCGGCGCTCAAGGAGTTCTTCGGTGCGAGCCAGCTCTCGCAGTTCATGGACCAGACCAACCCGCTGTCCGAGATCACGCACAAGCGGCGCGTCTCGGCGCTGGGCCCGGGCGGCCTCACGCGCGAGCGCGCCGGCTTCGAGGTGCGCGACGTGCACCCGACCCACTACGGCCGCGTGTGCCCGATCGAGACGCCGGAAGGGCCGAACATCGGCCTGATCAACTCGCTGGCGCTGTACGCGCGCCTGAACGAGTACGGCTTCCTCGAGACGCCGTACCGCCGCGTCGTCGACGGCAAGGTCACCGACGAGATCGAGTACCTGAGCGCGATCCAGGAAGGCAAATACGTCATCGCGCAGGCCAACGCGACGCTCGACAAGGACGGCCGCCTCGTCGACGAGCTGGTGAGCGCGCGCGAGAAGGGCGAGTCGGTGCTCGTGAGCCCCGAGCGCGTGCAGTACATGGACGTCGCGCCGGCGCAGATCGTGTCGGTGGCCGCGTCGCTGGTGCCCTTCCTCGAGCACGACGACGCCAACCGCGCGCTGATGGGCGCCAACATGCAGCGCCAGGCCGTGCCGACGCTGCGCCCCGAGAAGGCGCTGGTGGGCACCGGCGTCGAGCGCGTCGCGGCGGTCGACTCGGGCACGGTCGTCGTCGCGCGCCGCGGCGGCGTCGTCGACTACGTCGACACCAACCGCATCGTGATCCGCGTCAACGACGACGAGACCGCCGCGGGCGAGGTCGGCGTCGACATCTACAACCTGATCAAGTACCAGCGCAGCAACCAGAACACGAACATCCACCAGCGCCCGATCGTCAAGCGCGGCGACCGCGTCGCGGCCGGCGACGTCGTCGCCGACGGCGCGTCGACCGACCTCGGCGAGCTCGCGCTCGGCCAGAACATGCTGGTCGCGTTCATGCCGTGGAACGGCTACAACTTCGAGGACTCGATCCTGATCTCCGAGAAGGTCGTCGCCGACGACCGCTACACCTCGATCCACATCGAGGAGCTGGTCGTGATGGCGCGCGACACCAAGCTCGGCCCCGAGGAGATCACGCGCGACATCCCGAACCTGTCGGAGCAGCAGCTCGCGCGCCTGGACGAGTCGGGCATCGTCTACGTCGGTGCCGAGGTCGGCCCCGGTGACGTGCTCGTCGGCAAAGTCACGCCCAAGGGCGAGACGACGCTGACGCCCGAGGAGAAGCTGCTGCGTGCGATCTTCGGCGAGAAGGCCAGCGACGTGAAGGACACGTCGCTGCGCGTCGAGCAGGGCACCAGCGGCACCGTGATCGACGTGCAGGTCTTCACGCGCGAGGGCATCCAGCGCGACAAGCGCGCGCAGCAGATCATCGACGACGAGCTCAAGCGCTTCCGCCTCGACCTCAACGACCAGCTGCGCATCGTCGAGGCCGACGCGTTCGACCGCATCGAGAAGCTGCTCGTCGGCAAGGTCGCCAACGGCGGCCCGCAGAAGATCGCCAAGGGCACGACGATCACCAAGGAGTACCTGGCCGGCGTCGACAAGTACCACTGGTTCGACATCCGCCCGGCCGACGAAGACGTCGCCAACCAGCTCGAGAGCATCAAGAATTCGCTCGACCAGACGCGCCACGGCTTCGACCTCGCGTTCGAGGAAAAGCGCAAGAAGCTCACGCAGGGCGACGAGCTGCCCGCCGGCGTGCTGAAGATGGTCAAGGTGTATCTCGCCGTCAAGCGCCGCCTGCAGCCGGGCGACAAGATGGCCGGCCGCCACGGCAACAAGGGTGTCGTGTCGAAGATCGTGCCGGTCGAGGACATGCCCTACATGGCCGACGGCACGCCGATGGACATCGTGCTCAACCCGCTGGGCGTGCCCAGCCGCATGAACGTCGGCCAGGTGCTCGAGGTCCACCTCGGCTGGGCCGCCAAGGGCATCGGTCAGCGCATCGGCGACATGCTGCAGCGCCAGGCGCGCGTGGCCGAGATCCGCCAGTTCCTCGACAACCTGTACAACAAGAGCGGCGGGCGCACCGAGGCGATCGACACGCTGTCGGACGACGAGGTGCTCGAGATGGCGCGCAACCTGCAAGACGGCGTGCCGTTCGCGACGCCGGTGTTCGACGGCGCGAAGGAAGAGGAGATCCGCGCGATGCTGCAGCTCGCCTACCCCGACGACGTCGCCGCGCTCAAGGGCCTGACGCCCACGCGCACGCAGGCGCGCCTGTACGACGGGCGCACCGGCGACGCCTTCGAGCGTCCGGTGACGGTGGGCTACATGCACGTGCTCAAGCTGCACCACCTCGTCGACGACAAGATGCACGCGCGCTCGACCGGCCCGTACAGCCTGGTCACGCAGCAGCCGCTGGGCGGCAAGGCGCAGTTCGGCGGCCAGCGCTTCGGCGAGATGGAGGTCTGGGCGCTCGAGGCCTATGGCGCGGCCTACGTGCTGCAGGAGATGCTGACCGTCAAGTCCGACGACGTCACGGGCCGCACCAAGGTCTACGAGAACATCGTCAAGGGTGAGCACTCGATCGATGCCGGCATGCCCGAGTCGTTCAACGTGCTGGTCAAGGAAATCCGGTCGCTGGGCATCGACATCGAGCTCGAGCGCAACTAAAGACGGAAAAGGAATAGAGCCATGAAGGGACTACTCGACCTTTTCAAGCAGTTCACCCCCGACGAACACTTCGACGCGATCCGCATCGGGCTGGCTTCGCCCGAGAAGATCCGCTCGTGGTCGTTCGGCGAGGTGAAGAAGCCCGAGACGATCAACTACCGCACCTTCAAGCCCGAGCGTGACGGCCTGTTCTGCGCCAAGATCTTCGGGCCGATCAAGGACTACGAGTGCCTGTGCGGCAAGTACAAGCGCCTCAAGCACCGCGGCGTGATCTGCGAGAAGTGCGGCGTCGAGGTCACGCAGACCAAGGTGCGCCGCGAGCGCATGGGTCACATCGACCTCGCGGCGCCGTGCGCGCACATCTGGTTCCTGAAGAGCCTGCCGTCGCGCCTGGGCCTGGTGCTCGACATGACGCTGCGCGACATCGAGCGCGTGCTGTACTTCGAGGCCTACGTCGTCGTCGACCCGGGTATGACGCCGCTGAAGAAGTTCTCGATCATGAGCGAGGACGACTACGAGGCCAAGCGCGCCGAGTACGGTGACGAGTTCGTCGCGATGATGGGCGCCGAGGGCATCAAGAAGCTGCTCGAGGACATGGACATCGACGCCGAGATCGAGCGCCTGCGCGGCGACATGACCGGCTCGGAGCTCAAGGTCAAGAAGAACTCGAAGCGCCTGAAGGTGCTCGAGGCCTTCAAGAAGTCGGGCATCAAGCCGCAGTGGATGATCATGGAGGTGCTGCCGGTGCTGCCGCCGGACCTGCGCCCGCTGGTGCCGCTGGACGGCGGACGCTTCGCGACGTCGGACCTCAACGACCTGTACCGCCGCGTCATCAACCGCAACAACCGACTGGCGCGGCTGCTCGAGCTCAAGGCGCCCGAGATCATCGTGCGCAACGAGAAGCGCATGCTGCAGGAGGCGGTCGACTCGCTGCTCGACAACGGCCGCCGCGGCAAGGCGATGACGGGCGCGAACAAGCGGGCCCTCAAGTCGCTCGCCGACATGATCAAGGGCAAGGGCGGGCGCTTCCGCCAGAACCTGCTCGGCAAGCGCGTCGACTACTCGGGCCGCTCGGTGATCGTCGTCGGCCCGACGCTCAAGCTGCACCAGTGCGGCCTGCCCAAGCTGATGGCACTCGAGCTGTTCAAGCCGTTCATCTTCAGCCGGCTGGAGGCGATGGGCATCGCCACCACGATCAAGGCGGCGAAGAAGGAGGTCGAGGCCGGCACGCCGGTGGTGTGGGACATCCTCGAGGAGGTCATCAAGGAGCACCCGGTGCTGCTCAACCGCGCGCCGACGCTGCACCGCCTGGGCATCCAGGCGTTCGAGCCGGTGCTGATCGAGGGCAAGGCGATCCAGCTGCACCCGCTGGTGTGCGCGGCGTTCAACGCCGACTTCGACGGCGACCAGATGGCCGTGCACGTGCCGCTGTCGATCGAGGCGCAGATGGAAGCGCGCGTGCTGATGCTGGCGACGAACAACGTGCTGTTCCCCGCCAACGGCGAGCCGTCGATCGTGCCGAGCCAGGACGTCGTGCTGGGGCTGTACTACGCCACGCGCGAGCGCATCAACGCGCGCGGCGAGGGCATGGTGTTCGCCGACCTCGCCGAGCTGCAGCGTGCGTTCGACAACGGTGTCGTCGAGATCACCGCGCGCGTCAGCGTGCGGCTGACCGAGTGGACGAAGGACAAGGACAGCGGCGAGTTCGTGCCGTCGACGAAGCTCGTCGAGACGACGGTGGGCCGTGCGCTGCTGTCGGAGATCCTGCCGAAGGGGCTGCCGTTCGCCGCGATCGACAAGGCGCTGAAGAAGAAGGAGATCTCGCGGCTGATCAACCTGTCGTTCCGCAAGTGCGGTCTGAAGGAGACGGTCGTCTTCGCCGACAAGCTGATGCAGACCGGCTTCCGGCTGGCCACGCGCGCGGGCATCTCGATCGCGATCGACGACATGCTGGTGCCGAAGGAGAAGCACGGTCTGATCGAGCGCGCCGAGAAGGAGGTCAAGGAGATCGAGCAGCAGTACGTCTCGGGTCTGGTGACCGCCGGCGAGCGCTACAACAAGGTCGTCGACATCTGGGGCAAGACCGGCGACGAGGTCGGCAAGGTCATGATGGCCCAGCTGTCGAAGGAGAAGGTCACCGACCGCCACGGCAAGGTCGTCGACCAGGAGTCGTTCAACTCGATCTACATGATGGCCGACTCGGGCGCGCGCGGCTCGGCGGCGCAGATCCGCCAGCTCGCCGGCATGCGCGGCCTGATGGCCAAGCCCGACGGCAGCATCATCGAGACGCCGATCACGGCCAACTTCCGTGAAGGCCTGAACGTGCTGCAGTACTTCATCTCGACGCACGGCGCACGCAAGGGTCTCGCCGACACGGCGCTGAAGACGGCGAACTCGGGCTATCTGACCCGCCGCCTCGTCGACGTGACGCAGGACCTCGTCGTCACCGAGGAGGACTGCGGCACCGAGCATGGCATCTACATGCGCGCGCTCGTCGAGGGCGGCGAGGTCATCGAGTCGCTGCGCGACCGCATCCTCGGCCGCGTCGCGGCGGTCGAGGTGCTGCACCCCGAGACGCAGGCCGTGCTCGTCGCGGCCGGCGAGATGCTCGACGAGGATGCGCTCGACATGCTCGAGGCGGCCGGCGTCGACGAGGTCAAGGTGCGCACGCCGCTAACCTGCAGCACGCGCTTCGGCCTGTGCGCCAAGTGCTACGGCCGCGACCTCGGCCGCGGCGGGCTGGTCAACGTCGGCGAGGCGGTCGGTGTGATTGCGGCACAGTCGATCGGCGAGCCGGGCACGCAGCTGACGATGCGCACGTTCCACATCGGTGGCGCGGCGTCGCGTGCGGCGGTGGCGTCGAGCGTCGAGGCCAAGAGCGACGGCATCGTCTCGTTCAACAGCACGATGCGCTACGTGATGAACTCGAAGTCGGGCAAGGGCGAGCTCGTCGTGATCTCGCGCTCGGGCGAGATCATCATCGCCGACCCGCACGGCCGCGAGCGCGAGCGCCACAAGGTGCCGTACGGCGCGACGCTCAACGTCAAGGCCGACCAGCAGATCAAGGCGGGCACCGTGCTCGCGAACTGGGACCCGCTGACGCGCCCGATCATCACCGAGTTCGCCGGCAAGGCGAAGTTCGAGAACGTCGAGGAGGGCGTCACGGTGGCCAAGCAGGTCGACGAGGTCACGGGCCTGTCGACGCTGGTGGTGATCGACCCGAAGCGCCGCGGCGCGGCCAAGGTCGTGCGCCCGCAGGTCAAGCTGCTCGACGCCGCTGGCAACGAGGTCAAGATCCCCGGCACCGACCACTCGGTGACGATCGGCTTCCCGATCGGTGCGCTGATCCAGGTGCGCGACGGGCAGGACCTCGCTCCCGGCGAGGTGCTGGCGCGCATCCCGGTCGAGGGCCAGAAGACGCGCGACATCACCGGCGGTCTGCCGCGCGTGGCCGAGCTGTTCGAGGCGCGCTCGCCGAAGGACAAGGGCATGCTCGCCGAGATCACCGGCACGGTGTCGTTCGGCAAGGAGACCAAGGGCAAGGTGCGCCTGCAGATCACCGACCCCGACGGCAAGGTCTACGAGGAGCTGGTGCCCAAGGAGAAGAACATCCTCGTGCACGAGGGCCAGGTGGTCAACAAGGGCGAGCCGATCGTCGATGGTCCGGCCGACCCGCAGGACATCCTGCGCCTGCTGGGCATCGAGGAGCTGGCACGCTACATCGTCGACGAGGTGCAGGACGTCTACCGCCTGCAGGGCGTGAAGATCAACGACAAGCACATCGAGGTGATCGTGCGCCAGATGCTGCGCCGCGTGCAGATCGTCGACCCGGGCGACAGCGGCTACATCGCCGGCGAGCAGGTCGAGCGCTCGGAGCTGCTGGACACCAACGACAAGCTGCGCGCCGAGGGCAAGATCCCGGCCACGCACGCCGACGTGCTGCTCGGCATCACGAAGGCGAGCCTGTCGACCGACAGCTTCATCTCGGCCGCGTCGTTCCAGGAGACCACGCGCGTGCTGACCGAGGCCGCGATCATGGGCAAGCGCGACGAGCTGCGCGGGCTGAAGGAGAACGTCATCGTCGGCCGCCTGATCCCGGCGGGCACCGGCATGGCGTTCCACCAGGCCCGCAAGGCGAAGGAGGAGATGGACGAGAGCGAGCGCCGCGCGATCGCGCTGCAGGAGGCCGAGGAGCTGGCCGCCGCGCAGCTCGCGCAGGTCGACGCCGCATCGTCGGACGACAACGCCGGCGAGTGAGCGTCCGCCCGGGCCGGGCGGCGTGCGAGGGGCGGCTTCGGCCGCCCCTTGCCGTTTCAGGCCGGCCGTGCCGCCGTGGCGGCCGCCCATGCGGCGGGCGTGACGATCTCGGTGCCGTGCGCGAGCGCGCGGCAGCGAAGGGCGAGCAGTGCGCGGTCGCGCGTGACCAGCCAGCGCGCCCTGGCGGCGAGCGCGAGGTCGACGAAGACCTGGTCGTCGTCGTCCCGACAGCGCAGCGGACTGGGCGGCGGCGTCTCGACGCGGTGCGCCCAGCGGACACACGCCGCCTCGACGGTGGCCGGATCCGCGCCGGCGCGCGGCGGCAGGCGGTGCGCCAAGACGTGGCGCAGCTCGTCGCGCATCGCGTCGGTCTGCAGCCACCGGCAGGCACCGCGGGTCACGGCGGCGGCCAGCGGCTGGATCGCGCGATCGGCGAACCACAGCCAGTCGAGCACGGCGTTGGTGTCGAGGACCACGACGGGCGTCGCAGGGGTGGCGGTCGGGGGCGGCGGTGGCATCGTCGACGGGCGTCAAGGGGCGCGCGGCGGGGGGCGGCCGCGCTGCCGCCGCGGGCGCGCGGCTTGCGTGGTCCGGCAGCCGTGCATATAATCTCAGGCTTTTCGGCGGGTTGCGCGCCGGACGTGTCGGGGTGCGCAGACGCAGGTGTGCGGCGGCGGTGCCGGCGAAAGCCGCGGCAGCGTGTGGCTGCGGTTCAGGCGCAGCGTCTGCGGTTGGCGCCGCAATACTCGGCGGGCTGCTGTGGCGGCGTCGGGGTGCGGGTGCGCGGTCGCTGCGAACGCGGTGCGCGCCGGTGCGGTGTTCGCATCGCCTTGTCGCCTTCGTGGTCCGCAGCTCGCGGGTGAATTCAATCGGAAACGAGTTACCAACATGCCCACCATCAACCAGCTCGTGCGCCAGGGCCGCCAGGTCGAGGTCGTCAAGTCGAAGTCGCCGGCGATGCAGAACTGCCCGCAGCGGCGCGGCGTGTGCACGCGTGTCTACACGACGACGCCGAAGAAGCCGAACTCGGCGCTGCGCAAGGTGGCCAAGGTGCGCCTGACCAATGGTTTCGAGGTCATCTCGTACATCGGCGGTGAGGGCCACAATCTGCAGGAGCACAGCGTCGTGCTGGTGCGCGGGGGGCGCGTGAAGGACCTGCCGGGTGTGCGCTACCACATCGTGCGCGGTGCGCTCGACCTGCAGGGCGTCAAGGATCGCAAGCAGGCGCGGTCGAAGTACGGCGCCAAGCGTCCCAAGAAGGCCTGAGGCCGTCGGCCGGCGGGTGCCGGTCGTGAGTTCGGGGGCTCTCGCCCGGCGGCGGGGGCCAGTAAGTGAGGGGTTGCTATGGCCCCTCGGGGTGCGGGTCAGGGGCCTGCGCCAACTGAAGCCAGAAGAGGAAGTCAGTCATGCCGCGTCGTCGCGAAGTCCCCAAGCGGGAGATCCTGCCCGATCCGAAGTTCGGCTCGGTCGACCTGTCCAAGTTCATGAACGTCATCATGGAGTCCGGCAAGAAGGCCGTGGCCGAGCGCATCATCTATGGGGCGCTCGAGCAGGTCGAGAAGAAGGCCGGCAAGGACCCGCTCGAGGTGTTCATGACGGCGCTGAACAACGTCAAGCCGATGGTCGAGGTCAAGTCGCGGCGTGTCGGTGGCGCGAACTACCAGGTGCCCGTCGAGGTGCGTCCGGTGCGCCGCGTGGCGCTGGCGATGCGCTGGCTCAAGGAGTCGGCGCGCAAGCGCAGCGAGAAGTCGATGGCGGCACGCCTGGCCAACGAGCTGCTGGAGGCCAGCGAAGGGCGCGGCGGTGCGATGAAGAAGCGCGACGAGGTGCACCGCATGGCGGAGGCCAACAAGGCGTTCTCGCACTTCCGCTTCTGACGCAGGCGATCCCGCCGTTTCCGCTTTTCGGCCGCTCTCAGGGTTAACACCGACCCGCGAGCGGCCCTGTCTTTGGAGTTGACCATGGCCCGCAAGACCCCCATCGAGCGCTACCGCAACATCGGCATCAGCGCGCACATCGATGCCGGCAAGACCACCACGACCGAGCGCATCCTGTACTACACCGGGGTGAACCACAAGATCGGCGAGGTGCACGACGGCGCTGCGACGATGGACTGGATGGAGCAGGAGCAGGAGCGCGGCATCACGATCACGTCGGCCGCCACCACCTGCTTCTGGCGCGGCATGGACATGTCGTTCCCCGAGCACCGCATCAACATCATCGACACCCCGGGCCACGTCGACTTCACGATCGAGGTCGAGCGCAGCATGCGCGTGCTCGACGGGGCTTGTATGGTGTACTGCGCCGTCGGCGGCGTGCAGCCGCAGTCGGAGACGGTCTGGCGCCAGGCCAACAAGTACAAGGTGCCGCGCCTGGCGTTCGTCAACAAGATGGACCGCACCGGGGCGAACTTCTTCAAGGTCTACGAGCAGATGAAGACGCGCCTGCGCGCCAACCCGGTGCCGATCGTCGTGCCGATCGGCGCCGAGGAGAACTTCAAGGGCGTCGTCGACCTGTTCAAGATGAAGGCGATCATCTGGGACGAGGCCAGCCAGGGCATGAAGTTCGAGTACGGCCCGATCCCGGCCGACCTCGAGGCGGAGTGCCAGAAGTGGCGCGAGCAGATGATCGAGGCCGCCGCCGAGAGCAGCGAAGAGCTGATGAACAAATACCTCGAGACCGGCGAGCTGACCGAGGCCGAGATCAAGCAGGGGCTGCGTGCGCGCACCATCGCTGGCGAGATCCAGCCGATGCTGTGCGGCACCGCATTCAAGAACAAGGGCGTGCAGCGCATGCTCGACGCGGTGATCGAGTTCCTGCCGTCGCCGGTGGACATTCCGCCGGTCGCCGGCACCGACGACCACGACAGGCCCGTCACGCGCCGCGCCGACGACAACGAGAAGTTCGCCGCGCTCGCCTTCAAGCTGATGTCCGACCCGTACGTTGGCCAGCTGACCTTCGTGCGCGTCTACTCGGGCGTGCTGCGCAGCGGCGACTCGGTCTACAACCCGATCCGCGGCAAGAAGGAGCGCATCGGCCGCATCCTGCAGATGCATGCGAACCAGCGCGAGGAGATCAAGGAGATCCTCGCCGGCGACATCGCCGCGTGCGTCGGCCTGAAGGACGTCACCACCGGCGAGACGCTGTGCGACCCCGACGCGATCATCACGCTCGAGAAGATGGAGTTCCCCGAGCCGGTGATCCGCCAGGCCGTCGAGCCGAAGTCGAAGGCCGACCAGGAGAAGATGGGCGTCGCGCTCAGCCGTCTCGCGCAGGAGGATCCGTCGTTCCGCGTCTCGACCGACGAGGAGTCCGGCCAGACGATCATCGCCGGCATGGGCGAGCTGCACCTCGAGATCATCGTCGACCGCATGAAGCGCGAGTTCGGCGTCGAGGCCAACGTCGGCAAGCCGCAGGTCGCGTACCGCGAAACGATCCGCAAGACGGTCACCGACGTCGAAGGCAAGTTCGTGCGCCAGTCCGGCGGCAAGGGCCAGTACGGCCATGTCGTCTTCACGGTCGAGCCGCTCGAGCCGGGCAAGGGCTTCGAGTTCGTCGACGAGATCAAGGGTGGCGTCGTCCCGCGCGAGTACATCCCTGCCGTGCAGAAGGGGGTCGAGGAAACGCTGCCCAACGGCGTGCTCGCCGGCTACCCGGTCGTCGACGTGCGCGTGCGGCTGACGTTCGGCTCCTACCACGAGGTCGACTCGTCGGAGAACGCCTTCAAGATGGCGGCTTCGATCGGCTTCAAGGAGGCGTGCCGCAGGGCGAACCCCGTGATCCTCGAGCCGATGATGGCCGTCGAGGTCGAGACGCCGGAGGAGTACGCCGGCAACGTGATGGGCGACCTGTCGTCGCGGCGCGGCATGGTCCAGGGCATGGACGACATGCCCGGCGGCGGCAAGATCATCAAGGCCGAAGTCCCGCTGTCGGAGATGTTCGGCTACTCGACGACGCTGCGCAGCATGTCGCAGGGCCGCGCGACGTACACGATGGAATTCAAGCACTACGCCGAGGCGCCGAAGAACGTCGCCGACGCGATCATCACCGCACGCAGCAAGTGACACGCGATGGTCTTCGGCCGTGACTGAGTTTCACGAAGCGCCTGCTGCCGGTGGCGGGCGCGACGCGCGGAGACCTTAAACAACGCACCGAGCGGGCTCTTTTCGAACGGAGATTCGGCAATGGCAAAAGGCAAGTTTGAGCGCACGAAGCCGCACGTGAACGTGGGCACGATTGGGCACGTGGACCACGGCAAGACGACGCTGACGGCGGCGATCACGACGATTCTGGCGAGCAAGTACGGCGGCGAGGCGAAGAAGTACGACGAGATCGACGCGGCGCCGGAGGAGAAGGCGCGCGGCATCACGATCAACACGGCGCACGTGGAGTACGAGACCGCGAACCGCCACTACGCGCACGTGGACTGCCCGGGGCACGCGGACTACGTGAAGAACATGATCACGGGTGCGGCGCAGATGGACGGCGCGATCCTGGTGGTGAGCGCCGCCGACGGCCCGATGCCGCAGACGCGCGAGCACATCCTGCTGGCGCGGCAGGTGGGGGTGCCGTACATCATCGTGTTCCTGAACAAGTGCGACATGGTCGACGACGCCGAGCTGCTCGAGCTCGTCGAGATGGAGGTGCGCGAGCTGCTCTCGAAGTACGACTTCCCCGGCGACGATACGCCGATCGTCAAGGGCTCGGCCAAGCTGGCGCTCGAGGGCGACAAGGGCGAGCTGGGTGAGCAGGCGATCATGAAGCTGGCCGAGGCGCTGGACACCTACATCCCGACGCCCGAGCGTGCGATCGACGGGGCCTTCCTGATGCCGGTGGAAGACGTGTTCTCGATCTCGGGCCGCGGCACGGTGGTCACGGGCCGTGTGGAGCGCGGCATCATCAAGGTCGGCGACGAAATCGAGATCGTGGGGATCCGTCCGACGCAGAAGACCACCTGCACGGGTGTGGAGATGTTCCGCAAGCTGCTCGACCAGGGTCAGGCGGGCGACAACGTGGGCATCCTGCTGCGCGGCACCAAGCGCGAGGAAGTCGAGCGCGGGCAGGTGCTGTGCAAGCCGGGCAGCATCAAGCCGCACACGCACTTCACGGCGGAGGTGTACGTGCTGAGCAAGGAAGAGGGCGGGCGGCACACGCCGTTCTTCAACAACTACCGTCCGCAGTTTTACTTCCGCACGACGGACGTGACGGGTGCGGTGGAGCTGCCCAAGGACAAGGAGATGGTGATGCCGGGCGACAACGTGCAGATCACCGTCAAGCTGATCGCGCCGATCGCGATGGAAGAGGGCCTGCGCTTCGCGATCCGCGAGGGCGGGCGCACCGTGGGCGCCGGCGTCGTCTCGAAGATCATCGAGTGACCGCATGACGGCGGGTGGCGGTCCGGCCGGACTGCCGCCGTCCAGGCCCGGCGCTCACGGTCGTGAAGCCGGGCGTCATCGCTCTTTACAAGGAACCGTCATGCAGAAGCAGAAGATCCGTATCCGCCTCAAGGCATTCGACTACAAGCTGATCGACCAGTCCGCGCTCGAGATCGTCGACACCGCCAAGCGCACCGGGGCCATCGTGCGCGGCCCCGTGCCGCTGCCGACGCGTCAGCAGCGCTTCGACATCCTGCGCTCGCCGCACGTCAACAAGACCAGCCGCGACCAGTTCGAGATCCGCACGCACCAGCGCCTGATGGACATCGTCGACCCGACCGACAAGACCGTCGACGCGTTGATGAAGCTCGACCTGCCCGCGGGCGTCGACGTCGAGATCAAGCTGCAGTGAGTCCCGTGGGCACCCGACGGTGCCCAACTCGAATCGAGCCTGCTATACTCGCGGGCTTTTCCGCGGGGTCCGAAGGGGCCCGCGGAATTCCAGTCAGCCCGGCCAATCGATGTCGGGTGTCGTGAAACAAGGCCCCAAGGCGCCAGCCAGTGGGGCTGGAGAAGAGCCATGAGTCTGAGCCATCGACTCGGATTGCTGGGTCGCAAGGTGGGCATGATGCGCATCTTCACGGACGACGGCGACGCCGTCCCGGTGACGGTGCTCGACGTGTCCGGCAACCGCGTCGCCCAGATCAAGACCGAAGCCACCGACGGCTACAACGCCATCCAGGTCGCGTTCGGCACGCGCAAGGCGTCGCGCCTGACCAAGCCCGAGGCGGGTCACCTCGCCAAGGCCGGTGTCGAGCCGGCGCGGGTCCTCAAGGAGTTCCGCGTCACGGCCGACGTCGTGTCGCAGTACCGGCCGGGTGCGACGCTGCCGGTGAGCCTGTTCTCTGCCGGCCAGAAGGTCGACGTCCAGGGGACTTCCATCGGCAAGGGTTTTGCCGGCACGATCAAGCGTCACAACTTCGGGTCGCAGCGTGCGTCGCACGGCAACAGCCGGTCGCACAACGTCCCGGGCTCGATCTCGATGGCGCAGGACCCGGGCCGTGTGTTCCCGGGCAAGCGCATGTCGGGGCACATGGGCGCCGAGACGGTGACGACGCAAAACCTCGACATCGTGCGCGTCGACGAGGCGCGCTCGCTGCTGCTCGTGCGCGGCGCGGTGCCGGGGGCGAAGAACGGCCACGTCGTCGTGCGCCCGGCCGTCAAGGCCAAGATGCAGAAAGGGGCCCAGTGATGCAGCTCGAGCTCCTGAACGAACAGGGCCAGGCCACGGCCAAGGTCGACGCGCCGGACACGGTGTTCGCGCGTGACTACAACGAGGCGCTGGTGCACCAGATCGTCGTCGCATACCAGGCCAACGCGCGGCAGGGCACGCGCGCGCAGAAGGATCGCGGCCAGGTCAAGCACTCGACGAAGAAGCCGTTCCGCCAGAAGGGTACCGGCCGGGCGCGCGCGGGCATGACCTCGTCGCCGCTGTGGCGCGGCGGTGGACGCATCTTCCCGAACACCCCGAACGAGAACTTCGCGCACAAGGTCAACAAGAAGATGTACCGCGCCGGCATGGCGGCCATCCTGTCGCAGCTCGCGCGCGACGGTCGCCTGGCGGTGGTCGACTCGATCTCGGTCGAGGCCCCGAAGACCAAGCTGCTGGCGCAGAAGTTCAAGGCGATGGGCCTCGACTCGGTGATGGTGATCGCCGACCAGGTCGACGAGAACCTGTTCCTCGCGTCGCGCAACCTCGCCAACGCGCTCGTCGTCGAGCCGCGCTATGTCGACCCGCTGTCGCTGGTGTTCTACAAGAAGGTGCTGGTGACCAAGGGCGCGATCGACCAGCTCAAGGAGATGTTCGCATGAGCGCGACGATGAAGTTCGACGCCTCGCGCCTGGCGCAGGTGCTCGTCGCCCCGATCGTGTCCGAGAAGGCCACGCGCGTCGGCGAGAAGAACAACCAGGTGCTGTTCAAGGTCCTGCGCAACGCCACCAAGCCCGAGATCAAGGCGGCCGTCGAGGCGATGTTCAAGGTCGAGGTCGAGTCGGTGCAGACGGTCAACCAGAAGGGCAAGACCAAGCGCTTCGGCCGCAGCATCGGCCGGCGCGACCACGTCAAGAAGGCCTATGTCTGCCTGAAGGAAGGCCAGGAGCTCAACTTCTCCGGGGAGGCCGCGTAATGGCTGTCATCAAGGTCAAGCCCACGTCGCCCGGCCGCCGTGCCGTCGTGAAGGTGGTGCACAAGCACCTGCACAAGGGTGCCCCGGAGGCGTCGCTGCTCGAGCCGCAGAAGCAGAAGGCCGGCCGCAACAACAACGGCCACATCACGATGCGCCACAAGGGTGGTGGGCACAAGCACCACTACCGCGTGATCGACTTCCGCCGCAACAAGGACGGGATCCCGGCCAAGGTCGAGCGCATCGAGTACGACCCGAACCGCACCGCGCACATCGCGCTGCTGTGCTACGCCGACGGCGAGCGCCGCTACATCATCGCGCCGCGCGGCCTCGAGGCGGGCGCGACGGTGATCAGCGGCGCCGAAGCACCGATCAAGGCCGGCAACGCGCTGCCGATCCGCAACATCCCGGTCGGCTCGACGATCCACTGCGTCGAGCTGCTGCCTGGCAAGGGTGCGCAGATCGCGCGCTCGGCCGGCACGTCGGTGACGCTGATGGCGCGTGAAGGCGCCTACGCCCAGCTGCGTCTGCGCTCGGGCGAGGTGCGTCGCGTGCACATCGACTGCCGCGCGACGATCGGCGAGGTCAGCAACGAAGAGCACAACCTGCGTCAGCTCGGCAAGGCCGGCGCCACGCGCTGGCGCGGCATCCGTCCGACGGTGCGCGGTGTCGCGATGAACCCGATCGACCACCCGCACGGTGGCGGCGAAGGCCGCACCGGCGAGGCGCAGGCACCCGTGTCGCCGTGGAACACGCCGACCAAGGGCTACCGCACGCGCAGCAACAAGCGCACGCAGACGTTCATCGTCTCGCGCCGCAAGAAGTGAGGCCGTAGAACATGGCACGTTCACTGAAGAAGGGTCCGTTCGTGGACCACCACCTGATGGCCAAGGTCGAGAAGGCCGCCGCCACCAAGGACAAGAAGCCAATCAAGACCTGGTCGCGGCGCAGCACGATCCTGCCCGAGTTCATCGGCCTGACGATCGCCGTGCACAACGGGCGCCAGCACGTGCCGGTGTACGTGTCCGACCAGATGGTCGGACACAAGCTCGGCGAGTTCGCGCTCACGCGGACCTTCAAGGGCCACCCGGCCGACAAGAAGGCGAAGAAGTAAGGGGCGACGACGATGGAAACCCGAGCAATCGTTCGCGGCGTGCGCCTGTCGGCCGACAAGGGCCGGCTGGTGGCCGACATGATCCGCGGCAAGAGGGTCGACCAGGCGATCCACATCCTGAACTTCACGCCGAAGAAGGCCGCCGTGATCATCAAGAAGGCGCTCGAGTCGGCGATCGCCAACGCCGAGCACAACGACGGTGCCGACATCGACGAGCTGAAGGTGATCTCGATCCACGTCGAGCAGGGCACGACGCTCAAGCGCTTCGCCGCGCGCGCCAAGGGCCGCGGCAACCGCATCAGCAAGCCGACTTGCCACATCTTCGTCACGGTGGGCAACTGAGGGCCGAAGGAAGATCATGGGACAGAAAATCCATCCGACCGGCTTCCGCCTGCCCGTCACGCGGGCGTGGACGTCGCGCTGGTACGCGAACAGCCGCAACTTCGCCGGCATGCTGGCCGAAGACCTGGCGGTGCGTGATTACCTCAAGACCAAGCTGAAGAACGCGGCCGTCTCGCGCGTGCTGATCGAGCGCCCCGCCAAGAACGCGCGCATCACGATCTTCTCGGCGCGGCCGGGCGTCGTGATCGGCAAGAAGGGCGAGGACATCGAGAACCTGAAGGCCGAGCTGACCAAGCGCCTGGGCGTGCCGGTCGCGGTCAACATCGAAGAGATCCGCAAGCCCGAGATCGATGCGCAGCTGATCGCCGACAGCATCACGCAGCAGCTCGAGAAGCGCATCATGTTCCGCCGCGCGATGAAGCGCGCGATGCAGAACGCGATGCGCCTGGGCGCGCAGGGCATCAAGATCATGTCGTCGGGCCGCCTGAACGGCATCGAGATCGCGCGCTGCGAGTGGTACCGCGAAGGCCGCGTGCCGCTGCACACGCTCAAGGCCGACATCGACTACGGCTTTTCCGAAGCCAAGACCTCGTACGGCGTCATCGGCGTCAAGGTGTGGGTCTACCGCGGCGACAACCTCGGTCGCGGCGAGGCGCCCGGCGCCGCCAAGCCCGAGGCGGCCGAGGAGGACCGTCGCGCACGCCGCCCGGCGCGACCGGGTGCTGCGCCCGCGGGCCGTGCCCGTCCGGCCGGCGAGCGCGGCGCGCCGCGTGCCGCGGGTGCCCCGAGCGACGGCAGCGACAAGTCGGCCGGCGCCGGCGAGGCGCCGAAGCCCACCGTCAAGCGCGTGCGCAAGGTGGCGGCCCCGGCCGCGCCTGGCAGCGCCAAAGGAGAGTAACCATGCTGCAACCCGCCCGCCGCAAGTTCCGCAAGGAGCAGAAGGGCCGCAACACGGGGATCGCGACGCGCGGCACCAACGTGTCGTTCGGCGAGTTCGGTCTCAAGGCCACCGAGCGCGGCCGCATCACCGCCCGCCAGATCGAGGCGGCGCGGCGCGCCATCTCGCGTCACATCAAGCGCGGTGGCCGCATCTTCATCCGCATCTTCCCGGACAAGCCGATCTCGCAGAAGCCGGCCGAAGTCCGCATGGGCAACGGCAAGGGCAACCCGGAGTACTGGGTGGCCGAGATCCAGCCGGGCAAGGTGCTCTACGAGATCAACGGCGTGCCCGAGGCGCTCGCGCGCGAGGCGTTCACGCTGGCGGCCGCCAAGCTGCCGCTGCGCTGCACGTTCGTCGCGCGCCAGGTCGGCGCGTGAGAGGGGGATGTCGATGAAAGCATCTGAACTGCGCGCCAAGGACGTCGCCGCGCTCGAGAAGGAAGTGACCGACCTGCTGAAGGCGCACTTCAACCTGCGCATGCAGAAGGCGACGCAACAGCTGAGCAACACCGCGATGCTCGGGCGCACGCGCCGCGACATCGCGCGCGCCAAGACGATCCTGGCCGAGAAGAAGAGGGCTGCGAACAAGGAGGCCGCGAAATGAACATCCCCGCCACGTCCGCCGCGCCGGCCAAGCCGAAGGTGGTGCGCACCTTCGTCGGCAAGGTCGTCAGCGACAAGCGCGCCAAGACCGTGACCGTGCTCGTCGAGCGTCGCGTGATGCACGAGCTGTACGGCAAGATCGTCGTGCGTTCGAACAAGTACCACGCGCACGACGAGAACGGCCAGGCCAAGCTGGGCGACACTGTCGAGATCACCGAGAGCCGGCCGATCTCCAAGACCAAGTCGTGGGTCGTCACCCGCCTGGTCGAGAAGGCGCGCGAGGTCTGACCCGCGCGAGCGCGGCCGTCATGTCCTTCGTGCAGCGGGGCCTTCGGGCCCCGCGCGCACGTCAGGCATGCACTTGCCGCGAAACTGGGGACCCCTCAACCCCCTGCCAACCCCACTTGCGAGGAGTGCCACGATGCTGAAAGTCGGAGACAAGCTGCCCGCCGGCACGCTGTACGAGTACATCGAAGTCGAAGGCAACGGCTGCTCGGTCGGCCCCAACCCCTTCGACATCGGCCAGGCCACCGCGGGCAAGACGATCGTGATCTTCGGCCTGCCGGGCGCCTACACGCCGACCTGCTCGGCGCAGCACCTGCCCGGCTACGTCGCCCGCGCCGACGAACTGAAAGCGGCCGGTGTCGACGAGATCTGGTGCGTGTCGGTCAACGACGCCTTCGTGATGGGCGCTTGGGGCCGCGACCAGAAGGCGGGCGGCAAGGTGCGCATGATGGCCGACGGCAACGCCGACTTCGCGAAGGCGACCGGCCTGACGCTGGACCTGACGGCGCGCGGGCTGGGGCTGCGCTCGCAGCGCTACTCGATGCTCGTCGTCGATGGCGTCGTCAAGACGCTGAACGTCGAGGCGCCGGGCAAGTTCGAGGTCAGCGACGCCGACACGATGCTCGCGCAGGTGCGCCAGCTCAAGAAGGGTTGAAACCCGCGGGCGCGCGCCGCCCGACGAGGGCCGCTTGACGGCGGCTCTCACCTTCGACCATAATACGCAGCTTCGCCATTCGGGGCCGCCTTCGACAGGCGGGTCGGGATGGCGAGCCACCGCCCCACACGCCGGGCGCCGCGCGAGCGGCTCCGGTCCACGGGCCCAAGACTGACCGCGCCGGCCGCCCCTCGGGGTTGGCGGTGGCGTTCAAGTTGGGGAACAACATGATCCAAATGCAATCGCGACTCGATGTCGCCGACAACACGGGCGCAAAGTCCGTCATGTGCATCAAGGTGCTCGGCGGCTCCAAGCGTCGTTACGCCGGCATCGGCGACATCATCAAGGTCAGCATCAAGGAAGCTGCGCCGCGTGGCCGCGTCAAGAAGGGCGAGGTCTACAACGCGGTCGTCGTGCGCACCGCCAAGGGTGTGCGCCGTCAGGATGGGTCGCTCGTCAAGTTCGACGGCAACGCGGCCGTGCTGCTCAATGCCAAGCTCGAGCCGATCGGCACGCGCATCTTCGGGCCGGTCACGCGCGAGCTGCGCTCCGAGCGCTTCATGAAGATCGTGTCGCTGGCCCCCGAAGTGCTGTGACGCGAGCGAGCGAGGACCGATCATGAACAAGATCCGCAAGGGTGACCAGGTCGTCGTGCTGGCCGGTCGCGACAAGGGCAAGCGCGGCACGGTGACGCGGCGCGTCGACGACGAGTACATCGTCGTCGAGGGCGTCAACATCGTGAAGAAGCACGTCAAGCCCAACCCGCTGAAGGGCACGACGGGTGGCATCGTCGACAAGACGATGCCGATCCACCAGTCGAATGTCGCGATCTGGAACCCCGTGGCCGGCAAGGCCGACCGCGTGGGCATCAAGCTGCTGGCCGACGGCAAGAAGGTGCGCGTCTACAAGTCCAGCGGCGAAGAGATCAAGGCATAAGGCGAGAGGACGACATGGCTTCGAAGCAGAACGCTGCGGCCGCTCCCGCCGTGCAGGCCCGCCTGCAGGCGCAGTACCGCGACAAGATCGTGCCCGAACTGATGAAGAAGTTCGGCTACAAGTCGGTGATGCAGGTGCCGCGCCTGACCAAGATCACGCTGAACATGGGTGTCAGCGAGGCGGTGGCCGACAAGAAGGTGATGGAGCACGCCGTCGGCGACCTCACGAAGATCGCCGGTCAGAAGCCGGTGGTGACGAAGTCGCGCAAGGCCATCGCCGGCTTCAAGATCCGCGAGAACGTGCCCATCGGCTGCATGGTCACGCTGCGCGGTGCGCGCATGTACGAATTCCTCGACCGCCTGGTCACGATCGCGCTGCCGCGCGTGCGCGACTTCCGCGGTGTGTCGGCTCGCGCCTTCGACGGCCGCGGCAACTACAACATCGGCGTCAAGGAACAGATCATCTTCCCCGAGATCGAGTACGACAAGATCGACGCGATCCGCGGGTTGAACATCAGCATCACGACGACGGCCAAGACCGACGACGAGTGCAAGGCGCTGCTCGCGGCGTTCAAGTTTCCGTTCAAGAACTGAGGTGGCCCGTGGCTAAAGTTTCCCTCATCCAGCGCGAACACAAGCGCGAGAAGCTGGTCGCCAAGTACGCCAAGAAGTACGCCGAGCTCAAGGCCATCGTCGACGACGCGAAGCGCTCCGACGAAGAGCGTTACGCCGCGCGTCTGGAGCTGCAGAAGCTGCCGCGCAACGCCAACCCGACGCGGCTGCGCAACCGCTGCGCGCTGACCGGCCGTCCGCGCGGCACGTTCAAGAAGTTCGGGCTGTCGCGCAGCAAGATCCGCGAACTGGCCTTCAAGGGCGACATCCCCGGTGTCGTCAAGGCCAGCTGGTAAGTCGGCCCGAGCAGGAGATCCCCGATGAGCATGAGTGATCCCATCGCCGACATGCTGACGCGCATCCGCAATGCGCAAAGCGTCGAGAAGGCCAGCGTGACGATGCCGTCGTCGAAGCTGAAGGTCGCGATCGCCCAAGTCCTGAAGGACGAGGGTTACATCGACGGCTTCACCGTCAAGGGTGACGCGGCCAAGCCGCAGCTCGAGATCGCGCTGAAGTACTACGCCGGGCGTCCGGTGATCGAGCGCATCGAGCGCGTCAGCCGTCCTGGCCTGCGCGTCTACAAGGGCCGCCACGACATCCCGCAGGTCATGAACGGGCTGGGCGTGGCGATCGTCACGACGCCGCGCGGCGTGATGACCGACCGCAAGGCGCGCGCTGCCGGTGTCGGCGGCGAAGTGCTGTGCTACGTCGCCTGATCGAGCCAAGGAGTCACGAGCGATGTCTCGCGTAGGAAAGATGCCGGTGGCCGTCCCGCAGGGCGTGGACGTGCAGATCACCGCCGACCAGATCAGCGTCAAGGGTGCGCAGGGCACGCTGACGCGTCCGCTGCATACCCTCGTCACGGTGCGCAAGGAAGGCGCTGCGCTGCAGGTCGAGCCCGCCAACGACAGCGCCGAGGCCAACGCGATGAGCGGCACGATGCGCGCGCTGCTGGCCAACATGGTTGGCGGCGTGACCAAGGGCTTCGAGCGCAAGCTGACGCTGGTCGGGGTGGGCTTCCGCGCGCAGGCGCAGGGCCAGAAGCTGAACCTGCAGGTGGGCTTCTCGCACCCGGTGGTGGTGGACATGCCCGCTGGCGTGAAGGTCGAGACGCCGACGCCGACCGAGATCGTCATCAAGGGTGCCGACCGCCAGGCCGTCGGCCAGATCGCCGCCGAGGTGCGTGCCATTCGTCCGCCCGAGCCGTACAAGGGCAAGGGCATCCGCTACGCCGACGAGCGCGTGGTGCTGAAAGAGACGAAGAAGAAGTAAGGAGCGACCAGATGCTGAACAAGAAGGAACAGCGCCTGCGCCGCGCGCGTCAGACCCGCGTGCGCATCGCCCTGCAGCGCGCTGCGCGCCTGACGGTCTTCCGCTCGAACCTGCACATCTACGCCAGCGTCATCTCCGGCGATGGCTCGCGCGTGCTGGCCAGCGCCTCGACTGTCGAGAAGGAAGTGCGCGAGCAGCTTGGCGCGCGCGGCAAGGGTGGCAACACCGCCGCGGCGACGCTGGTGGGCAAGCGCATCGCCGAGAAGGCCCGGGCCGCAGGGATCGAGAAGGTCGCGTTCGACCGCTCGGGCTTTGCGTACCACGGCCGTGTGAAGGCGCTCGCCGAGGCCGCGCGCGAGGCCGGCCTGAAGTTCTGAGCGCGCACAAGGAAAGCAAGACATGGCTAAGTTCACTCCCCGCGCCCAGGCCGAAGGCAACGACGACGGCCTGAAAGAGAAGATGATCGCGGTCAACCGCGTCACCAAGGTCGTCAAGGGTGGCCGCACGCTGAGTTTCGCGGCGCTGACCGTCGTCGGCGACGGCGATGGCCGCATCGGCATGGGCAAGGGCAAGGCGAAGGAAGTGCCGGTGGCGGTGCAGAAGGCGATGGAGGCCGCGCGCCGCAACATGTTCAAGGTCAGCCTGAAGAACGGCACGATCCAGCACAACGTGACCGGCGAGCACGGCGCGTCGAAGGTGCTGCTGGCGCCGGCCAAGCCGGGCGACGGCATCATCGCGGGCGGCCCGATGCGCGCGATTTTCGAGGTGATGGGCGTCACCGACATCGTCTCGAAGAGCCACGGCTCGCGCAACCCGTACAACATGGTGCGCGCCACGCTCGACGCGCTCAAGCGCTCGACGACGCCGGCCGAGGTCGCTGCCAAGCGAGGCAAGACGGTCGAAGAGCTGCTCGGCTGAGCGGCACGCGGAGAACCCACATGTCGGACAAGAAGACGCTCAAGGTCAAGCTCGTGCGCAGCCCGATCGGCACCAAGGCCGATCACCGCGCGACCGTGCGCGGCCTGGGCCTGCGCAAGCTCCACAGCGAGCGCGAGCTCGAGGACACGCCCGCCGTGCGCGGGATGATCAACAAGGTTTCGTACCTGGTGAAGGTGCTGTGATGCAACTGAACACCCTCAAGCCGGCGGCGGGCAGCAAGCACGCCAGGCGGCGCGTCGGTCGTGGCATCGGCTCGGGGCTGGGCAAGACGGCGGGCCGCGGTCACAAAGGCCAGAAGAGCCGTGCCGGCGGCTTCCACAAGGTGGGCTTCGAGGGCGGCCAGATGCCGCTGCAGCGCCGCCTGCCCAAGCGCGGCTTCAAGTCGGCGCAGGCCAAGTACAACGCCGAGGTGACGCTGGGCGACCTCGAGCGCCTCGGCGCCGACGAGGTCGATCTGCTGACGCTGAAGAAGGCCGGGCTGGTCGGCGAGATCGCGACGACGGTCAAGGTCATCAAGTCGGGCGAGCTCACGCGCAAGGTCGTGCTCAAGGGCATCGGCGCGACGGCGGGCGCGCGTGCGGCGATCGAGGCCGCGGGCGGCTCGGCGCCGGTGCTGGCGAAGGTCGAGCGGCCGCGCAAGCTGCCCAAGAAGGCCGACCGCGCCTGAGGCGCGCTGCGCGAAGGACATTCTGACCCGTGGCGACTTCGGCGCAAACCCTCGCGAAGAGCGGCAAGTTCGGCGACCTGCGCCGGCGGCTGGTGTTCCTGCTGCTGGCGCTGGTCGTCTACCGCATCGGTGCACACATTCCGGTGCCGGGGATCGACCCGGACCAGCTGCGCCAGCTCTTCCAGGGCCAGCAAGGCGGCATCCTGAGCCTGTTCAACATGTTCTCGGGCGGCGCGCTGTCGCGCTTCACCGTGTTCGCGCTGGGCATCATGCCGTACATCTCGGCGTCGATCATCATCCAGCTGATGACGCACGTCGTGCCCGCGCTCGAGCAGCTGCGCAAGGAAGGCGAGGCCGGGCGGCGCAAGATCACGCAGTACACGCGCTACGGCACCGTCGCGCTGGCGCTGTTCCAGTCGCTGGGCATCGCGCTGGCGCTGGAGGGCTCGCCGGGCCTGGTGATCAATCCGGGCTTCGGGTTTCGCATGACGGCGGTCGTCAGCCTGGTGGCGGGCACGATGTTCCTGATGTGGCTCGGCGAACAGATTACCGAGCGCGGGCTGGGCAACGGCATCTCGCTGATCATCTTCGCCGGCATCGTCGCCGGTCTGCCGAGCGCGATCGGCGGGCTGTTCGAGCTGGTGCGCACCGGTTCGATGAGCATCATCGCGTCGCTGTTCATCATCGCGATCGTCATCGCCGTCACGTTCGTCGTCGTCTTCGTCGAGCGCGGGCAGCGCAAGATCCTCGTCAACTACGCCAAGCGCCAGGTCGGCAACAAGGTCTACGGCGGCCAGTCGTCGCACCTGCCGCTCAAGCTCAACATGGCCGGCGTGATCCCGCCGATCTTCGCGTCGTCGATCATCCTGCTGCCGGCGACGGTGGTCGGCTGGTTCGCCACCGGCGAAGGGCTGCGCTGGCTGAAGGACCTGTCGGCGGCGCTGTCGCCGGGGCAGCCGATCTACGTGCTGCTGTACGCGGCGATGATCGTGTTCTTCTGCTTCTTCTACACCGCGCTCGTGTTCAACAGCCGCGAGACGGCCGACAACCTGAAGAAGAGCGGCGCGTTCATCCCCGGCATCCGTCCCGGCGACCAGACCGCGAAGTACATCGACAAGATCCTGTCGCGCCTGACGCTGGTCGGTGCCGCCTACATCACGCTCGTGTGCCTGCTGCCCGAGTTCCTGATCCTGCGCTACAACGTGCCGTTCTACTTCGGCGGCACGTCGCTGCTGATCATCGTCGTCGTGACGATGGACTTCTGGGCGCAGGTGCAGAGCTATGTGATGAGCCAGCAGTACGAGTCGCTGCTGAAGAAGGCGAACTTCAAGACGAGCTGAGGAAACGGGCATTCGCATTCCATGGCCAAGGACGACGTCATCCAGATGCAGGGCGAGATCCTCGAGAACCTGCCCAACGCCACGTTCCGCGTCAAGCTGGAGAACGGGCACGTCGTGCTCGGCCACATCTCGGGAAAGATGCGCATGCACTACATCCGCATCCTGCCCGGCGACAAGGTCACGGTCGAGCTCACGCCGTACGACCTGAGCCGCGCGCGCATCGTGTTCCGCGCGAAGTGAACTGACTGAGCATCGAGGTCAAGGAGAAGACCATGAAAGTCGCCGCATCGGTGAAGAAGATGTGCCGCAACTGCAAGATCATCCGCCGCCACGGCGTCGTGCGCGTGATTTGCACCGACCCGCGCCACAAGCAGCGGCAGGGCTGAGGCCGGACACGCGAAGGTCCCTGCGGATCTTCGCGTGCCCGCCGAACGCCCGGGCGTCTGCAGGCGCCCGGACAGGGACCAGGTAACAAAGGACAGTCAACATGGCACGCATCGCCGGCATCAACATCCCGCCGCACAAGCATGCGGAGATCGGCCTGACCGCGATCTACGGCATCGGCCGCACGACGGCGCAGAAGATCTGCGACGCGGTCGGCATCCCGTACTCGAAGAAGGTCAAGGACCTGAACGACGCGGAGCTCGAGAAGATCCGCGAGGAGATCGGGCGCCTGACGATCGAGGGCGACCTGCGCCGGGAGATGTCGATCAACATCAAGCGGCTGATGGACCTCGGCTGCTACCGTGGCATGCGCCACCGCCGTGGCCTGCCGGTGCGCGGTCAGCGCACGAAGACGAACGCGCGCACCCGCAAGGGCCCGCGCAAGTCGGGCGCGCTGGTCAAGAAGTGACCGAGCGCCGCCACCGCGATTGAAGGAACGCCCCCATGGCCAAAGCACCCGTCAACACCGCCGCGCAGCGCGTGCGCAAGAAGGTCCGCAAGAACATCGCGGACGGCATCGCCCACGTGCACGCGTCGTTCAACAACACGATCATCACGATCACCGACCGCCAGGGCGGCGCCATCGCTTGGGCGTCCAGCGGTGGTCAGGGGTTCAAGGGGTCGCGCAAGAGCACGCCGTTCGCCGCGCAGGTCGCGGCCGAGACGGCCGGCCGCGCGGCGCAGGAGCAGGGCATCAAGAACCTGGACGTGCGCATCAAGGGCCCGGGCCCGGGGCGCGAGTCGTCGGTGCGCGCGCTCGCGTCGCTGGGCATCCGCATCACGTCGATTTCGGACGTGACGCCGATCCCGCACAACGGCTGCCGCCCGCAGAAGCGCCGCCGCATCTGAACCCGCAACGCTTTTCCGCCGGCTGCCGCCTTCGGGCGGCGTCGGCGTTTTGACCAATGCCGCGAGGCGACACCGAAGACCACCGTCCGAGCGCCTACAACAACATCCGCCGGACTCGCGCGAAGGCCCGCTTTCGCGTCAGCTTGAACTGAGAAGGACTGAACGTGGCACGTTACCTCGGCCCCAAGGCCAAGCTCTCGCGTCGCGAGGGCACCGACCTCTTCCTGAAGAGCGCTCGCCGCCCGATCGGCGACAAGGCGAAGTTCGACAGCAAGCCCGGCCAGCACGGCCGCACCAGCGGCTCGCGCACGTCCGACTATGGCGTGCAGCTGCGCGAGAAGCAGAAGGTCAAGCGCATGTACGGCGTGCTCGAGCGCCAGTTCCGGCGCTACTTCGCCGAGGCCGAGCGCCGCAAGGGCAACACCGGCTCGAACCTGCTGTCGCTGCTCGAGTCGCGGCTGGACAACGTCGTCTATCGCATGGGCTTCGGCTCGACGCGCGCCGAGGCGCGCCAGCTCGTCTCGCACCGCGCGATCACGGTCAACGGCCAGGTCGTCAACATCCCGTCGTTCCTGGTCAAGCCGGGTGACGTCGTCGCGGTGCGCGAACAGGCGAAGAAGCAACTGCGCATCCAGGACGCGCTCAAGCTCGCCGAGTCGGTGGGCCTGCCCGAATGGGTCAGCGTCGACAGCGCGAAGATGGAGGGCACGTTCAAGAAGGTGCCCGACCGCGACCAGTTCGGCGCCGAGATCAACGAGTCGCTGATCGTCGAGCTGTATTCGCGCTGACGCGTGCAGATCCGCGGTGCCGGGCCTCGTGCCCGGCGCCGCCAGCGGACAGGCGGCGCTTGCCGGGTCGCCGCCCGTCGTCATTTCCCCGGCGCGGTCCATCAGCCTTATCGGTGTAACGAGCCGAGGGTATTGAGAGGAACACGATTCGATGCAAACCAATCTGCTGAAGCCCAAAGCCATCCACGTCGAGCCGCTGCCCGGCGCCGGTCACCGCGCCAAGGTGACGCTCGAGCCGTTCGAGCGCGGCTACGGCCACACGCTGGGCAACGCGCTGCGCCGCGTGCTGCTGTCGTCGATGGTGGGCTACGCGCCGACCGAAGTGACGATCGCGGGCGTGCTGCACGAGTACTCGACGATCGACGGCGTGCAGGAAGACGTCGTGCACATCATGCTCAACCTCAAGGGCGTGGTGTTCAAGCTGCACAACCGCGAGGAGGTCACGCTCGTGCTGCGCAAGGAGGGCGAGGGCCCCGTCACGGCGGGCGACATCCAGTGCCCGCACGACGTCGAGATCGTGAACCCCGAGCACGTGATCGCGCACCTGGCGCAGGGCGGCAAGCTCGACATGCAGATCAAGGTCGAGAAGGGCCGCGGCTACGTGCCGGGCAACCTGCGCCGCTACGGTGACGAGCCGACCAAGTCGATCGGCCGCATCGTGCTCGACGCGTCGTTCTCGCCGGTCAAGCGCGTGAGCTATTCGGTCGAGAACGCCCGCGTCGAGCAGCGCACCGACCTCGACAAGCTCGTGATGGAGATCGAGACCAACGGCGCGATCAGCCCCGAGGAAGCGATCCGCGCGTCGGCCAAGATCCTGGTCGAGCAGATCGCGGTGTTCGCGCAGATCGACGTCGGCGCCGAGGAAGGCCTGTTCCAGCCGCAGCAGCGCCAGGCGGCCAGCTTCGACCCGATCCTGCTGCGCCCGGTCGACGAGCTCGAGCTGACCGTGCGCTCGGCGAACTGCCTGAAGGCCGAGAACATCTACTACATCGGCGACCTGATCCAGCGCACCGAGACCGAGCTGCTGAAGACGCCGAACCTAGGCCGCAAGTCGCTCAACGAGATCAAGGAAGTCCTCGCCTCGCGCGGCCTGACGCTCGGGTCTCGTCTCGAGAACTGGCCGCCGCAGGGCCTCGACAAGCGATAAGCCCGGCCCCGCAACTCGCGTGCAACCCCCGGTACCTGATCCGGCCGGGGTTCAATAAGGAAAGGAAAGCACCATGCGTCACCGTCACGGACTCCGCAAGCTCAACCGCACGAGCGAGCATCGCCTCGCGATGCTGCGCAACATGTGCGTCTCGCTGCTGCGCCACGAGGCGATCAAGACCACGCTGCCGAAGGCCAAGGAGCTGCGCCGCGTCGTCGAGCCGCTGATCACGCTGGGCAAGCAGCCCACGCTGGCCAACCGGCGCCTCGCGTTCTCGCGCCTGCGCGACCGCGAGGTCGTCACCAAGCTGTTCGCCGAGCTCGGCCCGCGCTACCAGACGCGCCCGGGCGGCTACACGCGCATCCTGAAGATGGGCTTCCGTGTCGGCGACAACGCGCCGATGGCCTACGTCGAGCTCGTCGACCGGCCGCAGCCGAAGACCGAAGAGGCGGCCGCCGAGAGCGCGCAGTGACAGCGGCGCGTTTGTCGCTATAATTCGAAATTCGATCGCGGGGTGGAGCAGTCTGGTAGCTCGTTGGGCTCATAACCCAAAGGTCGCAAGTTCAAATCTTGCCCCCGCAACCAGTTCCGCTCGCAGGCCCCTCACGGGGCCTGCGTCGTTTGCGGCGTTGTCTTCCCGCCGCCGCGCGCGACCTAGAATCTCGCGCTTCCGCCCTGCCGGGCATCCCCATCCATCGAGGACCGTGACGTGTTGATCTCCACCGCGTATGCCCAAGCCGCGCCCGCCGCGACCGGCGGGGCCGAGTCGAGCCTGCTGAGCCTGCTGCCGCTCGTGCTGATGTTCGTGGTGCTCTACTTCATCATGATCCGCCCGCAGATGAAGCGCCAGAAGGAGCACAAGGCGATGGTTGAGGCGCTGGCCAAGGGCGACGAGATCGTCACTGCCGGTGGCCTGGCCGGGCGCATCAGCAAGCTCGGCGACAGCTACATCGGCGTCGAGATCGCCGACGGCGTCGAGGTGCAGGTGCAGCGCAACGCGGTGGCGCAGGTGCTGCCCAAGGGCACGCTGAAGTGACGCCCGAGGCGCCGGCGCGGCCCCGCGGCGGGCCGCCCGCGCCCGAGACGGCGCCCCCGCGGCCGCCGGAGGACCCCGCATGAACCGTTACCCGTGGTGGAAGTACGCGATCCTCGCGGTCGCGCTGGTGGTCGGCCTGCTCTACACGCTGCCGAACTTCTTCGGCGAGGCGCCGGCCGTGCAGGTGTCGAGCGGCAAGGTCACCGTGCGTGTCGACGCGCAGCTGGCCACGCGCGTGCGTGACGCCCTCGCAGCGGCCGGCCTCACGCCCGACGGCGTGCAGTTCGACGGCAACTCGGTGCGCGCGCGCTTTGCCAACACCGACGAGCAGATCCGCGCGCGCGACGTCATCGCGCAGGCGCTCAACCCCGACCCGGCCGACCCGTCGTACATCGTCGCACTGAACCTGGTGAGCCGCTCGCCGGCCTGGCTCGCGTCGATCCGCGCGTTGCCGATGTATCTCGGGCTGGACCTGCGCGGTGGCGTGCATTTCCTGATGCAGGTCGATATGCAGGCGGCGCTGACGCGGCGCGCCGAGACGCTCGCCAGCGACGCGCGCACGCTGCTGCGCGAGCGCGACGTGCGCCACGCCGGCGTCACGCGCGAGGGCCAGGCCGTCGAGGTGCGCTTCCGCGACGCAGCCACGCGCGCTGCCGCGCTGGCCGTGCTGCGCGAACGCCTGCCCGAGGTCAGCTGGGTCGAGGCGGGCGAGGGCGAGGCGCTGCGCCTGGTCGGCACGCTGCGCCCCGAGGCGGCGCGTGCGGTGCAGGAGCAGGCGCTGCGGCAGAACATCACGACGCTGAACAACCGCGTCAACGAGCTCGGCGTCGCCGAGCCCGTGATCCAGCAGCAGGGGCTGGACCGCATCGTCGTGCAGCTGCCCGGCGTGCAGGACACGGCCAAGGCCAAGGACATCATCGGCCGCACCGCGACGCTCGAGGTGCGCCTCGTCGACGACAGCGCCGAGGCCGCGGCCGCGGCGATCGGGCAGGGGCCGGTGCCGTTCGGCACCGAGCGCTACGTCGAGCGCGGCGGTGCGCCGCTGATCGTCAAGCGGCAGGTCATCCTCACCGGCGAGAACCTCACCGACGCGCAGCCCGGCTTCGACAGCCAGACGCAGGAGCCCGCCGTACACCTGACGCTCGACGCCAAGGGCGCGCGCATCTTCCGCGACGTCACGCGCGAGAACGTCGGCAAGCGCATGGCGATCCTGCTGTTCGAGAAGGGCAAGGGCGAGGTCGTCACCGCGCCGGTGATCCGCAGCGAGATCGCCGGCGGGCGCGTGCAGATCAGCGGGCGCATGACGACGCAGGAGGCGGCCGACGTCGCGCTGCTGCTGCGCGCCGGCTCGCTGGCCGCGCCGATGGAGATCATCGAGGAGCGCACGATCGGCCCGAGCCTGGGCGCCGAGAACATCGCGCAGGGCTTCAACAGCGTGCTGTGGGGCTTCGTCGCGATCGCGGTGTTCATGTGCGCGTACTACGCGCTGTTCGGCGTGTTCAGCACGCTGGCGCTGGCGTTCAACCTGCTGCTGCTGGTGGCGGTGCTGTCGATGCTGCAGGCCACGCTGACGCTGCCAGGCATCGCGGCGATCGCGCTGACGCTGGGCATGGCCATCGACGCCAACGTGCTGATCAACGAGCGCGTGCGCGAGGAACTGCGCGGCGGCGCGCCGCCGCAGCTGGCGATCCACAACGGCTACGAGCGCGCGTGGGGCACGATCCTCGACTCGAACGTCACGACGCTGATCGCCGGCGTCGCGCTGCTGGCCTTCGGTTCGGGCCCGGTGCGCGGGTTCGCCGTCGTGCACTGCCTGGGCATCCTGACCTCGATGTTCTCGGCCGTCGTGTTCTCGCGCGGGCTCGTGAACCTGTGGTACGGCCGGCAGAAGAAGCTCAAGTCGGTGTCGATCGGGCAGATCTGGCGGCCCGACACCGACGGCAAGCCGGCCAGCGGTGGCTGAGGCGGCGAGGAACGACGATGGAATTCTTCCGTATCCGGCGCGACATCCCGTTCATGCGCCACGCGCTGGCGCTCAACGTCGTCTCGCTCGTCACGTTCCTGCTCGCGGTGTTCTTCCTCGCCACGCGCGGCTTGAACCTGTCGATCGAGTTCACCGGCGGCAGCGTGCTCGAGGTCGAGTACGCGCAGGCGGCCGACATCGAGCGCACGCGCGGCATCGTCGAGGCGATGGGCTTCGGCGAGGTGCAGGTGCAGAAGTTCGGCACCTCGCGCGACGTGCTGATCCGCCTGCCGATCCGCGGCGACCGCAAGCAGGACGAGGTGGCGGCGCAGACCTTTGCCGAGTTGTGCCGTGCCGAGCAGGGCAGCGTGACGACGGCGCAGTACACGACGCCGCAGGGCGAACAGGTCAGCCGTCCGTCGTGCAAGCGCGCCGACGGCAGCGAGCCGGTGCGGCTGATGCGCACCGAGTTCGTCGGACCGTCGGTGGGCGCCGAACTCGCGCGCGACGGCGCGATCGCGCTCGCGTTCACGATCGTCGGCATCATGATCTACCTCGCGATCCGCTTCGAGTGGAAGTTCGCGGTCGCCGGCATCGTCGCGAACCTGCACGACGTCGTCATCATCCTCGGCTTCTTCGCGTTCTTCCAGTGGGAGTTCTCGCTGGCGGTGCTGGCCGCGGTGCTGGCCGTGCTCGGCTACTCGGTCAACGAGTCGGTCGTCATCTTCGACCGCATCCGCGAGACGTTTCGCAAGATGCGCAAGATGCCGCCGCCCGAGGTCATCGACCACGCGATCTCGCGCACTTGGAGCCGCACGATCATCACGCACGGCTCGACGCAGATGATGGTGCTGTCGATGCTGATCTTCGGGGGGCCGACGCTGCACTACTTCGCGCTCGCGCTGACGATCGGCATCCTGTTCGGCATCTACTCGTCGATCTTCGTCGCCTCGGGCATCGCGATGTGGCTGGGTATCAAGCGCGAGGATCTGCTCAAGGCCACCCCGGCCAAGGAAGGCGACCCGAACGATCCGAACGCCGGGGCGGTGGTGTAGAGTCGGGTCACAACCGGCCGCACCGCCCCCGATGGCCAACGTCGATCCGTCCAGCCTGGCCGCGCAGGCCCGGCGCCTGTACACCGAGCAGCTGGTCAAGGGATTGCCCGGGCTGGTCAACGGCATCGTCGAGGCGGCTAACGTGCTGCGCGACAAGCCGGCCGAGTCGGCGGTCGCGTTCCGGCGGCGCGAGATGGCGCTCGAGCTGCACCGCGGTGCGGCCAGCTGGCACCAGGCGATGGTCGGCGCGCTGCGCAACGCGCTGCTGTACGGGGCCTCGGGCACGCGCGCGGCGAGCCTGCCGGCCGCTGGGCAGCGCGAGCCGCTGTCGCTCGTCGACGACGACACGATCGAGCGCGAGATCCTCGGCTCGCGGCTCGCGCTGGCGATGATGGACCGTGCGTCGTGGGAGTTCGCCGACGTGCGCGCGCGCATGGCCTCTCTCGAGGGGCGCGAGGAACTCGAGGCGCACGACATGCTGCGCGCGCACGTGCTCGCGCGCATCGTCGTCGACGCGTGGAGCCGCTGCGGCCTACAGCTGTCGAGCTGGCGCGAGCTGCAGTCGTCGCTGCACGAGGCCTTCGCCGATCTGGTCGAACTCGCCTATCACGAGGTCAACCGCGCGCTGGCCGCGCAGGGCGTGCTGCCCGAAGTCGACCTGCGGCCGATGATCCGGCGCCAGCAGGAGTCGGCCGCGACGACCGACACCGGCTACTCGTCGATCACCGGTGCGCACGGCGCGCCGGCAGGGGCGTTTGCCGGCGGCTGGGGCGGCGGTGGCGGCAGCGCCGGCAGGGGCCGCACCGGCGGATCTGGCGGGTCGGGCGGGCACACCGGGGGCAGCGCGTCGGGCGGCGGCATCGGCGACGAGACGCGGCTGATGACGCGCGCACCGGCGATGCACCAGGGTCCCGAGCAGGCGCAGGCCGTGCTGAGCCGGCTGACGCGCCTCGTCAGCCGCCACCTGCCGGGCTTCACGGCCACGCGACCGGTCGGTGCGGCGTCGCCGAACCTGCGGCAGGCGATGGCGGTGGCCGAGCAGAGCATCCGCGCCAAGCTCGAGGCGGCCACGGTGCAGGGGACGGCGGTGACGGCGCCGGCGCTGCTCGAGCCGCTGCAGCAGCACAAGCAGGCGCTGAAGAAGGCGGCGGCTACGCCGGTCGAGCGCGCGACGATCGAGATCGTCGCGCTGCTGTTCCAGAGCATCCTGACCGAGGAGCGGCTGCCGCCGTCGGTGCGGGTGTGGTTCGCGCGGCTGCAGATGCCGGTGCTGCGCGTGGCGGTCAGCGAACCGGACTTCTTCGCCACGATCGACCATCCGGCGCGCCGGCTGATCGACCGCATGGGCGCGTGCGTGATGGGCTTCGACAGCACGGTGCTCGCTGCCGGCGACGCGCTCGAGCAGGAGATCAAGCGCATCGTGCAGGTCGTCGAGGCCTACCCCGACACCGGCCGGCGCGTGTTCCAGACCGTGCTGATCGAGTTCGAGAAGTTCCTCGAGCGCTACTTCAAGGACACGCACGAGGCCAGCCGCAAGGGCGTGTCGCTCGCGCAGCAGGTCGAGCAGCGCGAGGAGAAAGCGATCCAGTACACGATCGAGCTGCGCCGGATGCTCGAGAACGTGCCGGTGCAGGAGGGCGTGCGCCAGTTCCTGTTCCAGGTCTGGGCCGACGTGCTCGCGATGACGGCGCTGAAGACCGGTGCCCACAGCGAACAGACGAAGACGATGAAGCGCGCCGCGGCCGACCTGATCTGGTCGGCCGGCGCCAAGGTCACGCGTGACGAGCGCGCCGAGGTGATCCGGCGGCTGCCGCCGTTGCTCAAGACGCTGCGTGACGGCATGGCGTTCGCGGGCTACACGCCGCAGCGCCAGGACGAGCGCATCGCTGAGCTGAACAACGCGCTCGCCGCAGCTTTCACCGCGAAGGCCGCGGCGATCCCGTCGGCGCGGCTGGACGAACTGAAGGAGCGGCTCGAAGGCCTGGAGGAGATGCTGCCCGAGGCGGCGAACCTGCAGATCGACGAGTCGCTCGTGCTCGACCTGTCGGGCTACGAGAGCAGCGAGCTCGAAGTCGTCACCGCCGGCGGCTCGATGCCGACCGCAGCGATGATGGCGTGGGCGCTCGAGCTGCAGGTCGGCAGCTGGTTCATGCTCGACTACCGCGGCCGCGTCGAGCCGGTGCAGCTGGCCTGGCGCGGCCTGCGCGGGCGGCTGTCGCTGTTCGTCTCGCAAAGCGGGCGCTGCGTGCTGTTCCAGCGCCAGCCGCTGGCCGCGTTCCTGCAGGCCGGGCTGCTGCAGCCGGCGCAGGACGAGTCGCTGACGGTGCGCGCGACGCGCACCGCGCTGGCCAAGCTCGACGTCGACCCGGCGCGGCTGCTGAGCTGATCTGCCCGCAGGGGCTTGCGGCGTTGTCCCGGTGGGCGGCCGATGCCCGCGCACCGGTCAGGTCGGCCGGGTAGTGTCTGCCGGCCGACGCGCGATGGCCCGCGGACGGCGCGTCAGTGAATCAGGCGCTCGTCGGCGTCGACGAGCAGCTCGTCGAGGATCAGCGCGTCGGGCTCCTCGCCGAGGCTCCAGAAGACCATCAGCACGATGATCTTCAGGTCTTCGAGGTCGAGCGGGCCGGAGCCGATCGCCGCGGCGCGGTCGATCACCATCTCGCGCATCGGCGGCGGCAGCACGCCGGCGGCCTCGAGGAAACTGATGAATCCGATCGCTTCGGCGCCGAGGCGTTCCTGCTCTGCCGGCGAGTAGACGCGCAGCGCGCGCTCACTTTGCTCGCCGGTGTACGACTCGGCGGCCTGCGCCAGCCCGTCGAGCCAAGTCAGCGCCTCCTGGATCTCGTCCGACTCGAAGCCGACGGCCGTCAGCTTGCGCGCGAGTTGGTCGTGGCTCGGGCACGCGTCGGGGCGCCAGTAGTTCTCGTAGAGATAGACCAGCACGTCGAACATCGGCCCACTATACCCGACGGGTCCTTGGAGTGCGCAGGCATTGTCGCGGCTGCGGCGCCGTCGCGGGAATTCGTCGCCCCGGCGGCACGCCGCGCCGGTGCGCGGGGCTCAGGCGCGTTCGCGCCGCTGATACATCCCGCCGGGCAGCCGCTGCACGTGCCCTTCCAGTTCGAGCTCGAGCAGGCGGGCCGCCAGGTCGGCCGCCGGCCAGCCGGTGCGGGCGGCCAGCGCGTCGAGCGTGGCCGGGTCGTGGCCGAGGGCGTCGAGCACGGGGTCGCGCGGCGCCGGCGCCGGCGTGGCGGCCGGTGCGCCGCGCGCGCTGCCGAACTCGCCGAGCACGTCGTCGGCCGTCTCGACGAGCTTGGCGCCCTGCTTGATCAGCGCGTGGCAGCCGCGCGACTGCGGCGAGTGGATCGAGCCCGGGATCGCGAACACCTCGCGCCCGGCCTCGGCGGCCAGCCGTGCCGTGATCAGCGAGCCCGATTCGAGCGCCGCTTCGACGACCAGGGTGCCGCGTGCGAGCCCGGCGATGAGGCGGTTGCGCTGCGGGAAGTGGCCCGCCAGCGGCGGCGTGCCGAGCGGGAACTCGCTGACCAGTGCGCCGTCGCGCGCGATGCGGTGCGCCAGTTCGCGGTGGCGTGCCGGGTAGACGCGATCGATGCCGGTGCCCATCACCGCGACCGTGTCGCCGCCGCCCTCGAGCGCGCCCTCGTGCGCTGCGCCGTCGATGCCCAGTGCGAGCCCCGAGACGACGGTCCAGCCGGCGCGGGCGAAGTGCGCGGCGAACGCGCGTGCGTTGTCGCGCCCTTGCGCCGTCGGGTTGCGGCTGCCGACGATGGCCAGTGCGTCGCGCGCGGCGAGCAGTTCGGCGCGGCCGTGCACGAACAGCAGCAGCGGCGGGTCGGCCGTGTGCAGCAGTGCGGGCGGGTACAGCGCGTCGCCGAGCGTGACGACGCGTCGCGTCCCGTCGCCGGCCAGCCATGCGGCGGTGGCGTCGCACTGCGCCTGCCACGACTCGGGCGGTGCGGCCAAGGCCTCGGCCAGCGAGGGCGGGACGACGGCACGGCGGGCGGTGGTCGAGGCGACGAACACCGCCTGCGGCGAGCCGAACGCGGCGAGCAGGCGCCGCGCCGCGTCGCGCCCGACGCCCGGGCTCAGCAGCAGGCGCAGCCAAGCGGCGAGCTCGTCGTCGACGCCGGCCATGCCCGCGCGGCCGTCCTCAGGGCTGCGTGAAGCGGTCGCCGGGGCGCACCGGGTCGAGCACGTTCAGGATCAGCGCGTACGAGACGCGGTCGAACACGCGGAACACGAACAGCAGGCCGTGGCGCTCGTCGGGCAGCTTGATCAGCGGGCGTTGCGGGTCGGTGCGGTCGGGCACGCGCGTGCCGTCGCGCCACAGCGCGAGCACGTGGCCGCGCTCGAGGCCGTCGGCGCGCCCGCGGTTGAGCGCGACGATCTGGTTCTGGCCGGCGGTCAGCGCGTCGCCGTAGATCGAGACGATGCGCCCGTCGATCGGGCGGGCCGGCGAATGCGGCGCATAGCTCGCGAAGTCGCGCTCGGCCACCGGCGCCAGGCGGTCGCCGATGCCCACCTCCTGCCGCACGCTGGTGACGCGGAACGTGGCCGGCACGATCTCGTCCTTGCCGTCGGCGCGCGCCTGCACGCGGCCCGGGCGCACGTACTCCGCGGTGCCGACGAAGCGCGCCTCATAGCCCAGCACTTCGCGCGTCTGCGGGTCGACGAGCGGGCGCGCCTCGCGAAAGACGCGCCAGTCGCGCAAGTCGGCGATGTCGCCGCGCACGTAGGCCGTGTCGCCGCGCGACATCATCACGCGGCCTTCCTGCGCCGCGACGACGCGCGGCGCGCTGGCGAGCTCGTCGCCGTTGAACACGACGGCCTCGTTGAGGAACGGTGCGATCAGGTGCAGCGGGATCGATGCGATGGCGCCGTCGCCGAGCGGCTCCGAGCGCACGCGCGGCGACAGCTTTTCGACGCCGCCGTCACCGACCGGCTGCGCGACGGTCAGCCGCGCGCGCCCGTTGGCCTTCTCGAGCACCAGGATCTGCCCGGGGTAGATCAGGTGCGGGTTGCGGATCTGCTCGAGGTTCATGCCCCACAGTTCCGGCCAGCGCCACGGGCTCGTGAGGAACAGCTTCGAGATGTCCCACAGCGTGTCGCCGCGCTTGACGGTGTAGCTGTCGGGCGCGTTCGGCGCGAGTTCCGACAGCGGCACGCCGGCCTGCGCAACCTGCTCGGCGGTCGCCCGCCACTGCGGCAGCACCGGGAAGTTCGTCGCGAGGGCCGGGACGGCCCATCCGGCCAGGCAAAGGCCGGTGACGGTCAGCGCAGTGCGGCGGCGCGCGCTCACGCGTGCAGGCGGGCGGTGCATCATGAACAGACTCTCCACGGGGGGTCCCAACGTGTTGTGCGGCGCCGGCGGCGCACGCCGTCGCGTGTCGCGAGGTTATCCAAGCATGCACCGCCCGGCGCGGACCCGATCGGCGAAAATGCTCATGATTTCCCGAAGATTCTGCCCCTAACGTCTTGATACGGCAACGAAGCAACGGCCCACTCGCGCGGTGTCGCGAGCAGGCCGTGCGGGGTACCTCGCCATGGCCCGACTGACGATCCTGCGCTATCCCGACCCGCGGCTGCACAAGGTGGCCCGGCCCGTGGAGGCCGTCGACGCGCGCATCCGCCAGCTCGTCGACGACATGCTCGAGACGATGTACGCCAACGACGGCGTCGGGCTCGCGGCCACCCAGGTCGACGTGCACGAGCGCGTGATCGTGATGGACACCTCGCCGACGCACGACCAGCCACGCGTGCTGATCAACCCCGAGATCGTCTGGCGCAGCGACGAGACGGCCACCGCCGAGGAGGGCTGCCTGTCGGTGCCGACGATCTTCGACCGCGTCGAGCGACCCGCGCGCGTGCGCGTGCGCGCGCTCGACCGCGACGGCCAGCCGTACGAGCTCGACGCCGACGGGCTGACGGCGGTGTGCGTGCAGCACGAGATGGACCACCTGCTCGGCAAGGTGTTCGTCGAGTACCTGAGCCCGTTCAAGCGCGAGCGCATCCGCAGCAAGATGATCAAGCGCGCGCGCGACGAGCAGCGCGTCTGAACCCGCGCGTGGCCCACCGCCGTGCCTGAGGCGTCCTGGATGCGCGTCGCCTTCGCCGGCACGCCCGAGTTCGCCCGCGTCGCGCTGGCCGCCATCACCGCGGCGGGCCACGCGGTGCCGCTGGTGCTCACGCAGCCTGACCGGCCGGCCGGTCGCGGGCTGAAGCTGCAGGCCTCGCCGGTCAAGCAGCTCGCGCAGGCGCTGGGCGTGGCGGTTGCGCAGCCGCGCAGCCTGCGGCTCGACGGCCGCTTCGCCGACGACGCCGCCGCGGCGCGCACCGCGCTCGAGGCCGCCGCGCCCGACGTGCTCGTCGTCGCCGCGTACGGGCTGATCCTGCCGCGCTGGGTGCTCGAGCTGCCGCGTGTGGGCTGCCTGAACATCCACGCGTCGCTGCTGCCGCGCTGGCGCGGCGCGGCGCCGATCCAGCGCGCGATCGAAGCCGGCGACGCGGTGACCGGCGTCACGATCATGAAGATGGACGAGGGCCTGGACACCGGCGCGATGTGCCTGGCCGAGGCGGTGCCGATCGGCGCCGACGACACGACGGCGACGCTGCACGAGCGGCTGGCTGCGCTCGGTGCGCGCCTCGTCGTCGAGGCGCTGCGCCGCGCAGCGGCGGGCGCGCTCGCATGCACGCCGCAGCCGGCCGACGGCGTGACCTACGCCCACAAGATCGACAAGGCCGAGGCGCGCATCGACTGGACGGCCGACGCCGCCGTGATCGAGCGCCGCGCGCGCGCGTTCGACCCGGCGCCGGGATTGCACTTCGACGCCGGCGGCGAAGCCGTCAAGCTGTGGCGCGCCGCGGTGCGCGGCGACGCGCCCGCGGCGCCGCCAGGCACCGTGCTCGCCGCCGGCGGCGGGCGGCTGACGGTGGCCTGCGGGCGCGGCGCGCTCGACCTGCTGGAGCTGCAGCGCCCGGGCGGGCGCCGTGTCGGCGCGGCGGCATTCCTGCAGTCGCACCCGCTCGCGGTCGGTGCCATGCTCGGCCCGGGGCGCTGAGCGCCGCACGTCGTCGCTCGCGACTCAAGTCGCAGCGCACGGCGGCCGATATGCCGCTCGTGTCCGCGTCGATCCGCCTGCCCCTCGCCCCGCTGCTGCTCGCCGCGACGTCGCTGCTGGCCGGCTGCGACCTCGGTGCGCTGGGCATCGACACGCCCGCGAAGGTGGCCGAGCGGCGCGATGCCGAGGGACGCGCGATCGGCGCCGCCTGCCGTCATGCGGGGCGCGCGATCGAGGACTGCTACGCGCTGAATCGCCGCGCCGACAAGGCCGCCATCTTCGCCGGCTGGCGCGAGATGAACGACTACATGCGCGAGAACCAGATCGAGGCCGTCGCGCCTCAGCTCACGGCACCGGGTACGGCCGCCGGTGACGGCGCCGAGCGCGCCGAACGCGGCAAGCGCGAGCCGTCTTGACCGCCCCGCGGCGCGGCACCGCGGCTGCCCCGGCAGCGTCATGCGCTGCCACCGACAATGCGGGCGATGAGCACGAGTACCGTTGCCTTGCCGGCGCCGACCTGGCGCCACCCCGAGTTCCGCCGCGGCGCGCGCGAGATGACCGGCATCGCGCTGGGCATCGCCGCGTGGGGGCTGGTCACCGGCGTCGCGATGGTCAAGAGCGGGCTGGGCGTGCCGCTGTCGGTGCTGATGTCGCTCGTCGTCTACGCCGGCAGCGCGCAGCTCGCGTCGTTGCCGCTGATCGCGTCGGGCGCGCCGATCTGGGTCGTGTGGACCACCGCGCTGTGCGTCAACCTGCGCTTCGTGATCTTCAGCGCGCAGTGGCGGCCGTACTTCGCGCACCTGCCGCTGTCGATGCGGCTGCGCGTGGGCTACTTCACCGCCGACCTGAACTACGTGCTGTTCATGCGCCGCTTCCCCGAGCCCAGGCCGGCGCCGGAGCAGCTGCCGTACTTCTGGGGCGGCGTCGCGACGAACTGGACGTCGTGGCAGTCGGCGTCGCTGGCCGGCATCTTCCTCGCCGACTTCGTGCCGACGCACTGGGGACTCGGCTTCGCCGGCGTCATCGCGCTGCTGGGTGTGAGCTACTCGCTGCTCCACGACCGCGCGAGCTGGGTCGCCGCCGGCGTCGCGTCGTGCGCCGCCGTTGCGGCGTACGCGCTGCCGCTGCGGCTGAACATCGTCGTCGCGATCGCCGCGGCGGTCGCGATCGCGCTGCTGATCGATCACGCCCCCGGGCGCCGCGGGGTGCGGCGATGAGCGCTCCCGCACGGCCGTTGCAAAGCGAGCGCGTTCCTCCCGCGCGGAGGGGGTTCCGCCATGACCGGAGGAGAGCGCTGGCATGAACGGGTGGGAGGTGGCGCTGACGATCGTCGGGCTCGGCGTGATCACCGTCGTCACGCGCGCGTTCTTCTTCCTGCCGCGGCGCGAGGTGCCGATGCCGGGCTGGCTGCGCGAGGGCCTGCGCTACGCGCCGCTCGCGGCGCTGGCGGCGGTCGTCGCGCCCGAGGTCGTGATGACGCAGGGCCGGCTGATCGACACCTGGCGCGACGCGCGGCTGTTCGCCGTCGCCGCCGCGACGGCGTACTACTTCTGGCGGCGCGACATCCTCGGCACCATCGTCAGCGGCACCGTGGTGATGCTCGTGCTGCGACTCGGCCTGGGCTGGTAGCGAGCGACCACAATCGCGGTTCCGGCGCAGCGATGGCCTTCATACAATGAGGGGTATCGGCGCCGCCCGCCCTGCACACCCCCCACGGAGACCCGCCCATGAACGTCCTACGTTTCGCCGATCTCGTCGCGCAAGGCCAGGTGGCCGGCAAGCGCGTGTTCATCCGCGCCGACCTCAACGTGCCGCAGGACGACAGCGGCCGCATCACCGAAGACACGCGCATCCGCGCGTCGGTGCCGTGCATCGAGATGGCGCTGAAGGCCGGCGCCGCGGTGATGGTCACGAGCCACCTCGGCCGCCCGACCGAGGGCGTGTTCAAGCCCGAGGACTCGCTGGCGCCGGTGGCCAAGCGCCTGGGCGAACTGCTCGGCCGCGACGTGCCGCTGGTCGCGAACTGGGTCGACGGCGTCGACGTCAAGCCCGGCCAGGTCGTGCTGCTCGAGAACTGCCGCCTCAACAAGGGCGAGAAGAAGAACGACGAGACGCTGGCGCGCAAGATGGCCGCGCTGTGCGACATCTTCGTGCACGACGCGTTCGGCACCGCGCACCGTGCCGAGGCGAGCACCTACGGCATCGCGCAGTTCGCGCCGGTGGCCTGCGCCGGGCCGCTGCTGGCCGCCGAGATCGACGCCATCACGAAGGCGCTCGCGCAGCCCAAGCGTCCGCTGCTGGCGATCGTGGCCGGCAGCAAGGTCAGCACCAAGCTGACGATCCTGCAAAGCCTCGCGAAGAACGTCGACGGCCTGATCGTCGGCGGCGGCATCGCCAACACGTTCATGCTCGCCGCCGGATTGCCGATCGGCAAGAGCCTGGCCGAGCCCGACCTCGTCGGCGACGCGAAGGCGGTGATCGACGCGATGGCTGCGCGCGGCGCCGAGGTGCCGATTCCCGTCGACGTCGTCGTCGCGAAGGAGTTCAAGGCCGACGCGCCGGCCACCGTGAAGGCGGCGGGCGACGTCGCCGCCGACGACATGATCCTCGACATCGGCCCGAAGACCGCCGCGATGCTCGCCGACAAGCTCAAGGCCGCCGGCACCATCGTCTGGAACGGGCCGGTCGGCGTGTTCGAGTTCGACGCCTTCGCCAAGGGCACCGAGACGGTCGCGCGCGCGATCGCCGCGAGTCCCGCGTTCAGCATCGCGGGCGGCGGCGACACGCTCGCGGCGATCGCGAAGTACGGCATCGAGAAGGACATCGGCTACATCTCGACGGGCGGCGGCGCCTTCCTCGAGGTGCTCGAGGGCAAGACGCTGCCGGCGTTCGAGATCCTCGCCAAGCGCGCGGCCGGTTGATTCAGTGTTGACGCCGGCGGCGCAATCGCCGCCGGCGCACCGCGCTACGCTGCGGGTCGTCGAACGACGCACGAGGAGACGACCCATGCCCCCTTCGAAGACGGCCGACCTGTCGCCGGCCGAACAGGCGCTGCGCGACGCCGCGCTCGAGTACCACCGCGCGCCCACCCGCGGCAAGGTCGCCGTCACGCCGACCAAGCCGCTGTCGAACCAGCGCGACCTGTCGCTCGCGTACTCGCCGGGCGTGGCCTACGCGTGCCTGGCGATCGCCGACGACCCGGCGGCCGCGGCCGACTACACCTCGCGCGCGAACCTGGTCGGCGTCGTCACCAACGGCACCGCGGTGCTGGGCCTCGGCGACATCGGGCCGCTGGCGGGCAAGCCGGTGATGGAAGGCAAGGGCTGCCTGTTCAAGAAGTTCGCCGGCATCGACGTCTTCGACATCGAACTGGCCGAGAAGGACCCCGACAAACTCGTCGACATCATCGCCGCGCTCGAGCCGACGCTGGGCGGCGTGAACCTCGAGGACATCAAGGCGCCCGAGTGCTTCTACATCGAGAAGAAGCTGCGCGAGCGCATGAAGATCCCGGTGTTCCACGACGACCAGCACGGCACCGCGATCATCTCCAGCGCCGCGCTGCTCAACGGGCTGGAGCTGACCGGCAAGAGCATCGGCGCGATCAAGGTCGCGGTCTCCGGCGCCGGCGCGGCGGCGATCGCGTGCCTGGACACGATGGTCGCGCTCGGCGTCAAGCGCGAGCACGTCTTCGTCGTCGACAGCAAGGGTGTGATCCAGTCGGAGCGCGACGACGTGAAGGCCGGCCGCCTCGACGAGAGCAAGCAGCGCTACTGCCAGGTCACCGCCGCGCGCACGCTGGCCGACGTCGTGCGCGACGCCGACGTGTTCCTCGGCTGCTCGACGGCCGGGGTGCTGACGCCCGAGATGGTCGCGACGATGGCGCCGAAGCCGATCATCCTCGCGCTCGCGAACCCCGAGCCCGAGATCCGGCCCGAGCTCGCGAAGCAGGCGCGCCCCGACTGCATCGTCGCCACCGGGCGCAGCGACTACCCGAACCAGGTCAACAACGTCCTGTGCTTCCCGTACATCTTCCGCGGCGCGCTCGACTGCGGCGCGACGAAGATCACCGAGGCGATGAAGCTGGCCTGCGTGCGCGAGATCGCCGCACTGGCCAAGGCCGAGACGAGCGACGAGGTCGCCGCCGCGTACGCCGGGCAGGACCTGAGCTTCGGGCCGGACTACCTGATCCCGAAGCCGTTCGACTCGCGGCTGATCCTGCGCATCGCGCCGGCGGTCGCGCAGGCGGCGGTCGAGTCGGGGGTCGCCACGCGGCCGATCGCCGACCTCGACGCGTACCGCCAGTCGCTCACCCGCTTCGTCTACCAGACCGGCATGGTGATGCGCCCGGTCTTCGCCGCCGCGAAGGCGCAGCGCGCCAAGGGCACGGCGCGCGTCGTCTACGCCGACGGCGAGGACGAGCGCGTGCTGCGCGCGGTGCAGGTCGTGTGCGACGAGGGCCTTGCACAGCCGATCCTCGTCGGCCGGCGCGCGGTGGTGGCGATGCGTCTCGAGCGCGCGGGCCTGCGGCTGAAGCCCGGCGTCGACTTCGAGCTGACCGACCCCGAGGACGACCCGCGCTACCGCGAGTACTGGGAGCTGTACCACGCGCTGATGAAGCGCGACGGCGTCACGCCCGACGTCGCGAAGGCCGCGGTGCGGCGCTCGAACACGCTGATCAGCGCGCTGATGCTGCGCCGCGGCGAGGCCGACGCGATGCTCACCGGGCTCGTCGGGCGCTTCGATGCGCACCTCGAGCACGTGCGCGACGTCATCGGCCTGCAGCCGCAGGCGCGCACGTTCGCGACGATGAACGCGCTGCTGCTCGAGGGGCGCACGCTGTTCATCGCCGACACCTTCGTCAACGACGAGCCCGACGCCGAGCAGCTCGCCGAGATCGCGCGCATGGCCGCCGACGAGGTGCGCCGCTTCGGCCTGCCGCCGAAGGTGGCGTTCGTGTCGCACTCGTGTTTCGGCTCGTCCAAGCGCGCATCGGCGCGGCGCATGCGCGCCGCGGCCGAGCGCTTCAAGGCGCTCGCGCCCGACGTCGAGTGCGACGGCGAGATGCACGGCGACGCCGCGCTCGATGCGGCGATCCGCCGCCGCTTCATCGCCGACTCGTCGCTCGGCGGCGAGGCCAACCTGCTCGTGTTGCCCAACCTCGACGCGGCCAACATCCTGTTCAACGTGCTGAAGACCACCGGCGGCCAGGGTGTGACGATCGGGCCGATCCTGCTCGGTGCGGCGCGGCCGGCGCACATCCTGACGCCGTCGGCGACGATGCGCCGCGTCGTCAACATGACGGCGCTCGTCGTCGCCGACGTGGCCGGCGCGCGCTGAAGCCGGCGCGTCACCCCCCCTCGCGATAATCGCTGCGCTTCCTGGAGCCCTTGCATGCCCCGTCAGACCAAGATCGTCGCCACCATCGGACCGGCGACGTCGTCGCCCGAGATGCTCGAGCGGCTGATCCGTGCCGGCGTCGACGTCGTGCGGCTGAACTTCTCGCACGGCAGCGCGGCCGACCACGTCGAGCGCGCGCACGCGGTGCGCGAAGCGGCGCAGCGCGTGGGCAAGGAGGTCGCGATCATGGCCGACCTGCAGGGCCCGAAGATCCGCGTCGGCAAGTTCGAGGGCGGGCAGACCGTGCTCGAGCCGGGGCAGCCCTTCGTGCTCGATGCCGGCTACACGGGGCTGGGCAACCACGAGCGCGTGGGCCTCGACTACAAGGAGCTGCCGCGCGACGTGCGCCCCGGCGACACGCTGCTGCTCAACGACGGCCTGCTCGTGCTCGACGTCACCGCGGTGCGCGGCGAGCAAGTGCACACCGTCGTCAAGGTCGGCGGGGTGCTCGCCAACAACAAGGGCATCAACAAGCAGGGCGGCGGCCTGACCGCGCCGGCGCTGACCTCGAAGGACATGGACGACATCAAGACCGCGATGTCGTTCCAGTGCGAGTACCTTGCGGTGAGCTTCCCGAAGAGCGCCACCGACATGGAGATGGCGCGCCAGCTCGCCAACGTCGCCGGCGAGCCGTGGCGCCACAAGCCGGGACTGATCGCCAAGATCGAGCGCAGCGAGGCGATCCCGCAGCTCGAGGCGATCCTGAAGGCCAGCGACGGCATCATGGTTGCGCGCGGCGACCTCGCCGTCGAGGTCGGCAACGCCGCGGTGCCGGCGCTGCAAAAGCGCATGATCAAGCTCGCGCGCGCGCACGACCGCGTCGTCATCACCGCGACACAGATGATGGAGAGCATGATCGTCAACCCGGTGCCCACGCGCGCCGAGGTCAGCGACGTCGCCAACGCGGTGCACGACGGGACGGATGCCGTGATGCTCAGCGCCGAGACCGCCACCGGCAAGTACCCGGTCGAGACCGTCGAGACGATGGCCTCGATCTGCGAGGCCGCCGAGCGCGCCGAGGAGTACCGGCTCGTCGAGGCCGACTTCGCTGCGCGCCGCTACGGGCGCATCGACCAGAGCATCGCGATGGGGGCCCTGTTCACCGCGTACCAGCTCGGCTGCAAGGCGATCGTCGCGCTGACCGAGAGCGGCTCGACGGCGCTGTGGATGAGCCGCCACCGCATCGACGTGCCGATCTACGGCGTCACGACGCAGCGCGCGACGCTGCGTCGCATGGCGCTGTACCGCAACGTGCGCCCGATCCTGATGGCGGTGCACACCGACCGCGACGAGGCGCTGCGCGACGCCGAGGCGCTGCTCGTCGAGCGCGGCGTGCTCAAGCCCGGCGACACCTATGCGATCACCTGCGGCGAGCCGATGGGCTACCCCGGCGGCACCAACATGCTCAAGGTCTGCCGCGTCGGCTGACGCGGCACGGCAGCCGGTGACGGCGCGAATGCCGCCGCGCCGCCCGCGCGTTGGCCCCGGGGCGGCGGTGCGGGCGGCGATGCGATGATCCCTCCAGGGGCATCGTCTCTCGCGTGGCGTCCGATGGCGACGGCCGGCGCGGCCGCGACGAGCGCCACCGTGCCCTGGAGCCTGCGTTGACCGCTGCCGAGTCGTCCCGCCGCCTGTCGCTCGCCGACTTCGCGTCGTCGCCGCTGCCCGTCGTCGAGGTGGACCTCGACGCGGGCCGCCTCGTCGGAGCGAACGCCGTCGCCGCGTCGCACTACGGCGTCGCGGCCGACGCACTGCAGGGGCGGCCGCTCGACAAGCTCTCGCCCCCTGACGCCCCGCGTGCGGCCGCGTTCGCCGAGCGTGCGCTCGCTGCGGCCGGTGCCTTCGGCTGGCGCCAGCGGCGGGCAGACGGCACCGCGTGGGACGCCGAGTTCTGCGTGATCCGGCTCGACGCCGGCCCGCCGCGGCGAGCGCTGTGTGCGCTGCACGCCGTCGAGCCCGAGCGCGAGGCTTCGCAGCGCCGGCGCATCGAGCGCCAGCTCGAGCTGACGCAGTTCGCGATCGACCACAGCCCCGACGCGGCGTTCTGGATCGATGGCCAGGGCCGCGTCGCGCGCTGCAACGAACAGGCCTGCCGCAGCCTCGGGCTGCGCGCCGAGGAGCTCGTCGGGCGCGAGGTCTGGAGCTTCGACCCCGACTTCACGCCGGCGCAGTGGGCGCCGCTGCTGCAGCGCCTGCAGCGCGAAGGCGCCGTCGTCTTCGAAACGCGCCACCGCCGCGCCGACGGCAGCGTGTTTCCGGTCGAGATCACCGCCAGCCACATCCCGGTCGATGGGCAGTCCTTACGGCTTCTGCTTCGCGCGCGACATCAGCGAGCGCAAGCGCGTCGAGGGCGCGCTGCGCGAGGCCAACGAGGCGCTCGAGCAGCGCGTGCGCGAACGCACCGCCGAGCTCGAGCGGCAAAGCCGGCGCACCGAGCTGATCCTCGCGAACACGAACGACGGCTTCTTCGCTGTCGACCCGGCGGGGCGCCTGCGCGACGCCAACGCCGCGTTCGCGCGGCTGCTCGGTTACACGCGCGACGAGCTGCTGCAACTGTCGATTCCCGACATCGAGGTCGACGAGAGCCCCGACGACGTCGCCGCGCACATCGAGCGCGTACGCCGCGAGGGCTTCGACCGCTTCGACACCCGCCACCGGCGCAAGGACGGCAGCGTCGTGCCGGTCGAGGTCAGCGTCAGCGAGGTGCTGCTCGCCGGCGAGCCGCTGCTGTTCGCGTTCGTGCGCGACATCACGCAGCGACAGGCCGCGCACCGCCAGCTGCAGGCGGCCAAGGAGGAGGCCGAACGCGCGAACCTCGCCAAGAGCGAGTTCCTGTCGCGCATGAGCCACGAGCTGCGCACGCCGCTGAACGCGATCCTCGGCTTCGGTCAGCTGCTCGGCCTGAGCGCGACCGCCGAGCAGGCGGCGCACGTGCGCGAGATCGTCGCCGCGGGGCGCCACCTGCTGACGCTGATCGACGAGGTGCTCGACCTCGCGCGTGTCGAGTCGGGCCAGCTGAGCGTGAGCCCCGACGCGGTGGCGCTGCTGCCGCTGCTGCACGAGTGCCTGAAGCTCGTGCGCCCGCAGGCCGACGCGCGTGGCGTGCAGCTGCTGCAGCCGCCCGGCACGTGCCACGTGCACGTGCGCGCCGACCGCACGCGGCTCAAGCAGGTGCTGCTGAACCTGCTGTCGAATGCGGTCAAGTACAACCGGCCGCTCGGCTCGGTCAGCGTCGCGTGCGTCGCCGAGCCCGGGCACGTGAGCATCCGCGTCAGCGACACCGGCGCCGGGCTGACCGCCGAGCAGTGCGCGCGCCTGTTCGTGCCGTTCGAGCGCCTCGACGCCGAGGCGCGCCAGATCCAGGGCACCGGCATCGGGCTGGCGCTGACCAAGCGCCTCGTCGAGCTGATGGGCGGCACCGTCGGTGTCGAGAGCACGCGCGGTGTCGGCAGCACGTTCTGGGTGCGGCTCGCGCTGGCGGCGCCACCGGCCAGCGATGCGCCGGCCGAGTCGCCGCCGCCGGTGCCGACCGCGGCCGACGGCGTCGTGCCGCGCGAGGTGCTGTGCATCGAGGACAACCCGGCCAACCTGCGTCTGATCGAGGGCATCTTCGCGACGCGCCGCGACATCCGGCTGCTGACGGCGATCGCCCCCGGCCTCGGGCTCGAGCTCGCGCGCGTGCACCGCCCGGCGCTGATCCTGCTCGACATCGGCTTGCCCGACATGGACGGCTTCGCGGTGCTCGAGTGCCTGCGCCGCAGCGAGGCCACGCGCGGCATCCCCGTCGTCGCGGTGTCGGCCAACGCGATGCCGCGCGACGTCGAGCGCGCGAAGGCGGCCGGCTTCGACGCCTACCTGACCAAGCCGCTCGACATCGCGCAGCTGCTGCGCGTCGTCGACGAGATGCTGGGGCGCGCCGCACGCTGAGCGGCGTCGCGGTGCCCGCCGACGCGGGCGTTCAGCGCGTCTGCGCGAGCCACGCGCGCACCTCGGCGACGTGCTCGCCGACGGCGGCCAGCGCCTCGCGCAGGCGCGTCTCGGTGCAGCCGAACTCGCGGCACCAGTACGCCAGTTCGACGGGGTCCATCGGGTGGATGCGGCCCGGGTCCAGCGGCTCGAAGGAGGCTTGGTCGGTGTCCATCGCGGCGTCTCCTGTCGGCACGGGCATCGTAGGCCGCCGGCGCACACCGTTGCGCACGGCGGCGCGATGCAGTCTTGCGCGAGGTCAAGACGCGGCCGTGGCCGTTGCCTAGACTGCTTGCATCGCAGCGCCCACGCCGTGCCCACGGGCCGCTGCAGTGCAGGAGCCGAATCATGTTCAAACGCATCCTGGTGCCGGTCGACGGCAGCGACCTGTCGAGCCGCGCGATGGACGCCAGCCTCGCGCTGGCCAAGCCGCTGGGGGCCGTCGTCGTCGGCTTCGTCGCCGAGCCGACGCCGCCGCTGCCGGCGGTGGGCCGCGCGCCGGCCATCGTCGAGCACGAGACCGAGCTGCACGACCGGCGCACCGAGGCGCACGCCAAGCAGGTGCTCGCGCGCTTCGAGGAGCGCGCGCGCGCCGCCGGCGTCGCGTTCGAAGGGCATTACGAGCAGGCGCCGCTGGTCGACCAGGCCATCGTCGACGCGGCACAGGCGCGCGGCTGCGACCTGATCGTGATGGTCACGCACGGGCGCGGCGCGTTCGGCGAGTTCCTGTTCGGCTCGCACACCAAGGCGGTGCTCGCGCGCTCGACGCTGCCGCTGCTCGTGCTGCACTGACGGCAGCCGGCGATGGCGCGCTGGCTCGCGATGGAGTGCGTGGCGCCGGGGCGGCCGCTGCAGGCCGTCTGGCGCGACGCGCTGCCGCGCCCCGGGCCGGGCCAGGTGCGCATCCGCGTGGCCGCCTGCGGCGTGTGCCGCACCGACCTGCACCTCGTCGACGGCGACCTCGCGCACCCGGGGCGCCCCGTCGTGCCGGGGCACGAGGTCGTCGGCGGCGTCGCCGAGCTCGGCGAGGGCGTCAGCGGTCTGGCCGTCGGCGACCGCGTCGGCGTGCCGTGGCTCGGCTGGACCTGCGGCAGCTGCGAGCACTGCCGCGCCGGGCGCGAGAACCTGTGCCCGCACGCCAAGTTCACCGGCTGGCAGCTCGACGGTGGCTATGCAGGGCAGGTCGTCGCCGACGCGCGCTACGTGTTCCGGCTGCCCGCACGCTATTGCGACGACGAGGCCGCGCCGCTGCTGTGCGCCGGGCTGATCGGCTACCGCGCCTACGCGATGGCCGGCGACGCGCCGCGGCTGGGCCTCTACGGCTTCGGCGCCGCGGCGCACCTGATCGCGCAGGTGGCCGTCGCGCAGCAGCGCGAGGTCTACGCGTTCACGCGCCCCGGCGACACGGCCGCGCAGCAGCTCGCGCGCGACCTGGGCGCCGTGTGGGCCGGGTCGTCCGACGACGCGCTGCCGACGCTGCTCGACGCGGCGATCCTGTTTGCGCCGGTCGGCGCGCTGGTGCCGGTGGCGCTGCGCGCGGTACGCGCGGGCGGCACGGTGGTGTGCGCCGGCATCCACATGAGCGACATCCCGTCGTTCCCGTACGCGATCCTGTGGGGCGAGCGGCGGCTCGTGTCGGTGGCCAACCTGACACGCGCCGACGGCGACGCGTTCATGAAGCTCGCCGACGAGATCGCGCTGCGCGTGCACACCGTGCCGTACGCGCTCGAAGACGCGAACCGCGCGCTCGACGACCTGCGCGCCGGGCGTTTCGCCGGCGCGGCGGTGCTGCACCCGCCGCCGGTCTGAGCGGCGGTACGGCGGCGCTCACGGGCCGCGACCGACGAGCCGCCAGGCGACTGCCGCGATCGCCATCCACACCAGGGTGCGCAACGCCATCGCGCCGACGGTGCGCACCTCGTAGGCGCCCCCGCCGAGCGCGTGTACGCCGAAGGCGGCGAACACGCCGACCGTCGCGGCAGCGATCACGACGGCCAGCGTCACCGACCAGCGGCGACGCCTCCAGAGGCCGATGCCGGCGACGACGTAAGCGAGGCCGGCCGTGGTGTTGAACCACAACACGAACGGCACGACCGCACCGGCGGCTGCGCGCGCGGCATCGCCGCCGAGCAGCACGCGGGTCCCCGAGACGATCGTCGCGAGGCCGAAGACGACGGCGAGCGTCGCGGCGACCTTGAGGACGGCATGGGCGCGCGTGGTCTTCATGCTGGTGTCGCCTTCGAAGGGCCGCCCCCCGTGGGCCGGGACGGTCGGGCACGGCCGTGCCACGCGGCCAGTGCCATCGTCAGCCCGAACCACGCGATGGCTGCCGCATGACCGACCCCGGCTGCGGCGCGCCAGCCGGTCGTGCCGCCGACACCGAGTTCGACTGCCAGCCGCGCGACGAGACTTGCGCCCATCAGCGCCAGCGGCCACCGCGCCCAGGCCGTGTAGCGCGGTCGCAGGCCGGCGAGCGCCGGCAGGATGATCGGCGCGTGACCGAACACCATCGCGAACACGAAGCCCAGCAGCAGCACGTGCAGCGCCGCACCGTCGACACGCCCCTGTGACAACCCGGAGATTGCGGCGATGGCGAGCCACGCGTAGCCGGCGACGAGGTGCCACGCCGTGTGCCCGGCCCAGCCGGCGGCACGCCACTGGCGCGGCGCGAGGTCGAAGCGCAGCAACCACACCGCCAACAGCGCGCACGCGCTCCACCACACCGCGGCGGCCGCGCGCGGCAGCCCGGCCAGCGCCAGCGCGAACGCCAACGGCACGCCGGCAACGACGACGACGAACGTGCGGCTCGCCCACCGCGGCAGCCGCAGCATCTGCGTCAGCTCGCGCCGCTCACCGGCGATCGTCAGCAGCAGGAAGCCGCACCAGCCGATCAGCGCGGCGTCGCGCAGCCCGGCGGCCCACGCCAGCGTGCCGGCGAGCCACGCCAGCGCGCCGCCAAGCTCGACGCCCAGGTGCAGCGACCAGGCGCGCGCGTGCCCGGCGTGCGCATACAGCCCCGCGAGGCCCGCAGCTGCCAGTCCCCAGGCCGCAAGGGCAAGCAGCGGCGGTGCACCGAGCGACGCCGCCAGTGCCCCGGCACCGGCCAGCACCGGCACCGCGACGCCGCGCTGGAGCGCGACGGCGCGTTCCAGCGACACCAGCGTCCCGAACAGCCCGCAGATCATCAGTGCGCCATGCCAACCCGCCGCGGCGACGCCGGCGGGGCCCGACGACGGTGCGGCCAGCGCGCCGATGCGCACGAGCCCTCCGGCGAGGCCGGCCACGAGGCTGGTCACGGCCAGCAGCGCCGCGCTCGCGACCGCCAGCGTCCCCCCACGGGGTGTGGCCGGATTCACCAGCCGAAGCGCGCCTTCAGCGCCGGGCTCAGCCGCTCGGGGTCCCATGTCTGCTGCCAGTCCATCACCACTGCGATGTCGAGCCCGCGACCGACGCACAGGCGGCGCAGCGCGGTCTCGACGTCTTCGAGTAGCACGTCGGCCAGCGGGCACGTGGCGCTGGTCGGGATCAGCGTCACGCGCAAGACGCCGGTATCGACGCTCACCGACGCCACCAGCCCGAGATCGACGACGCTCTCGCCGATCTCGGGGTCGCGCACGTCGCGCAGCGCTGCGCGCACCGCGGCCGCGTCGAGCGGCGGCAGGTCGGCGTCGGGCGGTTCGTTCGGGGGCATCGGACGCGCTTGGGGAGGGTGTGTCCATTGCAGCCTGCGCGTACGGTCCGTTCCTTGAACCGGTTCAAGGAATTTCCCAACTGAATCCGTAGGCTATCGCCATCGTCCCGACCCCATCGAGGAGTCCCGTCATGGCCCGAGGCTTCACCAGCCAGATGGCGCGCAACATCTTCTACGGAGGCAGCGCGTTCTTCATCCTGCTGTTCGCCGTCTTGATCTTCGACACCGAGAGCCGCATCCCGCAGCGCTCGAACGCCGCCGAGCTGACGCCGGCGGTGGTGCGCGGCAAGCACGTGTGGGAGACGCGCAACTGCATCGGCTGCCACACGCTGCTCGGCGAAGGCGCCTACTTCGCGCCCGAACTCGGCAACGTCTACGTGCGCCGCGGCGGCGACGCCGGCGCCCGCGAGTTCATCAAGGGCTGGATGCAGGCGCAGCCCAGCGGCACGCCGGGTCGCCGGCAGATGCCGCAGTTCCACCTCAGCGAGCAGCAGCTCGACGACCTCGTCGAGTTCCTGAAGTGGACCAGCCGCATCAACACCGAGAACTGGCCGCCGAACGTCGAAGGCTGAACGCCGATCGCTTCCACCAGGAGTTGCCATGCAAGCTGCCACCCTGAAGTACAAGTCCCAGGCGGTCGCCAAGCCGTACTTCGTCGCCGCCATCGGCCTGTTCGTCGGCCAGATCGTGTTCGGCCTGACGCTGGGCATCCAGTACGTCGTCGGCGACCTGTTCTTCCCGGCGATCCCGTTCAACATCGCGCGCATGGTGCACACGAACCTGCTCATCGTGTGGCTGCTGTTCGGCTTCATGGGCGCGGCTTACTACCTCGTGCCCGAGGAGAGCGAGACCGAGCTGCACAGTCCGCTGCTCGCGAAGCTGATGTTCTGGGTCTTTCTCGTCGCCGGAGCGGCGACCGTGCTGGGCTACCTGCTGGTGCCGTACGCGACGCTCGCCGCGGCCACGGGCAACGACTGGCTCGCCACGATGGGGCGCGAGTTCCTCGAACAGCCGTTGCCGACCAAGCTCGGCATCGTCGTCGTCGCGCTGGTGTTCCTGTTCAACATTAGCATGACCGTGCTCAAGGGGCGCAAGACGGCGATAAGCCTCGTGCTGCTCGCCGGGCTGTGGGGCCTGGCGCTGATGTTCCTGTTCGCCTTCGTCAACCCGGGCAACCTGGTGCGCGACAAGATGTACTGGTGGTTCGTCGTCCACCTGTGGGTCGAGGGCACGTGGGAGCTGATCCTCGGCGCGCTGCTGGCCTACGTGCTGATCAAGACCACCGGCGTCGACCGCGAGGTGATCGACAAGTGGCTCTACCTGATCGTCACGATGGCGCTCGTCACCGGCATCCTCGGCACCGGCCACCACTTCTACTTCATCGGCCTGCCGGGCTACTGGCACTGGGTGGGCAGCGTGTTCAGCGCGCTCGAGCCGATCCCGTTCTTCATGATGACGCTGTTCGCCTTCAACATGGTGCAGCGTCGCCGCCGCGAGCACCCGAACCAGGCCGCCGTGCTGTGGGCCGTGGGCACCGCGGTGATGGGCTTCCTCGGCGCCGGGCTGTGGGGCTTCATCCACACGCTCAGCCCCGTCAACTACTACACCCACGGCAGCCAGATCACCGCGGCGCACGGCCACCTCGCGTTCTACGGCGCCTACGTGCTCGTCGTCATCGCGGTGATCAGCTACGCGATGCCGGTGCTGCGTGGTCGCGAGGCCAACCCGCGGCGCGCGCAGGCGTGGGAGATGTGGAGCTTCTGGATCATGACGATCGGCATGGCGGTGATGGTGCTCGCGCTCACCGCCGCGGGCGTGCTGCAGGTGTGGCTGCAGCGCCTGCCCACCGAAGGCGCGATGCCGTTCATGGCCACCCAGGACCAGCTCGCGTTCTTCTACTGGACGCGCGTGGCCGGCGGCACGATGTTCCTGCTCGGTTTGCTGGTGTACCTGGCGAGCTTCTTCGTCGGCCCCGCGGCCGACGAGGACGACGCGGCGGTGCCGGTCGGCGGCCGGCTGCAGAACGCGTGAGGAGCGGGCGATGGAGATGGCCAGCGCCCGCCGCCTCGCCGCGGTGCCGTTCTACGCCGCCCAGGGCGGCGAGTGCACCCTGTTCGAGCACGCGTTCGAGCGCCGTCTGCCGCTGCTGATCAAGGGGCCGACCGGTTGCGGCAAGACGCGGTTCGTCGAGCACATGGCGGCGCGGCTCGGGCGCCCGCTCGTCACCGTCAGCTGCCACGACGACCTCAGTGCGGCCGACCTCGTCGGCCGCCACCTGATCGCCGGCGGCGACACGGTGTGGAGCGACGGTCCGCTGACGCGCGCCGTGCGCGAAGGGGCGATCTGCTACCTCGACGAGGTCGTCGAGGCGCGCAAGGACACCACCGTCGTGCTGCACCCGTTGGCCGACGACCGCCGCGTGCTGCCGCTCGAGCGTACCGGCGAGACGATTCCCGCCGCGCCCGGCTTCATGCTCGTGATCTCGTACAACCCCGGCTACCAGAACCTGCTCAAGGGGCTGAAGCCGAGCACGCGCCAGCGCTTCGTCGCGCTCGCGCTCGGCTACCCGCCGGCGGCGATCGAGCGCAGCATCGTCGAGGCCGAAGGCGGCGTCGACGCCGCGACCGCGCAGCGCCTGGTGCAGCTCGCGCAGGCGCTGCGGCGGCTCACCGACCACGATCTCGAGGAGACGGCGAGCACGCGGCTGCTCGTGATGGCGGCGCGGCTGGCCGCCTCGGGCCTGCCGCTGCGCGCCGCCTGCCGCGCAGCGATCGTCGACGCGCTGACCGACGACGCCGACACCGTCGCCGCGCTCGACGACGTCGTGCGCGCCGTGGTCGGCGATGACGACTGACGCCGTCGCGATGGCCGCAGCGCCGAGCGACCGCGGCGCCGCGGCGAGCACGCGCCTGCAGCGGCGCCGGCGCGTCTTCCAGCTCGGCTTCTTCGCGCTCTTCCTGCTGGCACCGTCGCTCGACCTGCTGCGCTTCGACCTCACCGAGACGCAGCTGTGGTTCCTCGGCCTGCGCTGGTCGCTGGGCATCGACGCGTTCCTGCGAGGCGACGCCACGGCCACGGAGGCGGCGATCGCCATCGTGCTGCGCGGCATCGTGCCGGCGGTCGCGTTCGTCGCCGCGTTCATGACGGTGGCGTGGCGCTACGGACGCCTGTACTGCGGCTGGCTGTGCCCGCACTTCTCGCTCGTCGAGGGGCTGAACGACCTGCTGCACCGTGCCAGCGGCCGCTTCAGCGTCTGGGAGCGCCCGACGCCGCACGGCGCGCGCGTACCCGACAGGCGCTGGTGGCCGGTGTTCGTGCTGTCGTGCGTCTTCTTCGGCTTCCTGTGGGCGGTCACGCTGCTCACCTACCTGCTGCCGCCGGCCACGGTGTGGGGCAACCTCGTGCACGGCACGCTCACGGTCAACCAGGCGCGCTTCATCGGCGTCGCCGGCACGGTGTTCACGCTCGAGATGCTGTTCGCGCGCCACCTGTTCTGCCGCTTCGGCTGCGCGGTGGGCCTGTTCCAGAGCGTCGCGTGGATGGCCAACCCGCGCGGCATGGTTGTCGCGTTCGACCGTGCCCGCGCGCGCGACTGCCGCACCTGCGCCACCGTCGCCGCGCCGGGCGGGTCGGCGTGCGACCAGGTCTGCCCGATGCGGCTGACCCCGCGCCAGATCAAGCGGCTGATGTTCTCGTGCGTGCAGTGCGGGCAGTGCCTCGGCGAGTGCGCGACCTCGCAGTCGGCGCAGGGGCGCGAGCCGCTGCTGCAGTGGACGATCGGGCTCGACGCCGTGAAGGAGACGCTGCGCCAGCGCCGTGACCAGGCGGCGGGGCGCTGATGGAAGAGCACGTCGGCCTGTGGTGGCACCGCTGGATCACGCGTGCCGCCGACCGCCGCCACCCCGACGCCGCGGTGACGCTCGAGGAGACGACGCGCGCCGTCGCGCTGCTGCTGCGCGCGGCCGGCGGCGATGCCGCGCTGCGCGTCGCCCCGGCCGGGATCGCGCAGGCGGGCGGGCCGCGCGGCTGGCTGCAGCGCGTGGCCGGCGGCGGCAAGCGCACCGAGCGGGCACAGCTCGACGCGCAGGCACTGGCGCTGCCGTCGACGCTCGCCGTGTTCGCCGAGCGCGAGCTCAACCGCGACCTCTACCTGTGGCTCGCCGCGCTCGCCGCGGTGTACGAGCCGACCGGCGACTGGATCGCCGACCACCGCGCTGCGACGGCGCGCGTGCTGCAGCGACTGCCCGGGCTGCGCGCACGCCACGCGCGGCTCGTCGAGGCGCACCTCGCGCAGCGCCCGCAGCCGGCGTCGTTGCGCGGCGTCGCGGCCGTGCACGAGACCGCCGTCCAGGCCGCGTTGCGCGGCGCCGACCACGCCGAGGTCGCCGTGCGGCCCCAGGACGTCGCGCCGCTGCCGCTGTGGCTCGAGCCCGTGTTCACCGCCGATGCCGTGGCCGTGGACGACGTGCGGCACGACGAAGGCCGTGGCGAGCGCCGTGACGCCTCGCCGGCCAGTGCGACGCGCCGCCGCGCCGAACGCGTCGCGCACGCGCCGAGCCGCCACGCCATCGTGCTGCCGTCGCGCAGCGAGTCGCTGCTCTCGTGGGCCGAGTTCGTGCGCGTCGACCGCGCCACCGACGACGAGCCCGACCCGCACGCGCTCGCCGCCGCCGACGACATGGAGCGCCTGACGGTGACGCCCGGCGGCCAGACCGCCGCGTCGCGCGTGAAGTTCGACCTCGACCTGCCGAGCGCGAGCGCCGACGACCGCCCGCTCGGTCCCGGGCGCAGGCTGCCCGAGTGGGACTGGCGCGTGCGCAGGCTCCAGCCCGACCACTGCGCCGTGAAGACGCTCGTCGCCACCGCGGCGCCGGGCTATCGGCCCCCGGCGGCGCTGCGCGCAACCGCGCGGCGCATGCGCCGCCGCTTCGAGGTGCTGCGCGCCGCGCCGCAGTGGCAGCGCGGCTGCACGAGCGGCGACGCGATCGACCTCGATGCCTGGGTGCGCCACCGCATCGCCGCGGGGACCATCGCCGCGAGCGCCGCACCGGCGGTGTACCGCCAGCGCACCCGCGGCGCCCGCAGCCTCGCGACGCTGCTGCTGGCCGATCTGTCGCTGTCGACCGACGCCTATGCCGACTCCAGCGCTCGCATCGTCGACGTGATCCGTGAGGCCCTCTACGTGTTCGGCGAGGCACTTGCCGCCACCGGCGACGCGTTCGAGATGCTCGGCTTCAGCTCGGTGCGGCGGCAGAACGTGCGCCTCCAGCACCTGAAGGGTTTCGACGAGCCTTGGAGCGCCGCGGTGCGATCGCGCGTCGGCGCGATCCGCCCCGGCTACTACACGCGCATGGGCGCCGCGTTGCGCGAGGCGACGCTGCGGCTGGCCGCGCGCTGCGAGCGGCAGCGCCTGCTGCTCGTGCTGACCGACGGCAAGCCGAACGACCTCGACGTCTACGAAGGCCGCTACGGTCTCGAAGACACGCGCCACGCCGTGCAGGCCGCGCGCGACGCGGGATTGACGCCGTTCTGCGTGACGATCGACGAGCGTGCGCACGACTACCTGCCGCACCTGTTCGGCACCCGTGGCTTCGCGCTGGTGCGCCGTCCGCGCGATCTGCCGACCCGGCTGGCGCGTGTCTACGCAACGCTGACGCGCTGACGTTGCTGCCTGCGACTTGACGGGCGTCAATCGGCCGGGCCGTTCCCGGCCGACAATCGCGCTGCCGGGCACGGTGCCCGACGAGAGACCGATGGACGCGCGTGTGTTCGACACTCCCCGCTACCTCGGTACGCTGCCGCTGTTCGCCGCGCTCGACGCCGACGAGCGCAAGCGCATCGCCCACGGCTGCAGCGTGCACAAGTACGGCCGCGGCGACGCGGTGTTCCGCGTCGGCGAGCCGTGCGACGGCTTCCACGTCGTGGTCTACGGCCAGGTCAAGCTGTTCGCGCTCGCGCCCACCGGGCAGGAGAAGGTGATCGAGATCGTCGGCCCCGGCCACAGCTTCGCCGAGGCGCTCGTGTTCACCGACCGCCCTTACGTCGTCAACGCGCAGGCGCTCGCCGACACGATGCTGCTGACGGTGGCCAAGGACGCGGTGCGGCGCGAGATCGAGCGCGACCCCAGGCTCGCGATGCGCATGCTCGCCGGCCTGTCGATGCGGCTGCACGGGCTGATCAACGACGTGCAGGCCTACGCGCTGCACAGCGGGGTGCAGCGCGTGATCGGCTACCTGCTGCGCGACCGCCACGCCGCCGACGGCGACGAGGTCGTCACCGTGTCGCTGCCGGTGAGCAAGGCGACGATCGCCTCGCGGCTGTCGCTGACCCCCGAGTACTTCTCGCGCGTGCTGCACGAGCTCGAAGCCGCCGGGCTGATCGAGGTCGACAAGCGCGACATCCGCATCCTCGACGCGCAGCGGCTCGCCGGCTACCAGGCGCGCTGACGACGCGACGCCGCCGGCGCCCGGTCAGGGCGCGAGCACGCGCAGCGTCGTCGTACCGACCTCGATCGTCGAGACGCTCGCCCCGTCGCCCGCCGGCACGCGCAGGCGCGGCGCCCCCGCGCCTGCGTCGTCCCACCGGGCCGCGCGCAGGTCGGCGCCGGGCGGCACGGGCACGCGGCTCAGCGAGCGCCGCACGTCGAGGTTGACGAGGTGCAGCGCGGGCGCGTCGCCGCCGAGCAGCGCGAGCAGCTGCGGCGCCTGTGCGCCCTCGCGCAGCGCGAGCACCCGCCCGGCGAGCGGGATGCGTCGCGGCGCCAGGAAGCCCGGCGTCGCGATCGCCTCGCCCATGCGGTAGTCGTGCACGAGGCCGTCGAAGATCGGCGGCGCGGCGGGGTCGAGCGAGACCTCCCATAGCTCGTCGAGCGCGTCGAAACCCACCGCGAGGCTGCGCCGCCGGGGCAGGTCGGCGATCGCCGTGATCGTGCCGCTGCGCGTGCCGTCGGGCGACAGCGCCGGCAGCCGTCGGCGCACCGTGCCGTCGGCGTTGCGCAGCACGAGCGTGCGGCCGTCGTCGTGCACCTCGCCACGCCAGCGGCCGTCGGCGGTGGCGAGCTCGGGCGGGGAGGCCGCGACGCGATGGCCCAGCGCCAGCGCGGCGAGCCCGAGGATCCAGTCGCGCCGCCGCAACGTGGGCTCCGACGTGACGTCGCCGGCCCCGGGGGCGGGACCGGCGACGCCGCGGGAGGCGTCAGTAGACGTCGCGCTGTGTGTTGTAGACGTTGAACTTGCCGGTCGGCGTGATCAGGCGCGGATCCTTGATCACGGCCTTGGGCTTGAGCGTCTTGTCGTCGACGACGACGATCGCGCTCTCCTTGTTCTTCGCGCTCCACACCGAGAACCAGACCTCGTCGCCGGCCTTGTTGAACTCGGGCTGCACGACGCGCTTGGCGCCGTCGTCCTTCAGGCCCGCCCATTCGGCGATGGGCAGCACCCGGTAGCCCTTGTCGAGGTTCTTCACGTCGTAGACGGCCACCGACTGCGACACCTTCGGGTCGGGGTGCAGCGCGGTGTCGACGTACAGGTTCGTCGACTTCGGGTGCGTCTTGATGAACAGCGAGCCGCCGCCCTGGCCCTTGAGCGTCTGCACGACCTTGAACGCGTGCTCCTTGTGCTTCTTCGGGTCGGTGGCAATGAGCGAGATCGTCTCGTCGCCGAGGTGCCCGGTCGCCCAGACCGGCCCGTACTTCGGGTGCACGAAGTTCGCGCCGCGGCCCGGGTGCGGGATCTTGCCGACGTCGATCAGCTTGACGAGCTTGCCTTCCTTCGCGTCGACGGCGGCGATCTTGTTGCTCTGGTTCGCGGCGACGAGGAAGTAGCGCTTGCTCGCGTCCCATCCGCCGTCGTGCAGAAAGCGCGCGGTGCCGATCGAGGTGACCTTGAGCGCGTCGATGTCGGAGTAGTCGACCATCAGCGTCTGGCCGGTCTCCTTCACGTTGACGACGAACTCGGGCTTGAAATGGCTCGCGACGATGCTCGCGACGCGAGGCTCGGGGTGGTACTCCTGCGTGTCGACGGTGTTGCCGCGCGTGCTGACGATCTTCAGCGGCTCGAGCGTGTCGCCCTTCATGATCACGTACTGCGGCGGCCAGTAGGCGCCGGCGATCGCGAACTTGTCCTCGTAGTCCTTGTACTTGCTCGTGTCGACCGAGCGCGCCTCGAGGCCGATGCGGATCTCGGCCACGTTGTCGGGCTTCTCCATCCACAGGTCGATCATGTTGATCTTGCCGTCGCGGCCGATCACGAACAGGTAGCGTCCCGACGCCGACACGCGAGAGATGTGCACCGCGTAGCCGGTCTTGACGATGTTGATGATCTGCTTCGTGTCGCCATCGATCAGCGCCACCTCGCCGCTGTCGCGCAGCGTGGTCGAGAAGATGTTGTCGATGTTGTAGTTGTTCATCTTGCGCTTCGGCCGCTGTTCGGGCGGCACGATGACCTTCCAGGTGGCCTTCATGTCGGCCATGCCGAACTCGGGCGGTGTCGGCGGGTCGTGCTGGATGTAGCGCGCCATCATGTCGACTTCCTTCTCGGTCATGTCGCCCGAGGTCTGCCAGTTCGGCATGCCGGCCGGCGAGCCGTAGGCGATGAAGACCTTGAGGTAGTCGGTGCCCTTGCCGAGCGTGATGTCGGGTGTCAGCGGCTTGCCGGTGGCGCCCTTGCGCAGCACGCCGTGGCAGCCGGCGCAGCGCTCGAAATAGATCTGGCGCGCCTGGTCGAACTCGGCCTGCGTCATCGGCGGCGCTTTCGGGTTGCGGCTCTCGACCATTGGCACGCCCGCCAGCGGCGAGGGCGCGGCGTGGTACTGCACCTCGCCGGGGCTGACGTCCTTCTTGTCCTGCGCCTGCACGGCGAGCATGCCTGCGCCGGCCAGCACGGCGGCGGCGATGCGACTGAGGGTGATGGGGTTCATGGTCACGCTCCTGGGTTGCAATCCACGGCCCTCGGCAGGCGGTCGCGCTGCGTCGGGGCCTGGTGTGTGATGGGCGCATGGTCGCCCTCGCATGCCCGGGCTGTCCTTGAACTGCATCAAGTCCGGACCCGCCGGATCGTCCGCCGTGTCGGGTCGCGCGAAGTTAACCTGCATCAAGGCGCGTGACGATCGCGGCCGGCAACCTGCGGCCACGTTCGAAAGTGATCCTGCAGAGTCGATCGATGCGGTTGCGCGTTTACCTTGGGTTCCGGACGACCGCTGCCGCGGTCGCGGCCACCGTCGCACTGGCATGGGCGGTGCCGGCCGCCGCGCAGCACGCCGACGCGGTGAGTACGGTGGTCGTGACCGCGACGCGCCACGCGATGCTCGAGGTCGACGCGCCGGCGTCGACGAGCGTCGTCACGCGCGACGAGATCGCCGCGCGCGGCGCCGACGACGTGCTCGACGCGATCCGCGGCGAGACCGGCATCAGCCTGCAGGGCCGCTCGATCGGCGGGCGCAAGGTGCTGAGCATCCGCGGGCTGGACAGCAAGCACACGCTGTTCCTCGTTGACGGCCGGCGCGTCGGGGCGAGCGACGGCGTGATCGGGCACTCCGACTTCCAGTACGACTGGATCCCGGTCGACGACATCGAGCGCATCGAGATCGTGCGCGGGCCGCTGTCGGTGCTGTATGGCTCCGAGGCGATGGGCGGGGTCGTCAACGTCATCACGCGCCAGCCGGGCGAGCGCTGGCGCTTCGGCGGCTCCGTCGAGGGCTTGTGGGCCGAGTCGGACGGCCGCGGCGGCGACGGCTACCGTCTGGGCGCGCGTGCCGACGGGCCGCTCGGCGAGCGGGCCTCGCTGCGTCTGGGCGCGGCGCACAGCCGGCGCGACGCGCTGGCGTCGGTGGCTGACGCGCGCATCGACGAGCTCGAAGGGCAGGACAAGCGCGACGCCTGGATCGGCCTGGGCTGGCGGCCGGCGGCCGGGCACCGCGTCGACGTCGAGCACCGCCGGGGTGACGAGCGGCGATGGGCGAACGCGCGCGAGCGCAGCGGCGCACGCCGCTACCACGAGACCGTCAACGACATCGAGCGCGCGATGAGTTCGATCGCGTGGGACGCCGACTGGGCGCCGCCGGGGCAGCCCGGCATGTCGACGCAGCTGCGCGCCTACGTGGCCTCGCTCGACGTCGTCAACACACGCACCGAGGGGGTCACGCCGAACCCGCCGCAGCGCATCGAAGACCGCGTGCTCGACGGCATGGCGCGCACCGACGCCGGTCGCCACGGCCTGACGGCGGGCTTCGAGCTGCGCAACGAGTCGCTCGAGGATCCGGGGCTTCCGGACGGGCGCTCGACGGCGCGCCATCGCGCGCTGTTCGTGCAGGACGAGATCGCGCTCGGCGGCAGCGTCGACCTCACGCTGGGCGTGCGCCACGATCGCCACAGCTTGTTCGGCAGCCAGACCAGCCCGCGCGCGTACCTGGTGTGGCGGGCCGGCGGCGGCTGGGTCGTCAAGGGGGGCTACAGCCACGGCTTCAAGGCGCCCAACCTCAAGCAGATCGTGCCTGGCGAGCGGCGCGAAGGGCCGAACGCGTTCCTCGGCAACCCGGATCTGAAGGCCGAGACGAGCGACGGCGTCGAGGTCGGCATCGGCCATGTCGCCGGCGGGCGCGAGTTCCAGCTCGTGGTGTTCGACCAGCGTGTCGAGGACCTGATCGAGGTGCAGCTCGTCGCGCCGGGGCCGGTGCCGGGCATCGGCACCTACACCTACGTCAACCTGAGCGAGGCGCGCTTCCGGGGTGTCGAGGCCTCGCTCGCACAGCCGCTGGGCGCCGGCTTCACGGCGCTACTGAGCTACACCTACCTCGACGCACGCGACGGCGACGGCGAGCGGCTCGACAAGCGCCCGCGTCACAGCGCCACCGCACGGCTGGACTGGACGGGAGCGCGGTGGCGCGCCGGCGTGCGTGTCGAGTACACGGCCGCTCAGCGGCTGCCGGCCACCACCGGTCCGGCGCAGGCGGTGCCCGACATCACGCTGTGGGGGGCGCACCTCGCGCGCACGCTGGCCCCGGGCGTCGAGCTGGCGCTGGGCGTGGACAATCTGACCGACGTGCGTCTGGCCGACGAGTCGCCGCTGTTCACGTACGTCGAATGGCCGCGCACGTGGCGGCTGACATTGCGCGGGCAGTTCTAGTCGCCCACCGGAGCCGACGATGAAGACGATCCCGTTGCGTACGATCCCGGTGGCGCCCGTCGAGCCGGCGCGCCGCGCCCGCGTCGACCCGCCACCGTGGCGGCCGCAGTGGCTGTTCGCGGCGCCGCACCGTCTCGCGTTCTTCGCCGGCGCGCTGATGCTGGCGGCCAGCGCCGTGTGGTGGCTCGCGGCGCTCGTGGCGCGCACCGCGGGGGTCGATCTGCCATGGTCGCTGCCGCCGGCTGCGGCGCACGGCCTGCTGATGGGCTTCGGCTTCATGCCGCTGTTCTTCGCCGGCTTCCTGTTCACCGCGGGGCCGAAGTGGCTCGACGTGCCGGCACCGTCGGCGCGCTCACTGCTCGGCGCCGTGCTCGCGCAACTCGCCGGTTGGACGGTGTTCGCGCTGGGCGTGCACGTGCGCGACCCGGACCTCGCGCGGGTGCTCGGCACGCTCGGGCTCGCGGCCGCCGCGCTCGGGTGGTCGTCGCTCGCGGCGCGCTTCGTCGGGCTGCTGAGGGCGAGCCGCGTTGCCGACGCGGTGCACGCGCGCTGCATCGCCGCATCGGGTGTCGCCGGTGCGATGCTGCTGTGGGCAGCGGCGATTGCACTGGCCCTCGGCGCCGTCGCGTGGCTGCGCCCGATCGCGGTCGCCGGGCTGTGGGGCTTTGCCGGCGTCGTCTACGTGACGGTCGCACACCGCATGGTGCCGTTCTTCACCGCCGCGGCGCTGCCGCGGCTCGACGCCTGGCGCCCGTACTGGCTGCTGGCCGTGTTCGTCGGCGCGATGGCGTTCGAGGCGCTGGCCGCCGTCGCGCAGGCGCTGTGGTGGCCGCAGCCGGCGGTGGCCCATGCGCTGCAGGCCGCGGTCGAGGCCGCCGTGGCCGCGCTGCTGCTCGGGCTCGCGGTGCGCTGGGGGCTGGTGCAGAGCCTGAAGCTGCGGCTGCTGGCGATGCTGCACCTCGGCCTCGTGTGGCTGGGGGTCGCGTTCGCGCTGGCGGCGTGGTCGAACGTGCTCGTCGCGCTCGGCGGCGAACCGCTCGGGCGCGCGCCGCTGCACGCGTTCACGATGGGCTTCCTCGGCTCGACGCTGCTGGCGATGGCCACGCGCGTGAGCTGCGGCCACGGCGGGCGCACGCTGGCGGCCGACGACCTGGCGTGGGCGCTGTACCTGCTGCTGCAGGCCGCCGTGCTGGCCCGACTGGGTACCGAACTGCTGCCGGTCGGACCCGCGGGATGGGTCGTCGCGGCAGGGCTGTGGGCCATGGCGGTCGGCGGCTGGGCGCTGCGCTACGGGCGCTGGTACGGCCGCCCGCGCGTCGACGGCCGGCCGGGCTGAGCACCCACGCCGCGCCCGGGGCGATGACGCTGATCGATGCCTACCCTGCGTTGCGCAGCGCCCACCTGCTGGCGGTGGGCGCCAGCGTCGCGCTGTTCACGCTGCGCGCGCTGGCCGTGCTGGCCGGTGCGCGCTGGCCATTGACGCCGGTGCCGCGCGTGGCCAGCGTGGTCATCGACACCGCGCTGTTTACCGCCGGCGTCTCGATGTGGGTCGCGCTCGGACTGAACCCGCTGCGCGACCACTGGCTGGGCGTCAAGCTGGTGCTGCTCGTCGTCTACGTCGTGCTCGGCGCATGGGCGTTGCGCCGCGCGCCGACGCGCCGCGCCAAGGCCGGCTGCCTCGCGGCGGCACTGGCCGTCTTCGGGTTCATGGTCACGGTCGCCGTCGCGCACCACCCGTTGGGGGTTGCTGCGGCCTTGATCCGCGTCAGCGACGCGCCGTGGACAGACTTCCCGCCGGGCGGGGGGCCGGCGTAGACTCGCTGGGCCCTGTATGAAATTCCAGTATCGACCGGGCTGCGCCGATTGAGCGCAGCCCCCGGAGCACATCGACGATGTCCGACACCCCATCGAAGTTCGCCGCCGCGCGCGCGGCGGCGCCCGCCACGCTGCCGGGCCAGCCGATCAGCACCGAGGTGCTGATCGAGAAGTACGCCAAGGACGGTGAACGCACCGTCGACGACGTGCGCGCCCGCGTCGCGCGTGCGCTCGCCGCCGCCGAGCCGCCCGAGCAGCGCGCGAAGTGGGAGCAGCGCTTCCTGCACGCACAGCAGCGCGGCTTCATCCCGGCCGGGCGCATCGCGTCGGCCGCCGGCACCGACCTGACGGCCACGCTGATCAACTGCTTCGTGCAGCCGGTGGGCGACTCGATCGCGCACGTCGAGGACGGCCACCCCGGCATCTACACCGCGCTGACCGAGGCGGCCGAGACGATGCGCCGCGGCGGTGGCGTCGGCTACGACTTCTCGCGCATCCGCCCGAAGGGCGCGTGGGTCGGCAGCACGCGCAGCGCCGCGTCGGGGCCGGTCAGCTACATGCGCGTGTTCGACCGCAGCTGCGAGACCGTCGAGAGCGCCGGCAGCCGCCGCGGTGCGCAGATGGGCGTGCTGCGCTGCGACCACCCCGACATCGAGGCCTTCATCCACGCGAAGGACGACGGCGACCTGAAGAACTTCAACCTCTCGGTCGGCGTGACCGACGCATTCATGCACGCCGTGCTCGCCGACGGCGAGGTCGAGCTCGTCCACCGTGCCGAGCCCGGCCCGGCGCAGAAGGCCGAGGGCGCGCACCAGCGCGCCGACGGCCTGTGGGTCTACCGCAAGGTGCGCGCGCGCGAGCTGTGGGACCAGATCATGCGCTCGACCTACGACCACGCCGAGCCCGGCGTGCTGTTCCTCGACCGCATCAACGCCGACAACAACCTCGGCTACTGCGAGACGATCGCCGCGACCAACCCGTGCGCCGAGCAGCCGCTGCCGCCGTACGGCTGCTGCTGCCTCGGCTCGATCGACCTGACGCACTTCGTGCGCGACCCGTTCGAGCCGGGCGCGCGCTTCGACGAGGCCGGCTTCGGCGAGGTGGTGCGCGTGGCCGTGCGCATGCTCGACAACGTGCTCGACGTCACCGTGTGGCCGCTGCCGCAGCAGCGCGCCGAGGCGCAGGCCAAGCGCCGCGTCGGGCTGGGCTTCACGGGCCTCGGCGACGCGCTCGTGATGCTCGGGCTGCGCTACGACAGCGAGGACGCGCGTGCGATGGCGCGGCGCATCGCCGAGGTGATGCGCGACACCGCGTATGCCGCGTCGGTCGATCTCGCCGTCGAGCGCGGCGCGTTCCCGCTGTTCAACGCCGACCTGTACCTGTCGGGCGGGCGCTTCGCGTCGCGGCTGCCGGCGGCGCTGAAGGAGCGCATCCGCGCGCACGGCATCCGCAACTCGCACCTGCTGTCGATCGCGCCCACCGGCACGATCAGCCTCGCGTTCGCCGACAACGCGAGCAACGGCATCGAGCCCGCGTTCAGCTGGACCTACACGCGCAAGAAGCGCGAACCCGACGGCAGCTTCAAGGAATACAGCGTCGAGGACCACGCGTGGCGGCTGTACCGGCACCTGAAGGGTGCCGACGCCCCGCTGACCGACGCCTTCGTCACCGCGCTCGAGATGAGCGCGAAGGACCACGCGGCGATGGTCGCCGCGGTGGCGCCGTACATCGACACGTCGATCAGCAAGACCGTCAACGTGCCGGCCGACTACCCCTACGCCGACTTCCAGGACCTGTACCTGCAGGCCTGGCAGTCGGGGCTGAAGGGGCTGGCCACCTACCGCCCCAACGCCGTGCTCGGCGCCGTGCTCAGCGTCGACAGCGCCCCGAAGCCCGCGCCGCTCGCGGCCGAGGGCGCCGACGCGCGGCTGCGCGTCGAGCGGCTGCCCGCGCCGGTGCTGGCCTCGCTGCGCTGGCCCGGGCGGCCCGAGCTGCCCGGCGGCAACCCGGCGTGGAGCTTCATGATCCGCCACCCGCACGGCGAGTTCAGCCTGTTCGTCGGCGAGCTGCCCGCCGCGCCGGGACCCGACGGCGGGCTGTTCGGCAAGACGGTGCCGTTCGAGGTGTGGGTCAACGGCGCCGAGCAGCCGCGCGGCCTCGCGGCGCTGGCCAAGACGCTGTCGATGGACATGCGCGCCAACGACACGCAGTGGCTCAGGCTCAAGCTCGACGCGCTGGCCACCGTCGCCGAGGAGCGCGCGTTCGAGATGCCGTTCCCGCCGCACGGCGAGAAGCGGCTGTTCCCGGGCGTCGTTGCCGCCACCGCGGCCGTGATCCGCTGGCGCTGCGAGCAGCTCGGCGCGCTCGCCGAAGGTGGGCCGACGCCCGTACTCGACGCGATGTTCAGCCGCGACGAGCCGCGCACCGGCGCCGACGGCACGCTCGCGTGGGCCGTGGACATCGACAACCCCGCCACCGGCGAGGCGTTCACCGTGATGCTCAAGGAGGTGAGCCTGCCCGGCCCCGACGGCACTCGCGTCAGCCGCCCGTGCGCGATCGGCTTCTCGGGCAACTACCCGCGAGCGCTCGACGGGCTGGCGCGGCTGCTGAGCCTGGACATGCGCGTGATCGACCCGGCGTGGATCGGCATGAAGCTGCGCAAGCTGCTCAACGTCGGCGAGCCGCTCGGCCACTTCCTCGCGCCGGTGCCCGGCGAGCGCCGCCAGCAGGTGTGGCCGAGCACGGTGGCCTACCTCGCGCGGCTCGTGATCCACCGCTACGCGATGCTCGGCGTGCTCGACGAGCAGGGCTTTCCGCTGCGCGAGATGGGCGTGCTCGAGCGCCCGACGGCGAAGGCCACCGGCGCCGACGTCGCCCCGATGGCCGGCCGCCCGTGCCCCGAGTGCGGCAACGCGACGCTGATCCACAAGGACGGCTGCGATTTCTGCACCGCCTGCGGCTACGTCGGGCAGTGTGGCTGAGCGCCGCGGCTCCGAGCCCGCCTGCGCGGGCTTGGACGGCGCGAAGGGGCCGAGCTCTGCGAGGCCGGGGGGAGCGCCGCGGCTCCAAGCCCCGGCCCGCTGCGAGTACGCAGCGGGCCCTCGCCCGGTCCACGCCCGCGCAGGCGGGCGTGGAGCCGCCGGGCTCGGCCTGCGCGGGCTTGAACGGCGCGAAGGGGCCGAGCTCCGCGAGGCCCGGGGGGAGCGCCGCCGTGGTGTGAGGCCGCCCGCCACCGCGGAACGTCGCTGGCGCTGAGGCATCATTGCCGCCGCTGCGGTGCGCCCGACGCGCTGCGCCTGCTCGACGCGCACGGCGCGGCCGGTCCCGGCTGACGGCGCGGCGCGCGCCCGGCGCCGGGCCCTGACCCAGGTCAACGCGCGGCGTCGCCGCCCGGGCTAGCCTGTGAGCTTCGACCGCTCCCGGGCCGAAGCATGCCGCTGCCCCACGTCGCCGCCGAGATCGCCCCGCTGTTCGAGCGCAGCGGACTCGCGCCGCTGCGCCTGGGCGGGCGCACGCTGCTGCCGATCGTGCAGGGCGGCATGGGCATCGGCGTGTCGGCGCACCGGCTGGCCGGCAGCGTCGCCGCGCTCGGCGGCGTCGGCACGCTCAGCGCGGTCGACCTGCGCCGCCACCACCCCGACCTGATGGCGCGCACGCAGGGGCTGGCCGCGCGCGCCGGCGACGAGGCGCAGGCCAAGGCCGCGATCGATGCCGCCAACGTCGAGGCGCTGAAGCGCGAAGTGGCGCTCGCGCGCGAGCGCGCGCAGGGCCGCGGCCTCATCGCGATGAACGTGATGCGCGCGGTGGCCGAATACGCGGCCTACGTGCGCGCGTCGCTCGAGGCCGGGGTCGATGCCGTCGTCGTCGGCGCCGGCCTGCCGCTGGACCTGCCCGACCTCGCCGCGGACCACCCGCAGGTCGCACTGGTGCCGATCCTGTCGGACGCGCGCGGCGTGGCCCTCGTCGTGAAGAAGTGGGAGCGCAAGAAGCGCCTGCCCGACGCGATCGTGATCGAGCACCCGAAGCACGCCGGCGGTCACCTCGGCGCCGCGAAGATCGCCGACCTCGACGACCCGCGCTTCGAGTTCGAGCGCGTGCTGCCCGAGGTGCAGACCTTCCTGCGCGCGGCCGGCGTCGAGCGCGAGGTGCCACTGATCGCCGCCGGCGGCATCCGCACCTTCGAGGACATCGCGCGGCTGCAGTCGCTCGGCGCCGCCGCGGTGCAGCTGGGCACGCCGTTCGCCGTCACCGAGGAGGGCGACGCGCACCCCGAGTTCAAGCGCGTGCTCGCGCAGGCGCGCGACGACGACATCGTCGAGTTCACCAGCGTCGCCGGCCTGCCGGCGCGCGCGGTGGCCACGCCGTGGCTGCGCAGGTATCTGCAGGTCGAGGCCAAGCTGCAGGCCGTGGCACACGCGCGCCGGCGCTGCACGAAGGCCTTCGACTGCCTCGCGCAGTGCGGGCTGCGCGACGGGCTGGCCGGCTGGGGGCAGTTCTGCATCGACCAGCAGCTCGCCGCCGCGCTGAAGGGCGACGTCGCGCGCGGGCTGTTCTTCCGCGGCGCCGGCCGGCTCCCGTTCGGCGACCAGATCCGCAGCGTGCGCGAACTCGTCGAGCGCCTGCTGCGCCCGGGCCAGCCGCTGCCGGCCTGAGCCCGGGGCCGGCGCGGCGGTGGCAGACTGACGCCCCCGACCGACCCCGCCGACACCGCCATGATGAAAGCCCACCACGACCGCATCGCCATCGTCACCGGCGCCGGCAGCGGCATCGGTGCGGCCACCGCCGCCGCGCTGGTCGCCGACGGCTGGCGTGTCGTCTACGCCGGCCGCCGCCTCGAGGCGCTGCAGCGCGCGATCGCCGCCGCCGGCGACCCGTGGGACGACATCGCCGAGCGCACGCTCGCCGTGCCCACCGACGTCACGCGGCCCGACTCGGTCGCCGCGCTGTTCGACGCCACGGTGCGGCGCTTCGGGCGGCTCGACCTGCTGTTCAACAACGCCGGCATCTTCCCGCGCAGCGCGTCGCTCGAAGAGTTGCCGCTCGAGCAGTGGCAGGCCGCGGTCGACACCAACCTGACCGGCGCGTTCCTGTGCACGCAGCACGCGTTTCGCGTGATGAAGGCGCAGACGCCGCGCGGCGGGCGCATCATCAACAACGGCTCGATCTCGGCGCACGCGCCGCGCCCCGGCTCGGTGGCCTACACCGCGACGAAGCACGCGATCACCGGGCTGACCAAGACGGCCGCGCTCGACGGCCGCGCCTACGACATCGCGGTCGGGCAGATCGACATCGGCAACGCCGCCACCGAGATGACGGTGGCGATGCAGCAGGGCGTGCGCCAGGCCGACGGATCGCTCAAGCCCGAGGCCGTGATGGACGTGCAGCACGCCGCCGACGCCGTCGTGCACATGGCGCGGCTGCCGCTCGAGGCCAACGTGCTGTTCATGACGGTGATGGCCACCAAGATGCCGTTCGTCGGCAGGGGCTGAACGGCGCGCGGCGGGTTTGCGCCACGTCACTTGTGGAACCCGGGCACCGACGTTAAGGTCGCAGCATTGGATTCACACAAGGAGGACTGCATGACCGCACTGACCGACGCGCAGCGCGACAAGATCGTCGCCGACCTGAAGCACGCGATCCACGACGCCGAAGAGCTGCTGAAGATGACCGCCGGTGAAGCCGGCAGCGAGGCCGCCGAGCTGCGCGACCGCATGCGCCTGCGCCTGCTGCAGGCCAAGGACAGCCTGCACCGCCTGCAGGAATCGGCGATCGAGCGCGCGAAGGCCGCAGGCCACAAGGCCGACGACTACGTGCACGACCACCCGTGGCAGTCGATCGGCGTCGCCGCCGGCCTCGGGCTGCTGCTCGGCGTGCTGATCGGCCGCCGCTGAAGCCGCGCGCGTGACGATGGGCGACGCGAGCGCGCCACCGCCGGGGCTGTTCACGTCGCTGCGACGGCTGCTCGGCAGCGCCGCCGAGCTCGCCGAGGTGCGGCTGGCGCTGTTTGCGACCGAGCTGCAGCAGGAGAAGCTGCGCGCGCTCGACGCGCTCGCGCTGCTGGCCGTTGCGCTGCTGGCCGCGGGCGTCGCGCTGGTGCTGCTGTCGCTGTTCGTCGTGATGCTGTTCGCCGAGCCGTACCGCGTCGCGGCGCTGGGCGTCGTCGTGCTCGTCTACGCGGCCGCCGCAGGGCTGCTGTGGCGCGCGGCGCGCGCCCGCTTCGCCGAAGGTACGCCCTTCGAGGCCACGCGGGCCGAGCTGCGGCGCGACCGCGAGGCGCTGGCCGGACGCGAGACCCCCGGCGCCGGCGCGTGATGCCGTTCGCCCGCGAGCAGCTCGAGTTGCAGCAGCGGCGCGAGCGGCTGCGCCTGCGCAGTACCGAGCTGCGCGCGACGCTGGGCGAGCGCGCGCGCGTGCTCGAGCCGCCGCTGGCGCTGGCCGACCAAGTGCGCAGCGGCGTCGCGTGGCTGCGCGCGCACCCCGAGTGGCCGCTGGGCGCGCTCGCCGTGCTCGTCGTGCTGCGCCCGCGCCGCGCGCTGCGCTGGGGCGCGCGCGTCTGGTGGGGCTGGCGCCTGTGGCGGCGCGCGCAGCGCCTGCTGCGCGCCGCCGTCGAGCCGCGCTGAGCGCGTGAAGCGCTACCAGGACCTCGTCGCCGACGCGCTGGCGCGCGTGCGCGAATGCATGCCGTGGGACCTGCACGCGCGGCTGGCGGGCGACGCGCCGCCGCTCGTACTCGACGTGCGCGAGCCGGCTGAGTTCGATGCGCTGCACATCGCCGGCGCGCTCAACGTGCCGCGCGGCGTGCTCGAGCAGGCCTGCGAGTGGGACTTCGACACGACCGTGCCGGCGCTGGCCGGCGGGCGTGCACGCGAGATCGTCGTCGTGTGCCGCTCGGGCCACCGCTCGGTGCTCGCGGCCGACGTGATGCAGGCGATGGGCTTCGGCCACGTCGTGTCGCTGAAGACGGGGGTGCGTGGCTGGAACGACGCCGAGCTGCCGCTCGTCGACGCCGCCGGACGGCCGGTGGATCCCGATACGGCCGAGGCGCTGCTGTCGCCGCCGCTGCGCGCCGAGCAGCGGCGCCCGGTGCGGTAGCCCGCGCGCGCCAGCGTGCCGGCTACGATGCGGCGATGAACGCACCGCCGCCCGCCCCGCAGCTCGATCCGCACCCCTTCGACGCCGCGACCGCGCTCGAACCCGTCGCCGAGGGCCGCTGGCGCGGCCACACGTCGCCCGCGTACGCCAACATGGTCGGGCCATTCGGCGGCGTCACCGCGGCGACGCTGCTCGGTGCCGCGTCGCGCGACGCGCGGCGGCAGGGCGAGCCGCTCGCGCTGACCGTCAACTACGCGGGGCCGATCGCCGACGGTGCTTTCGACGTCGTCGCCGAGCCGGTGCGCACGAATCGCTCGACGCAGCACTGGCTCGTGCAGCTGCGCCAGGGCGACGCGGTGGCGGCCACCGCCACTGCGGTGTTCGCGACGCGGCGCGAGACCTGGTCGGCCGTCGAGGCGGGGTTCCCCCAGGCGCCGCCGCCGGCGTCGCTCGCGCGCATGGCGCCGCTCGAACGGGCGCGCTGGACCTCGGCGTACGAGATGCGCTTCGTCAAGGGGGCGCTCGAGTTCGAACGCCCCGCCGCCGACCCCGACGCCGAGAGCCTGCTGTGGGTGCGCGACGCGCCGCCGCGCCCGCTCGACTTCCTGTCGCTGGCCGCGCTCGCCGACGTGTTCTTCCCGCGCATCTTCGTGCGCCGCCCGACATGGGTGCCGATCGGCACCGTGTCGATGACGGTGTACTTCCACGCCGACGCCGCGACGCTGGCGGCGATCGGCGACGCGCATCTGCTCGCGCACGCGAGCGCGCACCGCTTCCGCAACGGCTACTTCGACCAGGCCGCGCAGCTGTGGGGTGCCGATGGCGAGCTGCTGGCGGTCAGCCACCAGATCGTCTACTACCGCGAGTGAGCGTCGCGTCCGTCAGCGCGCCGCGGGCGGCGCCGGCGCGGGCAGCTCGAGCGGCTCGCCGCCGGCCAGTGCCGACAGGCAGCGCAGGCACAGACAGCCGCTGAAGCGCACGCGCAGCTGCATCAGCAGCGCGTCGTCGAGCTGCAGCGTCGTGCACGCGCACGGCGCGTCGTCGTGCACGCCGCAGTGGAACGGCGCGCCGCAGCGCGGGCAGGTGTCGCTGGGGGCGTCGGGCGTCGTCACGCGGGGGTGAACAGGCCGCGGTGCTCGTCGCGCAGCACGTTCTTCTGCACCTTGCCCATCTGGTTGCGCGGCAGTTCGGGTACGACGACGACGCGCTTGGGCACCTTGTAGCCGGCGATCTTCGTCTTCAGCGTCGCGACGATGCCGTCGGGGTCGAGCGCGGCGCCGGGCCGCGGCACGACGACGGCGACGACGCCCTCGCCGAAGTCGGGGTGCGGCACGCCGATCACGGCGCTCTCGGCGACGCCGGGCAGCTCGTTGATCAGCGCCTCGACCTCGGCCGGATAGACGTTGTAGCCGCCGGTGATCACGAGGTCCTTGCTGCGCCCGACGATCGTCACGTAGCCGTCGGCGTCGATCCTGCCGACGTCGCCGGTCTTGAACCACAGATCGTCGGTGAACTCGTCGGCCGTCTTCTCGGGCATGCGCCAGTAGCCCTTGAACACGTTCGGGCCCTTGACCTGGATGTGGCCGACCTCGCCGGTGGGCACCGGCCGGCCCTTGTCGTCGCGGATGCGCAGCTGCACGCCCGGCAGCGGGAAGCCCACCGTGCCGCCGCGGCGCGCCGACTCGGGGCGGTACGGGTTCGACGTCAGCATCACCGTCTCGCTCATGCCGTAGCGCTCGAGGATCGTGTGCCCGGTGCGCTCGCGCCACGCGTTGAAGGTCTCGATCAGCAGCGGCGCCGAGCCGCTGACGAACAGCCGCATGTGCGCACACTGCTCGCGCGTGAGCGCGCTCTCGCCGAGCATGCGCACGTACAGCGTCGGCACGCCCATGAACACGGTCGCGTCGGGCAGGCGCGCGACGACGGCGGCGGGGTCGAAGCGGCCGAACCAGATCATCGGGCTGCCGTTGAGCAGCGCGCCGTGGATCGCGACGAACAGGCCGTGCACGTGGAAGATCGGCAGCGCGTGGATCAGTACGTCGCCCGGCTGCCATCCCCAGCAGTCCTTCAGCACGCGCGCGTTGCTGCGCAGGTTCTCGTGCGTCAACATCGCGCCCTTGCTGCGTCCGGTGGTGCCGCTGGTGTAGATGATCACCGCGAGGTCGTCGGCTTGTGTGACGGCCGGCTCGTGCGTGTCGGGCTGCGACGCGGCGCGGTCGAGCAGCGTGCCGCTGCGGTCGTCGTCGAGCGTGTAGACGTGCTTGACGCCGGCGTTGAACGCGATGCGGCTGACCCAGCCGAAGTTGCGCTTCGCGCAGACGACGACGGCCGGCTCGGCGTTACCGACGAAGTACTCGATCTCGCCGGCCTGGTACGCGGTGTTCAGCGGCAGGTAGACGTGGCCGGCGCGCAGCACCGCGAGGTACAGCATCATCGCCTCGACGCTCTTGTCGACCTGCGCCGCGATGCGGCTGCCCGGCGGCAGCCCGAGCGACGCGAGCAGGTTGGCGAGCATCGCGGTGCCGCGCTCGAGGTCGCGCCACGTGTAGTACAGCGGCTGCGGCGTGTCGGCCGTCTCGACGGCGATGGCGTCGAGGTCGGCGGGGAACGCGGCACGCAGCGTGACGAACAGGTTGTCGTTTTTCATCGGCACGGGGTCAGAACTTGGGTTCGCGCTTTTCGAGGAACGCGGCGAGTCCCTCGCGGTGCTCGCGGCTGTCGGCGAAGGCAAAGAAGCGGTCGCGCAGCTCGGCGTTCGTGCCGCCTTGCGCGATCTGGCGCAGCACCTGCTTGTTCAGCGCGAGCGCCTGCGGCGACAGCGCCGCGACGCGCTCGGCGAGCCGCCGCGCCTGGGCGAGCACCGCGTCGTCGTCGACGACGTGCTGCACGACGCCGCGCCGCTGCGCCTCGGCGGCGTCGAGCAGGCGCGCCTCGAGCAGCAGCTCGCGCACCAGCGGCAGCCCGAGCCGCTCGGCGAGGATCTCGGCCTCGCGCGGTGCGACCGGAAAGCCCAGCCGCGCGACCGGAATGCCGAAACGCGCGCCGCGGCCGGCCACGCGCAGGTCGCAGCACGCGGCGATCTCGAGCCCGCCGCCGACGCACGGCCCCTCGATCGCGGCGACCAGCGGCACGTCGACGTCGAGCATCGCGCGCAGCGCCGGCGCCACCAGGCTGTCGTGGTAGCTGCGCAGCGACTCCTCGTCGAAACGGAAACGCGGAAACTCCTCGATGTCGGCACCGGCGACGAAGGCGCCGTCCGCGCCGTGCACGACGACGACGCGCGGCGCCGGCGCCTGAGCCTTCAGCGCCTCGAAGACGCTGCGCAGCTCGCCCCACATCGCCACCGACAGTGCATTGAGTTTTCCGGGGTGCGCGATCTCGACGCGCGCGATGCCCTGCGCGTCGGCGGCGTGGTAGCGGATCTGGCCGGTCATCGCGGGCTCGGCGTTCGGCAAGGCGGCGTCAGTCGAGCTTTGCGCCCGAGGACTTGACGACCTCGGCCCAGCGCTTGACCTCGCTGGCGACGAAGGCGCCGAACTGTTCGCCCCACAGGTTCGGCGTCTCGGTGCCGAGCTGGGTCCACTGCGCGCGCAGCTCGTCGGACTCGAGCGCCTTGCGCATCTCGGCCTGCATGCGCTCGATCGCCTCGCGCGGCGTGCCCTTCGGCGCCCAGATGCCGTACCAGGTCGCGACCTTGTAGGTCGGCACGCCGCCTTCGGCCGCGGTCGGCAGGTCCGGGAAGCCCGGCGCGCGCTTGTCGGCGGCCACGGCGATGGCCCGGATGCGCCCGGCCTTGATGTGTGCGGCGCTCGAACCGAGGCCGTCGAACATCATGTCGACCTGGCCGGCGACGAGGTCCTGCAGCGCCGGGCCGGCGCCGCGGTACGGGATGTGCGTGATGAAGGTCTTCGTCTGCAGCTTGAACAGCTCGCCGGCCAGGTGGTGCGAGGTGCCGTTGCCGGCCGACGCGTAGTTCAGCTTGCCCGGGTTCTTGCGGATGAACTCGAGCAGCTGCGGCAGCGTCGTCGCCGCGACCTTCTGCGGGTTCACGACGATGACCTGCGGCACGCTCGAGACCAGGCCGACGGGCACGAAGTCGGTCAGGATGTCGTAGTCGAGCTTCGGGTACATGCTCGGCGCGATCGCGTGGTGCACCGCGCCCATGAAGAACGTGTAGCCGTCGGGCGCGGCCTTGGCCGCCACCGACGCGCCGAGCGTGCCGCCGGCGCCGCCCTTGTTGTCGATCACGAACTGGCGGCCGGTGTTCTTCGTGATCGCGGCGAACAGCGGGCGCGCGAAGGCGTCGGTGCCGCCGCCGGGCGGGAACGGCACGACGATCGTCACCGGCTTGGTCGGCCAGCCCTGCGCGAACGCGGCGGGGGCCGCGGCGACGGCGCCGAGCGCCGCGGCGGCGAGCAGCTGACGGCGGGACAGGGCGAGGCGGTGGCGGGTCATGGTGTCTCCTTCGTTCGGGGTCGGGGGTGTGATCAGACGAGCGATGCGACGGCGCTCGCCGCGGCGATGCGCCCGCGCGTGAACGCCTCGTGGCGGGCCTCGACGCGGTCGAGGTCGTACAGGTAGTTGACCATCATCGCGAACGACTGCTTCGCACCGCGCCGCGACAGGTCGGCGAGCGGATTCAGGCGTTCGAGCCGCGCGCCGTTGTCGAGGTGGAAGCGCGCCACCGGGTCGCCCTGCGGCGTCGGCGTGCGGTGCAGCAGGTAGACCGCGGTCAGCCGCTTGAGCGCGTCGGTCGCGTCGGCGTCGAGCGCGCGCAGCGCCGCGGCCGTCTGCAGCCGCGACCAGTCGCCGTCGCACGCGCGTTCGAGCGTGCGCCGCGCCTGCCGCGCGCGCTCGGCCGCGGCGGGCGCGAGGCGCGGCAGCGCGGCGAAGTCGTCGCCGCTGGCGATCCACGCCGCGAGCCCGGGGATCGGCGACAGCGTGCAGAACGTGCGCAGCTGCGGCAGCTCGCGCTGCAGCGCCTCGGCGACGCGCTTGATCAGGAAGTTGCCGAGCGAGACGCCGCGCAGCCCCGGCTCGCAGTTGCTGATCGAGTAGAACGCGGCGACCTTGAAGCGCGACGGCTCGAGCGGCGTCGTCACCGTCTTGTCGATCAGCGGCGCGATCGCTGCCGGCATCTCGGACAGCAGCGCGACCTCGACGAAGATCAGCGGCTCGTCGGGCAGCCGCGGGTGGAAGAACGCGAAGCAGCGGCGGTCGGGCAGCAGGCGGCGGCGCAGGTCGTCCCAGCCGTCGATCTCGTGCACGGCCTCGTGCTCGATCAGCCGCTCGAGCAGGCGTGCCGGCGAGTTCCAGTCGACGCGGCGCAGCTCGAGGAAGCCGGGGTTGAACCAGCTCGACAGCAGGTGCAGCAGGTCGGCCTCGACGGCGGCGAGCGACGGGTCCTTCGGCAGCCGCGCGAGCAGCGCGCGGCGCATCCGCACGATGGCCGCCGTGCCGCCGGGGGCGCGGTTCAGGCGCCGCAGCAGCTCCTGCCGCGGCGGCTCGGCCGCCTGCGTCAGGCGCTGCAGGGTCGCCGGGCCCGGGTCCGCGGCGTAGGCCTGCGCCGCCGCGAGCACCGCCTGCGGGTCGGGGTTGTAGTCGCGCGCGAGGTGCGCGAAGAACGCCGCCTGGCCGGCGTCGTCGAGCGTGGCGTGGCGCTGCAAGATCTCGCGCGCGAGCGCGACGCTGTTGCCCTCGCCGCGCTCCGACAGCAGCCGCCGGCAGTCGTCGCGCAGCCGGCGCACGGTGTGCTCGGTGCTCAGGCGGCGGGCGGCGTTCTTCAGCTCGTCGAACATCGGGGGCGGCCGGAGGTCGTGCCGGGGCGGTGCGCAGACGCGGTCGTGCAAAGCGGCGATTGTGTCGCCAGCGCGCGTGCGCTGCGCGCGCGGACAAACACCGAGGGGGCCGCTACAGTCGGGTCCATCGTTCCACCGCGTCGTCGCCGATGCCGATTTCGTTCGCCTACGCCGCCATCGCGCTGAAGACGCTGCACGTGCTCGCCGTCGTGCTGTGGGTCGGTGGCATGGCGTTCGCGCACTTCTTCCTGCGCCCGGCGGTGGCCGCGCTCGAGCCGCCGCAGCGCGTCGTGCTGATGCACGACGTGCTCGGGCGTTTCTTCGCCGCGGTGCTCGTCGCGGTGGTCGTCGTGCTCGCCAGCGGGCTGTCGCTGATCGGCATTGCGCACGCCGGCGGCGGTCACATGCCGTGGCCGTGGACCGTGATGACGGTGCTCGGCGTCGTTATGGTGGCGATCTTCGGCCACATCCGTTTCGCGCTGTACCCGCGGTTGCGGCGCGCGGTGGCCGCCCGCGACTGGCCGGCCGGCGGCGCGGCGCTGGCCAGGATCCGCACGTGGGTCGGCGTCAACCTCGCGCTCGGCGTCACGATCCTCGTCGTCGTCGGCTTCGTCTGACGCGCCGTCCGGCGCGGCCGCAGCGCACGCTCAGGCCGGCGCGTGGGTCGGCGGCACGGCGGATGCGGCCGGCGGCGCGTGCTCGGCCGGCTCGTGGCGGCGGTCCATCCACCAGTCGGTGAACATCGCCGCGCCCCACATCGCGAACAGCGTGACCCACGCCGTCAGCGTGAACACCGCCGCGCCCGAGACGCCGGCGCCCACCGCGCAGCCGCCGGCGAGCATGCCGCCGAAGCCCATCAGCACGGCGCCGGCGATGTAGCGCCGCATCGCCGGCCCGCCCTGGAAGCCCTCGAGCTTGAGTTCGCCGGCCAGCGCCGCCGCGATGAACGAGCCGATGAACACGCCGGGCACGAGGCCGATGTCGAACTTCAGCGGCTGGCCGGGCGGCGACAGCACGAGCAGCAGCACGTCCGACGCCGGCCCGGTGAAGCTCAGGCTCTGCACGCCGATCACCATGTCGAACGCCTAGCGCGAGATTGCGTAGGTCGCGAGCCACGCGAGCGCGACCATCGCGCCGACGCCGATGCCGCCGGCCCAGCCCCAGAACGGCACGCGCTGCCTGCGTGCCCAGAAGATCGCCGCGGCCAGCCACACGCCGGCGAAGGCGAGCGCACCGCCGTGGCCGATGCCGGTGATCGCGATCAGGTCGCGCGACGCGCCGCCCTCGACGGTCCACAGCTCGGCCAGCCACAGCCGCAGCGGCGACAGGATGCCGCCGAGCGACGCGGTCGCGACGACGGCGAAGATCAGCCCCGACAGCAGCGAGCGCAGGTTGCCCTGGGCGGCGAGCACGAGCAGGCGGCTCGAGCAGCCGCGCGCGAGGATCATCCCGGCGCCGAACATCGCGCCGCCGATCAGCGCGCCCGAGATGCTGCCGCGCCCGGCGAGCTGGCGCGCCGTCGAGACGTCGAGCCAGCCGAGCAGGATGAACGCCTGCGTGAGCCCGACCGCGGTCGCGAACGCGAACAGCCACACCGTGAGCTTGCCGCCGGTGGTGTTGCGCGCGAACTCGATCACCGCCGAGCGCAGGCAGAAGCGCGACTTCTGCGCGAAGAAGCCGAACAGCATGCCGATGCCGAGGCCGGCGAGCGTGATCGTCCACATCTCGCCGACACGCTCCATCACGGCGGACAACAGGTCAGCTGGGTGCATGTCAGTAGGGGGCTCGCCTTGCCAGCAGGCTGCCCGAGGCAACGCCGGCATCGGCACGCCCATCTTCCGGCAGGAGTGCGACATCGCCGTTGACGGACGTCAACATCGCTTCACACGATACCCCGTAGGCCACACGCTGCGGCGTCAGGCCACCAGCAGTGCGCGGAAGTCGTTGACGTTGGTGTACGTCGGCCCGGTGACGACGAGGTCGTCGAGCGCGGCGAAGAACGAATAGGCGTCGTGGCGGTCGA
>NZ_JALBGB010000004.1:0-196145 GCF_022631395.1 Calidifontimicrobium sp. SYSU G02091
TGGCCGCCGGATTCGCGAGCGAGGCGTAGAAGTTGGCCTGCGAGCCGCCGGGGCCGGCGCCGAGGTCGAGCGTCCACAGCTGCACGCCCTGGCCGCCGCCGTAGCTCGCCTGCGTCGTGCCGTAGACCGCGGCGTGCGCCCCGGCGACGGGCAGCCATGCCGCCGCCAGCCCGCACGCGGTCGACAGCAGGCGGGCGACGAACCGCGCGGGTCGGGTCCGAAGCCCGGGCTTCGAGGGGCCCGCGGGGCGCGGGCGTCGGGCGCGTGGAAGTCGGGGCAGCCACCGACCTCGACGAGCACGTTCGTGATCGGGTCGAAGCGCAGTAGCACCAGTGGCGGTGGGCGGCAACTCTGAAGGGGAAACCCGAGCGTCCGGGCGGGCCGAGGAAGGGAACATGACGGTGGTGGAAGCGGGGGAATGCGATGGCGGCGCATTCTTCGAACCCACACCGTCGGCGGCCAGACTGAAAAAGGGTAGGACACCGGTCCAGGGGGTGCCTCGATGGCCCGTCGCCGCGGCGCTCCCGCCGATGCGCCTCGTCAGGCATTGCATCCGCCTGGCAGGCGGCCGGCTCGGCGCCGAGCGCAGCGTCGTGGACCCGACGCAGGCGGCGCACGCGCCACGCAGCGTGGTCGCCGCTCAGCCCCAGGGGCGCAGTTCTTCCGGGTGCTGCCGCAGGTACTGCAAGAGGTGACGCCGCTTCTCGGGCCCGCGCGTGCCGCCGGCAGGCTCCGCCTGCGCGTGGACGAACAGGGTCGGCAGGCGGTCACCGGCGCGCTCGAACGCGCTGCGCCACACCTTCTTCAGCGCGTGGGCGGTGACCCCGAGTTCGTCGGCGATTTCGTCGTCGGTGAAGTCGGCCACCGCCAGCCGCAGGGCGCGCCGCTCGGCGGCGCTGAAGCCCAGCACCGGCGGCACGAACTGGAAGACGTCGCGCACCGGCTGCCCCGGCAACATGCGCGCCGCCTCGTCGCGGCTCAGTCCATACAGGTCGGGCTGCCCCGGACCACGCTCGGTGCGGCGCCGAAATCCCATGCCGCGCAGGTAGTCGCCGCCCTCGCCGAACGCCTCCTGCCAGACCTCGCGCAGGTGCAGCCCGCCGTGCGCGTGGCGAAACAGCTGCATGGCCGCCAGCAGCACCTGCTGCACGTCGGGGCGCGACGGGTCGATCGCCTGCTGCGCGTAGTGCAGCACCAGCATGCCGACCTCGCCGGCGGCATTCGCGCGGCCGAGCGCGCGGTCGTCCAGCGGCGCGGTGCGGCCGTCCAGATGGTCGCGATACCAGCAGGCGCCCGCGTGCGGCGGTGGTTGCGTTCGCAAGCGCTCCTGCCAGGCCGGCTCCAGCGCCACCGTCATGCCCAGGCCCACCAGGCGCCGACCCGGCGGGCGCGACAGGTCCTCGATGACTTCGGCGCTGAAGCCGGGCTGCCCGAGCAGGCGCGTCCACACGGCCGGCAGCGCGTCGCGCACCTGCTCGTCCATCGCCAGCCAACCCGGCAGCAGGGCACGGCACTCCTCCAGGTCGGCATGACGTGCCGGCCGGCCGCGCACCGGCAGCCCGGGACCGGATGGCATCGTCACCATGGGCGCCGGGGCCGGCGGTGATGGCGGCCAGTCGGCCGTCGTTCACGAAGCTGGCGTTCATGCGGGTCGTCGGCGTCCGCCCCGAGACCTTCGACAGTCTCGAGGGGTCGTCGGCGGGTGCGATGCCCGTCGCGCAGTGCCGGCGTCGGGGTGTTCGAAGCAGGACCCCGTGGCGTGCCATGTCCGGGCGCACCGATCACGATCGAGCGACGTGGGCCGGGGGACGTCGGCGCGTCCGTCATCGTCACCGTGCGGCCTCGACCACGGTCAGCGTGCACGGTCGCGTTCATGCGCGACTGCCTCGCCGAGCTCGATGACCGCCAGCGCGTAGTAGCTCGAGCGGTTGTAGCGCGTGACGACGAAGAAGTTCGCCGTGCCGGCGACGTGGCTGCGCGGCGCGTCGCCGTTCTCGACTTCGACGAGCGCGAGCAGCCCGTCGTGTGTCCGCCCGGCGTCGTCGAGCACCGCGCCGCGCTCGGCGAACTGCGCGGCGGTGAAGCTGGGCACGATGTCGGGGGCGAGCAGTTCGTCGCGCGCGGGGCCTTCGGGCGGCGGTGTCACGGCGAAGTGCGTCGGCACGTCGCGCTGCCAGCCGAACGCGGCGAGGTAGTGCGCGACGCTGCCGATCGCGTCGGCGGCGCTGCGCCGCAGGTCGATGTGGCCGTCGCCGTCGTAGTCGACGGCCCAGCGGCGGATGCTGCTGGGCATGAACTGCGGCAGCCCGATCGCGCCGGCATACGAGCCGCGCACGCTGGCCGGGTCGATCGACTCGGCAGCGGTCCACGCGAGCAGGTGGCCGAGCTCGTCGCGGAAGAACGCGCTGCGGTCGCTGCGGCCGGCGGGGAAGTCGAAGGCCAGCGTGGCCAGCGCGTCGAGCGTGCGGAACCCGCCGGTGAAGCGGCCGTAGAAAGTCTCCACACCGATGATGCCGACGATCAGCGCCGCCGGCACGCCGTACTGCGCCTCGGCGCGCGCGAGCACGGCCTGGTTCGCCTGCCAGAACGCGGTGCCGGCGCGCACGCGCTGCGGCTCGATGAAGCGCGCGCGGTAGGCGGCCCAGTTCTTGGGCACGCCGGCCGGCGGCGGCATGATCAGCCGCGTGACGGCGCCGACGTGGCGCGCCTGGCGAAGCTGGCGCGCGACCCATTCGGCGTCGAGGCCGTGCGCGGCCGCGACCTCGACGACGAAGCGCCGTACGTCGGCGCGCTCGGTGTAGGGGGGTGGCGCCGGCGTGCGCGGCGCGGCGCGTGTCGTCGCGTCGGCCGTGCGTGCCGGGCGCCCGTCGGCGGCGGTCGCCGCTGCGGCGGCCGCCGCCAAGGCGAGCGTCGCGGCGAGAACCGTCAGCACGGACGGCACGGACGGCGGGCGGCGCAGGGACACGGGGTGATTATCCGGGCCGCCGCGTCACGCCCTTTGGCGGCGCGCGACGCGCACCGCGCGGTCGAAGCCGCGCCACCACGCCCCCGGTCGCAGCGGCGCACCGCCTTCGGCGTAGCGCAGGCGGTCGAGCCGGCGCAGCTGCTCGGCCACCGGCGCGCCCGCGGCGCCGAGCGCCGCGTCGACACGTGCGGCCAGCGTGCGCGGCGCCTCGTGGGCGCCGGCCGCGACGCCGAGGTCGCCGAGCCGCTCGCGCAGGCGGCGGTGCAGCCGCTTCCACGGGTCCTGCCGCCAGCGGTCCCACGCGGCCCAGGCGGCGCCACCGAGCGCGGCGGCGCTCAGGATCGCGACGAGCAGCACGCCGAGGTCGGCCCAGTCCGGCGCGCTGAAGCCCAGCGCGCGCAGCAGGTCGAACTGTTGCCCGCGCGAATAGTTCAGCACCCACCGGTTCCACTGGTGGTTCAGGGTCTCCCAGCCGCGGCGCAGCGCGGCCAGCAGCTCGGGGTGGACGTCGCCGAGCGCGCCGGCGACGAGCCCGGGCGGCGGGCGCAGCGCGAGGCTGCGCTGGATGCGCTCGGGCGCGACCGCCGCGGTGGGATCGACGCGCACCCAGCCGCGCCCGGCCATCCAGACCTCGGCCCACGCGTGCGCGTGGCTGTTGCGCACGACGACCCAGCCGTCTTGCAGCACCGGGTCGGCGCCCTGGTAGCCGGTGACGACGCGCGCCGGCACGTCGAGCGCGCGCATCACGACGACGAAGGCGGTGGCGAAGTGCTCGCAGAAGCCGGCGCGGCGGTCGAGCCAGAACTCGTCGACGGCGTGGCGGCCGCGCTCGTCGCCGTAGGTGCCGGGCGACAGCGTGTAGCTGAAGTTCTCGCGCCGGATGTGCGCGAGCACCGCCTGCACCAGCGTCGGCGCGTCGGCCTGCGCGTAGGCGCTCTGGCGCCGCAGCGCCGCGGCCCACTCGAGCGTGCGCGGGTTGTAGCCCGAAGGCAGCTCGAGGTAGTCCTGCAGCCCGAGCACGTTGCGCGCCGGGCCGTGCGCGAAGTCCGTGTAGACACGCGCGCGCAGCTGCACGCGGTCCGTCAGCGGGCGGTCGGCGAGCCACTGCAGGTCGGGCGTGAACGTCAGGCGCATGCCGTCGATGCGCGGCGCGTCGGGTCCGCTGTCGGGCGTGGCCTCGAGCAGCGGCAGCGTCGGCAGCCGCGACGGCTCGACGACGATCTCGTAGCCGATGCCGTCGCCGCGCGTGCGCAGCTCGGCACCGGGCTGCAGCGCGGCGGGGAAGGTCGGCGACAGGCGCCGCCAGTCGCGGCCGTCGAACTGCGCGAGCACGGGCCCGCGCCAGTACAGCGCCTCGGGCGGCGGCGGCGGGCCGTCGAAGCGCACGCGAAACGCGACCGTGTCGTCGGCGACGAGGTCGGCCATGCCGCCCATCGTCAGCGTGCCCGACAGTCCGGTGCGCGCCGTCGCGTCGTGCGGCAGGCCCCACAGCGGCCCGAAGCGCGGGAACAGCACGAACAGCACGACCATGATCGGCGCACCGAGCAGCGCCGCGCGCGCGGCGATCCCCATCGCCTGGCGCAGCCACGGCCGCCCGACCGGCATGTGCGCGAGCACGAGTGCCGTCAGCAGCCCCCACACCGCGATCAGCATCGCCGCCGCGACCGCGAGCGACTGCGAGTACAGGAAGTTCGTCAGCACGAGGAAGAAGCCGAGGAAGAACACGACGAGCGCGTCGCGCCGCGCGCGCAGCTCGAGCGTCTTGAGCACCATCAGCACGACGAGCAGCGTGACGCCGGCGTCCTTGCCCAGCAGCGTGCCGTGGCTCCACCCCGTCAGCGCCGCGGCGGCGACGAGCACGCCGGCCACCGCCCAGCGCCCCGGCAGCGGCTGCTGCAGCAGCGCCAGCCGCGCGCGCCACAGCAGCACCGCCGCCGTCATCGCGATGCACCACGCCGGCAGGTGGCCGGTGTGCGGCAGCACGGTCCAGGCGATGACCCCGAGCAGGAACAGTGCGTCGCGCGTGTCGCGCGGCAGGTGCGCCCAGCCGGGCCACCAGGTCGACACCGCGAAGCCCTTGTCGAGGGCGTCGATCGCGCGGTGGTTCACGCCGCCCCCCCGCCGGTGAACAGTGCCAGCGCGTCGAGCGCGCGGCGTCGGTGCGCGTCGCCGTGGCCTGGCGCGATCTCGACGCCGGGCAGGCGCAGCCCGTGGTGCACGTCGGCGCGCTCGGCGGCCATCACCCAGCCCGCCAGCCGCGACAGCCGTGCCTCGACGTCGCCACGCCCGGCGGTGGCGGCCCACTCGAGCCACAGCTCGTGCGCCGCGGGCCGCCGCGTCTCGCGGCTGACGAGCTCGCCGGTGCGCGCGGCCTTCTTCCACACCACCTGGCGCAGCGCGTCGCCGCGCTGGTAGGCGCGCACGCCGTCGAACTCGCCGCGCGCGGCGCGCACACCCGGCCGCTCGCCGGCGCGCGGCTCGGCCGCGGGCAGCGGCGCCGGCGGCTGCTCGGGCACCGGCCACGCCAGCACCTCGGCCTGCGGGCGCCACAGCGACCAGGCGCGAAACAGCCCGAACGGAAACCGCGTCTCGACGTGCAGCGCCGGCACCGCGTGCGTGCCGCGCCGCCGCGGCACGAAGGCCAGCCGCGCGACGGCCTGACCCTGCGCCGGCACGTCGACCCAGGCGGTCTGGCGCTGCGCCGGCGGCGCGTCGAACGCGACGCCGATGCCGTGCCGCTCGCGCGACGGGCTCGAGATCAGCACCTCGACCGTGACCGGCTCGCCGGCGAAGCCCGGCGCCGGCGTGCGCAGCTGCAGCGTCAGCCCGCGCAGCGTGCCGTGCGTCAGGTGCATCGACACGAGCCCGGCGCCGGCGAGCAGGAAGGTCAGCACGTAGCCGAGGTTGAGCTGGTAGTTGATCGACGCCACGAGCATCAGCAGCAGCGTGAACGCGAACAGCGCGCCGGCGCGCGTGGGCAGGATGTAGACGTTGCGCTGCGTCAGCGTCCAGCGGTCGGTGCGCGGCAGCCGCGCGAGCCACCAGCGACGCGCGCGGGCGCGCCAGCCGCGGCGGGCGGCGTCGGGCGCGAGTCGCTCGGCGGGTGCGGCCACGCTCACCGCAGGCCGTCAGGGCAGGTCGATCGCTTCCATCATCGCGCGCACCTGCTCGGCGCGCCCGCGGCCGGCACCGGCGGCGGGCACCAGCCGGTGCGCGATGCACTGCACGAGCACGGCCTGCACGTCGTCGGGGGCGGCGTAGTCGCGCCCGTCGAGCAGCGCGCGCGCCTTGGCCGCGCGCAGCAGCGCGATGCCGGCGCGCGGGCTCAGTCCCTCGACGAACCACTGCCCGCTGCGCGTGGCCGCGATCAGCGCCTGCACGTAGTCGAGCAGCGCCTCCGACGCGTGCACGCGCAGCACCTGCCGCTGCGCGGCGAGCAGCTCGTCGGCGCTCATCACCGGTGCGAGCCGCTGCACCGCATCGCGGCGGTCCTCGCCGGCGAGCAGCGCGCGCTCGCTCGCGCGGTCGGGGTAGCCGAGCGTGAGGCACATCAGGAAGCGGTCGAGCTGGCTCTCGGGCAGCGGGTAGGTGCCGAGCTGGTCGCTCGGGTTCTGCGTCGCGATGACGAAGAACGGCCGCGGCAGCGCGCGTGTGTCGTTCTCGACCGTGACCTGCTGCTCCTCCATCGCCTCGAGCAGCGCGCTTTGCGTCTTCGGGCCCGCGCGGTTGATCTCGTCGGCCAGCAGCACCTGCGTGAACAGCGGGCCGGGGTGGAACACGAAAGCCTCCTTGCTGCGCTCGTAGACCGACACGCCGGTCAGGTCGCTGGGCATCAGGTCGGCGGTGAACTGCACGCGGTTGAACGCCAGCCCGAGCGAGCGCGCCAGCGCGTGCGCCAGCGTCGTCTTGCCGACGCCCGGCACGTCCTCGATCAGCAGGTGGCCGCCTGCGAGCAGGCACGCCACGCAGTCCTCGATCTGGCGGCGTTTGCCGACGATGATCGTGCTAATCTGATCGACCAGCCGGGCGAGCTGCGACGACAGCGGCGATGTCGGCCGCATCACACCTTCGAGCGAGACAAGCTTCATGAGTACCGCTTTCTTCAGCCACCCGGATTGCCATGCCCACGACATGGGTGCCGGCCACCCGGAGTGCCCGCAGCGGCTCGATGCGATCGCCGACCACCTGCTCGCCACGGGGCTGGACATCGCATTGGAGCATCACGAGCCTCCGCTGGCGACGCTGGAGCAATTGCAGCGCGCGCACAGCGTGCAGTACGTCATGGAGCTCAAGGACCTGCTGGAGCGCGTGCGCGACGAGGGCACGACGAAGGCGCTGGACCCCGACACGATCGCCAACCCGCACACCTGGCGCGCGGCGCTGCGCGCGGCCGGCGCCGCGGTGGCCGCCACCGACGCCGTGCTCGCCGGCCGCGTCGACAACGCGTTCTGCGCGGTGCGCCCGCCGGGCCACCACGCGACGCGTGACCAGACGATGGGCTTCTGCTTCTTCAACAACGTCGCGGTCGCGGCGCGCCACGCGCTCGACGTGCACGGCCTCGAGCGCGTGGCCATCGTCGACTTCGACGTGCACCACGGCAACGGCACCGAGGACATCGTCGCCGGCGACGAGCGCGTGCTGATGGCCAGCTTCTTCCAGCACCCGCTGTACCCGGGCACCGGCGCGGTGCCGATGGGCACCAACATGGTCAACGTGCCGATCCCGCCGTACACGCGCGGCGCCGAGATCCGCGAGCTGATCGAGCAGATGTGGATGCCGCGGCTGAACGAGTTCCGCCCGCAGATGGTCTTCGTCTCGGCCGGCTTCGACGCGCACCGCGAGGACGACCTCGGCCAGCTCGGTCTCGTCGAGGCCGACTACGAGTGGATCACGCGCCGCATCAAGGACGTGGCCGACCGCCACGCCGGCGGGCGCATCGTCTCGTGCCTGGAAGGCGGCTACAACCTGTCGGCGCTGGCGCGCAGCGTGGCGGCGCACCTGCGCGTGCTGGCCGGCGTCGCGGCATGAACGTCGGCGAACTGTCACTGCGGCCCGGGCCGGAACTCGACGCCTTCGTCGCCAAGCTGTTCAGCGCGTCGGCGCTGGCCGAACTCGCGCTGCTGGCGGCGTGCCTGGGCGGCGCGTGGCTCGCGGTGCGGCTGATCCGCGGGGCCACGGCGCGCCCCGGCAGCATCTGGTTCGGCGACCGCATCGTCGACGGCGTGCTGTTCCCGGTGCTCGCGCTCGGCGCGGCGCTGCTGGTGCGCTGGCTGATCCGCGACGCGGTGCCGGTGGCGGTGTTCCGGCTCGCGGTGCCGATCCTGTCGTCGCTGGTCATCATCCGCGTCGGCGTGCGCGTGCTGCACGTCGCGTTCCCGACCTCGGCGCTGGTGCGCGCGCTCGAGCGCACGCTGTCGTGGTTCGTGTGGGTCGGTCTCGTGCTGTGGCTCACGGGGCTGCTGCCGCTGATCGTCGCCGAGCTCGACCAGATCCGCTGGACGATGGGGGGCACGCAGGTGTCGGTGCGCGCGCTCGTCGAGGGTGCGCTGACGGCCATCGTCGTGCTCGTGTTCGCGCTGTGGGTCTCGGCGGCGATCGAGTCGCGGCTGCTCGCCGTCGAAGGGCGCGCGGCCGACGAGCTGTCGCTGCGCAAGATCGCCGCCAACGCGACGCGCGCGCTGCTGCTGCTGGTCGGCCTGCTGATCGCGCTGTCGGCCGCGGGCATCCCGCTCGGCGCGCTGGGCGTGCTCGGCGGCGCGATCGGCGTGGGCATCGGCTTCGGGCTGCAGAAGCTGGCGGCCAACTACGTCAGCGGCTTCGTGATCCTCGCCGAGCGCAGCCTGCGCATCGGCGACCTCGTGCGGGTCGACAACTTCGAGGGTCAGATCACCGACATCACGACGCGCTACACCGTGATCCGCTCGCTCGGCGGGCGCGAGTCGATCGTGCCCAACGAGATGCTGATCACGTCGCGCATCGAGAACCTGTCGCTGGCCGACCGCAACGTGCTGCTCAACACCGTCGTGCAGGTGCCGTACGGCACCGACGTCGAGCCGGTGATGGCGCGGCTCGCCGACGTCGTGCGGGCGGTGCCGCGCGTGCTGGCCGACCCGGCGCCTTCGGTGCGGCTGACCAACTTCGCCGCCGACGGCCTCGAGCTGACGCTGTTCTTCTGGATCGCCGACCCCGAGAACGGGCAGGCCAACGTGCGCTCCGAGGTCAACCTCGCGGTCCTGCGCACGCTCGGCGAGATGGGCATCGAGATCCCGTTCCCGCAGCGCGTGCTGCACCTGCCCGCGGGCGCGCAGCTGGCGCGACCGGCGTCCTGACGCCGGTCGCGAATCAGCGCGCCGGCGGCAGCTTGGCCAGGATGGCCTGCACCGCGCGCTCGATGTCGTCGTCGGCCGGCGCCGCCGACGCATAGGCGTCGTCGACGCTGCCGCTCCACACCTGCTGGCGGCGCTGCGCATCGACGAGGTCGATCGTCAGCCGCGTGTCGCGCACCGGGCCGCCGGCAATCGGGATCGAGAACCCGACGCCGAGCCCAACGCCGACCGACCCGCCCGAGACGCCGCCGGCGCCGACGCCGACGCTCATTCCCGAGCCGCTCGACGCACCACCGCTGCGCGAGGTCGAGAACGTGACCCAGCACGCCGGTGCCGCGGCGGTCGGCGCGCGGCCGGCGGCGTCGAGCGTGCGCTGGATCGCGCTTCGGATCTTCTGGTCGGCGATCGTCGCGGCCGGCGCGTTGGCCTGCGGCGGCATCCAGCCCAGGCTGCGGCACGCGCTCGCCTCGGGCAGTGCGGTGGTGCGCACCGCGGGGCCGGCGGCGCAGCCGGCGAGTGCGGCGACGAGCGCGATCAGCGCGGCGGTGCCGGCCCGGCGGCCCGGGTGCAGGGGGAAGTCGTCAGCGTCCATGAAGCCAGCGTAGCACCGTTACAGCCCGTCGAGCGGCAGCGCGCCGTGCTCAGCGGGCCAGGCCGTTGAGCTGCGCCCACCCGTCCCAGATGAACTGGATGCCGATGCACAGCAGGATGAACGCGAGCAGCCGCATCATCACCAGCGTGCCGATCGGCCCGAGCTTGCCGAGCACGCGCGCCGAGTTGGCGAACACGAGGTACAGCACGAGCGCCGTCACCGCCGCGCCCAGGATGGCCACGCCGGCACCGGCCACCCACATCACCGGGGCGCTGGGCAGCTGCGCGCCGAGCGCGATCGACGCGGCGATCGTGCCCGGCCCGGTCGTCAGCGGGAACGTGATCGGGAAGAAGCTGCGGCGCATCACCTCGACGTCGGACAGCGCGCTCGCGCTCTCGGCCGTCGCGGTCTGCACCTCGTCGCCGGCCTGGCTCGACAGCATGCGCCACGCGGTGGCGGCCACCAGCAGGCCGCCGCCGATGCGCACGATCGGCAGCGAGATGCCGAAGAACTCGAGCACGACGTTGCCCACCAGCAGCGACGCGACGAGCACGAACCACGCGTTGATCGCCACCTGGCGTGCCAGGCGCTTCGCGACCGCGCGGTTGTGCCCCGCGGTGGCGACGAACACCGGCGCCGCCGTCAGCGGGTTGATGATCGGCAGCAGCGTCACCGGCACCAGCGCCAGCGACTTGAGCAGCGCGACGAGTTCCAACCGCGCCTGCCGGCCTCAGGCGACCGTGACCGGGATCTTGCCGATCCGCGCCTGCCACTCGCGCGGGCCGGTCTGGTGCACGCTCGTGCCCTGGCTGTCGACGGCCACCGTGACCGGCATGTCCTTGACCTCGAACTCGTAGATCGCCTCCATGCCGAGGTCTTCGAAGCCGACGACTTTGGCCGCCTTGATCGCCTTCGCGACGAGGTACGCGGCGCCGCCGACGGCCATCAGGTAGGCGCTGCGGTGCTTGCGGATCGCCTCGATCGCCGCCGGGCCGCGTTCGGCCTTGCCGATCATCGCGATCAGGCCCGTCTTGGCGAGCATCGTCTCGGTGAACTTGTCCATCCGCGTGGCCGTCGTCGGGCCGGCGGGGCCGACGACTTCGTCACGCACCGGGTCCACCGGGCCGACGTAGTAGATCACCCGGTTCGTGAAGTCCACCGGCAGCTTCTCGCCGCGGGCGAGCATGTCGACGATGCGCTTGTGCGCGGCATCGCGGCCGGTGAGCATCTTGCCCGACAGCAGCAGCGTCTGCCCCGGCTTCCAGCTCGCGACCTGCTCGCGCGTGAGCGTGTTCAGGTCGACGCGCGTGCTCTTGTTGTAGTCGGGCGCCCAGTGCACGTCGGGCCACAGGTCCAGGCTCGGCGGCTCGAGGTAGGCCGGCCCCGAGCCGTCCATCACGACGTGTGCGTGGCGCGTGGCCGCGCAGTTCGGGATCATCGCCACCGGCTTGCTCGCCGCGTGCGTCGGGTACGTCGCGATCTTGACGTCGAGCACGGTGGTCAGGCCTCCCAGGCCCTGCGCGCCGATGCCCAGCGCGTTGACCTTCTCGTACAGCTCGATGCGCAGCTCCTCGAGCTTGTTCGCGGGCCCGCGCTGCAGCAGCTCATACATGTCGATCGGCTCCATCAGCGCTTCCTTGGCCAGCAGCATCGCCTTCTCGGCGGTGCCGCCCACGCCGATGCCGAGCATCCCCGGCGGGCACCAGCCGGCGCCCATCGTCGGCACCGTCTCGAGCACCCACGCGACGAGGTCGTCGCTCGGGTTCATCATCTTGAACTTGCTCTTGTTCTCGCTGCCGCCGCCCTTGGCCGCCACCGTCACGTCGAGCTTGTCGCCGGGCACGACCGTCATGTGGATCACCGCCGGCGTGTTGTCCTTCGTGTTCTTGCGCTCGAAGATCGGGTCGGCGAGCACGCTGGCGCGCAGCTTGTTGTCGGGGTGCAGGTAGGCGCGGCGCACGCCCTCATTGACGGCGTCCTCGATCGAGCCCGGGAAGCCCTCGAAGCGCACGTCCATGCCGATCTTCAGGAACACGTTGACGATGCCGGTGTCCTGGCAGATCGGGCGGTGGCCCTCGGCACACATGCGGCTGTTGGTGAGGATCTGCGCGATCGCGTCCTTCGCCGCGGGGCTCTGCTCGCGCTCGTAGGCGCGCGCGAGGTGCGCGATGTAGTCGGCCGGGTGGTAGTAGCTGATGTACTGCAGCGCGGCGGCGACGGTGTCGACGAGGTCGGCGTGGCGGATCGTGGTGGGCATGACGGTGCCTTCGGCAGTGCGGGAACGCCGAAAGTGTAGCCAGCGCACCTGTGGCGAGGCTGTCGTCGCGCCGCCTGCAAGTCGCCGCTCAGCCGGCGTCCCTACAATCGCGCGGCTTTTGCGGGGGGAGCGCGGCGGTGAGGGACCGCGGCCCTGCCGCGTGCCCACGATGAACCTGCTCGCCCTGATCGTCCTGCTGCCGCTGGTCGCAGGCACCGTGCTGTGCCATGCCGTCGGCCGCGTCGAGACGCCGGCGCGCCGGCGTGCGACCGCCGTCGTCGCCGGTGCCGTCGCGGCGACGGCGTTCGCGCTGCTGATGTCGCTCGCGCCCGGCGTGTTCGCGGGCGAGGTGCTGCTGCACCACGCCGAGTGGGTGCCGGCGATCGGGCTGAACGCGAACTTCCGCCTCGACGCGCTGGGCTGGATGTTCGCGTCGCTGATCAGCGGCATCGGGCTGCTGATCGTCATCTACGCCGCGTACTACCTGCACCCCGGGCCCGATGGCGACCCGGCCGGCAAGTTCTTCGCGACGCTGATGTTGTTCATGGCCGCGATGCTGGGCATCGTGCTCGCGGACAACCTGCTGCTGCTGCTGGTGTTCTGGGAGCTGACGAGCATCAGCTCGTTCCTGCTGATCGGCTACTGGGGCGACCGCGAGGAAAGCCGCACCGGCGCGCGCATGGCGCTGGCGATCACCGGCGGCGGCGGGCTGGTGATGCTGGCCGGCATCGTCGTGCTCGGCCAGATCGCCGGCACCTACGACCTGTCGGGCATGCTCGGCCGCGGCGCCGAGATCCAGGCCCACCCGCTGTACCCGGTCGCGCTCGGGCTCATGCTGGTCGGCTGCTTCACGAAGAGCGCGCAGCTGCCGTTCCACTTCTGGCTGCCCGAGGCGATGGCCGCGCCGACGCCGGTGTCGGCCTACCTGCACTCGGCGACGATGGTCAAGGCCGGGCTGTTCATGCTGATGCGCCTGTACCCGGTGCTCGGCGGCACGGCGCTGTTCGAGGGCATCGTCGCCAGCGTCGGCCTCGCGACGATGGTTTTCGCCGCCTTCGTCGCGACCTTCAAGCACGACCTCAAGGGCCTGCTCGCGTACAGCACCGTCAGCCACCTCGGGCTGATCACGTTCCTGATCGGGCTGGGCTCGCCGATGTCGGCGGTGGTCGCGGTGTTCCACATCCTGAACCACGCGAGCTTCAAGGCGGCGCTCTTCATGAGCGCCGGCATCGTCGACCACGAGACGCACACGCGCGACATGCGCCGCTTGGGCGGCCTGATGGCGATGATGCCGGTGATGGGCACGCTGGTGCTCGTCGCCGGCGCCGCGATGGCCGGTTTGCCGCCCCTCAACGGCTTCGTCAGCAAGGAGATGATGCTGGGCGAGGCGCTGCACGGCGCCGCGATGTGGGGCTCCTTCGGCTGGGCGGTGCCGGTGCTCGCGACCGCGGGCGGGCTGTTCTCGATGGCGTACTCGCTGCGCCTCGTGCACGACACCTTCTTCAACGGCCCGCCGCGCGACCTGCCGGTGGCGCACCCGCACGAGCCGCCGTGGGGCATGAAGGCGCCCGTCGTGCTGCTGGTGGCCGCGTGCATCGCGGTCGGCCTGATGCCCTTCCTCGCCGAGCCGCTGGTGCGCGTGACCGCGTCGGCCGTGCTCGGCGCGCCGGCGCCCGAGTTCCACCTCGCGCTGTGGCACGGCCTGAACTGGCCGCTGGCGATGAGCGCGATCGCGGTGGCCGGCGGCGCGGCGATGTATTTCGGGCTGCAGAAGGACGGGCTGCTGCACCGCTACGTGCCCAGCGGGCGCGGCGGCAAGGCGATCTTCATCGCCGCCGTCGACGCGATGTTCGGCGCCGCCGGTCGCTTCACGCGCGCGCTCGAGAACGGCTCGCTGCAGCGCTACGCGGCGTGGATGGTGGCCACCTCGGTCGTCTTCGCCGCGTGGCCGTTCTGGACCGCGCCGGGCGAAGGGCTGGGCGCGCACGCGCGTGCGCTGCTGCCGGCACCTCCCGTCGCGGTGGGCGTGTGGGGTCTGCTGTTGGTCATCGGCGCACTGCTGCTGGTGCAGCACCGCCAGCGCTACGTCGCCGTCGTGCTGACCGGTGGCGTCGGGCTGGTGGCGTCGCTCGCCTTCGTCGCGCTGTCGGCGCCGGATCTCGCGATGACGCAGCTGTCGGTCGACGTCGTCTCGACCGTGATGCTGCTGATGGGGCTGGCGCTGCTGCCGCAGTTCTCGCCGAAGGAGTCGAGCGCGCCGCGGCGCTGGCGCGACATCGGGCTGGCCGCAGCAGGCGGCGGCGGCATCGCGTGGCTGACGTGGCTGATGCTCACGCGCGACCACGAGTCGATCAGCTGGTACTTCCTCGACCAGTCGCTGCCCGGCGGCGGCGGCGCCAACATGGTCAACGTGATCCTGGTCGACTTCCGAGGCTACGACACGTTCGGCGAGATCACGGTGCTGGGCATCGCCGGCGTCGGCGTGCTCGCGCTGCTCGACGGTTTCCGTGTGCGCCGCCCCGACCACGACCCGGCCGGCCGCGCGTGGAGCTACGGCCAGGAGCCGCTGATGCTGCGCATGGCCGCGCGCGTCGTGCTGCCGATGGCGCTCGTCGTCAGCGCGTTCATCTTCTGGCGCGGCCACAACCTGCCCGGCGGCGGCTTCATCGCCGGGCTGGTGACGTCGGTGGCGCTGGTGCTGCAGTACATGGCGCAGGGCCAGGAGCGCGCCGAGGCGGTGCTGCACGCCGCGGGCGGGCGGCGCTTCACGCGCTGGATCGGCCTGGGCCTGGGCATCGCATGGCTGACCGGCGCGGGCGCGTTCTTCTTCGGCAAGCCGTTCATGACCAGCGCGCACGGCCACCCGCACGTGCCGCTGCTGGGCGAACTGCCGCTGGCCAGCGCGGCGCTGTTCGACCTCGGCGTCTACGTCACCGTGGTCGGCGCGACGATGCTGATGCTGTCGGTGCTGGGTGCCGCGAGCAAGGAACCGCCGAAGCCGCCGCTGCCGGGGAGGGCGCCGCGATGACGATGGAGTTCCTGGTCGCCACCGGGATCGGCTGGGTCGTCGCGGTGGGCATCTACCTGCTGCTGCGCGGGCGCACGTTCCCGGTCGTGCTGGGCCTGTCGCTGATCGGCTACGCCGTCAACGTGTTCATCTTCGCGATGGGGCGCCTGTGGGCCGGCGCGCCGCCGATCCTCTCGCCCGAGGCCGCTTCCTTCGCCGACCCGCTGCCGCAGGCGCTGGTGCTGACCGCGATCGTGATCGGCTTCGCGACCACCGGCTTCGTGATCGAGCTCGCGCTGCGCAGCCGGCACGACAACGGCAGCGACCACGTCGACGCGCAGCCCGACCGCCCGCAGGCCGACCCGCAGCACGGCCAGGAGGGCGGCCGATGAGCTGGTTCGCCGACCACCTGCCGATCCTGCCGGTGCTGCTGCCGTCGGTGACGGCCATCGTGCTGCTGCTGCTCGGCGATCACGGCGGCGACGCGCACGGCGGCCACGGCCACCACAAGCTGCTGTGGGCGCGGCGCATCGCGCTGGCGTCGACGCTGCTGTTCCTCGTCGTCGCGGCGCGCCTGGCCGTCGAGGCGGCGGGCGGCGACGTGCGCGCCTACCGCGTCGGCGACTGGCCGGCGCCGTACGGCATCGTGCTCGTGATCGACCGCCTCGGCGCGCTGATGCTGCTGCTCACCGCCGTCGTCGCGCTGCCGGTGCTGTGGTACGCCACCGGCGGCTGGGACGCGCACGGGCGCCACTTCCACGCCATCTTCCAGTTCCAGCTGATGGGGCTGGGCGGCGCCTTCGTCACCGGCGACCTGTTCAACCTGTTCGTCTTCTTCGAGGTGCTGCTGATCGCCTCGTACGTGCTGATGCTGCACGGGCAGGGTGCCGAGCGCATGCGCGTCGGCGTGCACTACGTGGTGCTGAACCTGACGGCGTCGGCGCTGTTCCTGATCGGCGTCGCGCTGCTGTACGCGAAGACGGGCACGCTGAACCTGGCCGACCTCGCGCTGCGCGTGCCCGAGGTCACGGCGCCCGAGTCGGTCGTCGTGCAGGCCGCGGCGCTGCTGCTGCTGGTGGTGTTCGGCTTCAAGGCGGCGCTGATGCCGCTGGCGATGTGGCTGCCGGCGACCTATGTGGCGGCCAGCGCGCCGGTGGCGGCGCTGTTCGCGATCATGACCAAGGTCGGCGTCTACGCCATCGTGCGCGTGCACGGCGTGGTGTTCGGCGCCGGGGCCGGCGACTCGGCGCTCACGGTGGCGCCGCTGCTGCTGCCGCTGGCGCTGGCCACCAGCGTCGTCGGCGTGCTGGGCGCGCTGGCGGCGCGCACGCTCGGGCGGCTCGTCGCGTGGCTGACGGTGGCCTCGGTGGGCACGGTGCTCGCCGCACTCGGCCTGTTCACGCCGCAGGCGTGGTCGGCGGCGCTGTACTACATGGCCAACAGCACGCTGGTGGTGGCCGGGCTGTTCCTGCTCGCCGAGCTGGTGGCCGCGCAGCGCGGCGACGTGGCCGACCGGCTCGAGCCGGCGTCGCCGGTCGCGCAGCCCACGCTGCTCGGGCTGATGATGCTGCTGGCCGCCGCGTCGGCCGCGGCGCTGCCGCCGCTGCCGGGCTTCATCGGCAAGCTGATGATCCTGGAGGCCTCGGCGGCGCACGCCTGGCAGGTCACGGTGTGGGTCGTCGTGCTCGGCGTCGGCTTCCTAACGCTGGTGGGGCTGGCGCGCGCCGGCAGCGTGTTGTTCTGGCACGTGCGCCCCGAGCTGCCGGCCGCCGGCCCGGCGGGAGCGAGCCCCAAGCTTGTCGGCGCGACGATGGCGCTGTTCGGCGCCACGGTGGCGATGAGCGTGTTCGCCGCGCCGCTGCAGCGCTACACCGACGCCGCCGCGCAGCAGCTCGTCGACCGCGCCGCCTACGCGCGCGCCGTGCTCGGCAGCGAGGCGCTGGACACCACCAAGCCCTATCGCTTCGAGCCGCGCCGCGGCGCGCCGGCGCCGGAGACCCCGCGATGACGCCGCGCCACGACCCCCGGGACGACGGCGGCTGGCTCGCGCACCCGGCGCTGTCGGTGCTGCTCGCGGTGGTGTGGCTGCTGCTGCGCCAGAGCATCGAGCCGGCCGACCTGATCGCCGCCGCCGTGCTCGGCCTCGTCGTGCCCAGGCTCGCGCACTGCTTCATCGGGCCGGCGGCGAACCCGCGCGCGCTGGGCACCGCGCTGCGCTTCACGTTCGTCGTGCTGTGGGACATCGTGGTGTCCAACGTCACGGTCGCGCGCATCGTGCTGAACCCGGCGTCGGACCCGAGGCCGGCCTGGGTGCCGGTGCCGCTGGACACTCGGCACCCCACCGCGATCACACTGCTGGCCACCATCATCACGACGACGCCGGGCACCGTGTCGTGCGTCGTCGACGACGCGCACGGCCAGATCCTCGTGCACGCGCTCGACTGCGACGACCCGGCCGAGATGGCCGCGCAGATCAAGCAGCGCTACGAACGACCGCTGATGGAGATCTTCGGATGACGCCGACCGAACTCGTCGCCTGGGCGCTGGACTTCGCGTTCGTCACCGTCGGGCTCGCGCTGCTGGTCAGCGCGGTGCGCCTGCTGCGTGGCCCCGAGGCGCCCGACCGCGTGCTGGCGCTGGACACGATGTACATCAACGTCGTCGCGCTGGTGATCCTGTTCGGCGTGCGCTTCGGCACCGGGCTGTTCTTCGAGGCGGCGCTGCTGATCGCGCTGCTGGGCTTCGTGTCGACGGTGGCGCTGTCGCGCTACCTGAGCCGCGGCGACGTCATCGAGTGAGGGAGGGCCGGCGATGATCGAGCAACTGCATTGGGCCTGGGCCGTGGCGATCGCGGCGATGCTGGTGGTGGGCGGCGTCTTCGCGCTCGTCGGCGCCGTCGGCATGCTGCGCTTTGCGGACTTCTACATGCGCCTGCACGCGCCGACCAAGGCAACGACGCTCGGCGTGGGAGGCGTGCTCATCGCGAGCATGGCGGCCAACTGGTCGCAGGGCAACCACGGCCTGCACGAGCTGCTGATCACGCTGTTCCTGTTCATCACCGCGCCGGTGTCGGCCAACCTGATGGCCAAGGCCGCGCTGCACCTGCGCGCACCGTCGAAGGCGGCGGTGCCGCCGGGGCAGCCGCATCCCTGAAAGCTCGCGCCAGCACCACGGCGCGCAACGTGCCGCCTTGCCTGCGCGCGAAGGCACCCCCGGGCGCCGCCAGATCGGCGGCCGTCATTCAGCGGGCGTCTTGCCGGCCGAGACGGTGGGCACCGTCCTAGGGCTTGGGCGCTGCATCGGCATCCGCAGGCGCCTGTTGCGACGCCTTGCGGACCGCGCCGCGCAGCAGCGCCAGCAGCGAACCGCCGGTGAGCATGCCGAGGACGTAGACGACGGCCACGAGCACCGACGCGGGCAACGTCAGCGAGGCGGTGAGGAAGGTGATCGTCACCGACTGAAGGTTCTGCAGCTTGAACGTGACGAGCGCAGCCAACGCCAGCACGACGATCGCCAGGTAGACATAGCGCATCGCGATTCCTCCCGTTTCGTTCTGGGCACCGTCACTCGGCGGCGCGCGTGACGTCGGCTGCATCGCCCACGCGCGGTGCGCGCGCCACCTGCTCTTCCAGCGCCGCCTCGCGCACCGCTGCGCGTGCGAGCAGGTGCGACGCCACCGGCAGCGTCGCGAGCAGGAAGCCGACGATCAGCGCCAGGCGCCAGGCCCAGTCGGCCTGCGGCACGGCGGCGGCGGCGCCCGCGCAGACCAGGGCCAGCGCCAGCGTGCCGGCCTTGGTGGCGGCGTGCTGACGCGCCAGCGCGTCGGGCAGCGTGATCACGCCCCAGGCGGCGATCACGAGCAGCAGCGCGCCAGCGGCGATCAGCACGGCGGCGAGCACGCTCATCGCGGGGCCTCCTCGTGCGTCGTGGGTGCGTCGCGCCGCGGCGCGCGCTCGACGAGGCGCGCCCAGCCGATCGTCGCGACGAAGCCGACCAGCGCCAGCCCGATCGCGACGTCGAGGAACACGGTGCGCCCGGTGGCCAGCGACGCGGCGATCGCCAGCGCGATGCCGGCGGCCAGGAAGATGTCGAGCGCCACGACGCGGTCGGCGTTCGTCGGCCCGGCGACGATGCGCACGGTGGCCAGCACCGACGCGGCGAGCGCCAGCACGACGAGCAGGCCCACGGCCACCGCCATTATCGCCGTGCCTCCGCCGCCGGCGTGCCGAACAGCGCCACCAGCCCGGGCTCGAATTCGCGGCGGATGCCCTGCACCAGCGCGTCGGTGTCCGACGCGTCGAGCACGTGCAGCAGCAGCTCGCGCCGGTCCATGTCGATGTCGATCGTCGTCGTGCCCGGCGTCAGCGACACCATGCAGCCCAGCAGCGCGGCGCCTTGCGCGCTCATCGGCGCGAAGCCCACGCGCAGCAGCGCCACCGGCGGCGGCGTGCCGCCGGGCCGGCCGCTGGCCAGGATCACGCGCACCGTCTGCAGGCCCGAGACGACGACGGCGCGCAGGAAGCGCAGCAGCAGCACGAGGGCGGCGATGGGCTTTTTCATCTCAGCGTGCTCCCAGCGTGGCCGCGGCGGCCTGCGCGTAGGCCACCAGCGGCTGCGGGTTCAGGCTGATCGACACCGTGACGGCGGCCAGGCCCACCGTCGCAGCCCACGCGGGCGCCAGGCGCACGTGGCGCGGCGCGCGCCAGGTCTTGTCGGGGTGCGGCTTCCAGAACGCCTCCATCCAGATCTTCATCATCGAGTACAGCGTCAGCACGCTGACCAGCAGCGCGATGACGGTCCACACGACGCGGCCCTGTGCGATGGCCTCCTGCAGCACGAGCAGCTTGGCCCAGAAGCCCGACAGCGGCGGGATGCCCACCAGCGACAGCGCCGGGATCAGGAACAGCACCGCGAGCCCGGGGCGCAGCGCGTACAGGCCGCCGACGCGGCGCAGGTCGTAGCTGCCTGTCAGGCGCCAGACGATGGCGGCGATCAGGAACAGGTTGGCCTTCACGACGATGTGGTGCACCGTGTAGAACAGCGTCGCCGCGTTGCCGGCCTCGCTGGCCAGCGCGATGCCGAGCAGGATGTAGCCGATCTGGCTGACGATGTGGAAGGCCAGGATGCGCCGCATGTCCCAGTGGTAGGCCGCGCCGAGCACGCCGAACAGCATCGTCGCAGCGGCGATCCAGCCGAGCACTTCGTACAGCAGCGCCGGCGCCGGCGCGAACACGTCGCCCAGCGTGCGCAGCACCGCGTAGACGCCGACCTTGGTCAGCAGCCCGGCGAACAGCGCCAGCACCGGCGCCGGCAGCGTGTGGTAGCTCGCCGGCAGCCACGCAAAGAGCGGGAACGCGCCGGCCTTGACGAGGAAGGCCAGCGTCAGCGTCGCCAGCACCGCGGTGGCCAGTGCCGGCGTCAGCGTGTCGGCGGCCTGCGCGAGCGCGCCGTAGTTCAGGTGCCCGGTGGCGGCATACACGGCGCCCACCGCGGCGAGCAGCAGCATCGTGCCGAACAGGTTCAGCGCCAGGTACTTGAAGGTGGCGTCGAGCTGGTCGAGCCGCGCGCCGATCGCGAACAGGCCCAGCGCGCAGATCAGCATCACCTCGAACCACACGTAGAGGTTGAACAGATCCGCCGTCGCGAACGCGCCGCCGACCCCGGCCAGCACGCCGTGCACCAACGGCAGCAGCAGCGGGTGGCGCGGCTGCGTGTCGGCGTCGCTGGCCAGGAACAGCAGCGACGCCGCGCCCATCAGCGCGGTGATCAGCACCAGCGCGGCACCGGTGCGGTCGACGTGGAACTGGATGCCGTACGGCGCGGCCCAGCCGCCGAACGCGGCGTCGGCCGGGCGGTCGGCGCCGGCCAGCGCGACGAGCGCGATCGCGCAGGCGAGGAACACCACGACGCCGGTGAAGCTCAGCGCCTGCTGCGCGGCGGGCCGGCGGCTCGCGAGCGTCGTCGCGACGACGGTCGCGAGTGGCACCAGCACCGGGGTCACCACGAGTGCGCTCATGGCCGGTCCGCCCCCATCGCCTCGGCCGTGGCGGGCTCGACCTCGGGCTCGGTGCCCGGCGCCGGCAGCGGCGGCTTGACCGGGTCGGTCGGGTGCGGCTCGGCGTGGCGCAGTTCGAGCGCGTCGTCGGTGCCGGCGTCGCGGATCAGGCGCAGCACCAGCACGAGGCTGAAGCACACCAGCGCGAAGCCGATCACGATCGCGGTGAGCACCAGCGCCTGCGGCAGCGGGTTGGCGGCCTCAAGGGACAGCACCTCGCCGCCCAGCGGCACGACGGCCGGCAGCGCCGAGCCGACGCGGCCCGACGCGAACAGCAGCAGGTTGACGCCGCTGCCCAGCACCGCCAGCCCGAGCACGACGCGCAGCACGTCGCGCGACATCGCGAGGTACAGGCCCGCCGTCACGGTGACCCACACGACGAGCGCGAAGGCCCAGATCATCGCGGCGCCTCCGGCTCGTCCGCCGCCAGTTCGTCGTCGTCGATCGCCAGCAGCGCCAGCGCGTAGCCGGCGAGCGCACCCCACACGCACAGGTACACGCCGAGGTCGAACACCAGCACCGTCGACACCTTGACGCCCACCAGCGGCAGCGTGCCCCACCAGTGGGTCAGGAAGGCGTCGCCGACGACGAGCGCCGGCAGCCCCGACAGCGCGGCCAGCCCGACGCCGACCGCCGCCAGCGTCACCGGCGAGCCCGAGGGCAGCCGCTTCGCCGCGGCCTCGCTGCCGTGCGCCACGGCCCACAGGATCGACGCGCTGGCGGCGACCAGCCCGCCGATGAAGCCGCCACCGGGCTCGTTGTGGCCGCGCAGCAGCACCCACACCGACGCAGCCAGGATCAGCCCGTACAGCGGCCCGGCGGCGGCCTCGAGGATCACGAGCCGGCGGTTCACGGCGTGTCTCCCTGCGTGCGCCGGCGCAGCGCCTGCAGCAGCGGCAGCGCGGCCAGCAGCGACAGCATCACGACGGTGATTTCGCCCAGCGTGTCGAGCGCGCGGAAGTCGACGAGGATCACGTTGACGACGTTGCGCCCGAAGGCCTCGGGCACGCTGGCCTGGGCGAAGAAGCGCGACAGCGTCGCGTCGAACGGGCCGGCGGCGGCCACCAGCAGCAGCGCGGTGACGACGCTCGCGAAACCGGCGGCCACCGCCAGCGCCAGCGGTCGCACGCGCGGTTCGGCCAGGCTCGCCGCGCGGCCGAGCCTTTTCAGCTTGAGCAGCACCGCCGCGACGACGATCACGAACACGGTTTCGACGGTGAACTGCGTGAACGCGACGTCGGGCGCGCCGGTGTAGAGGAACAGCACCGCGCTGCCGTAGCCCACGAGCCCGGTGGCCAGCAGCAGCGTGAGCCGGTCGCGCAGCACGGCGGCGAACAGCGCGCCGAGCACGATCAGCACGACCGCGGCGCCGACGCCGAGGCTCGGCGCCTCGAACGCGGGCCACGCGAGCGCGCCCGCGCCGGCCACCAGCGCCGCCGCCATCGCCAGCGTGACGCTGGCGACGACGAGGCCCGTGTAGGTGGGCAGGCGCCCGTCCTGCAGTGCGCGCGTGGCGGCCGCGGCCACGCGCGGGATCCACAGCAGCGAGCGCTCGTACAGCGAGGCCATGCCGATGCGGCCGATGCGCTGCGCCGCAGCCTCGAACAGGCGGTGCAGCGGGTCCCAGAACGCGTAGACGGCGGCGCCGATCGCCAGCGTCACCGCCAGTGACGTTAGAGCCGGACCGATCTGCAGCGACAGGCTCACGGCCAGCGCCTCGGTCGACGGCGTCATCGACAGCGACGCCTGCGCGATCAGGTCCTGCACGACGAACGGGAAGATCCCCAGCACGATGCCCACCAGCGCCAGCGCCAGCGGCGGGATCACGAGCGCCGGGCCGCCCTCGTGCGCGTCGGGCGTCTCGTTGGTGCCGGGGTGGCGCCAGAACACGCGGATCGCCGCGACGCCGGCCACTGCGACCGCGATCGCGCCGAACACGGTGTTGGCGGCCTTTGCGAACGCGAACACGTCGCCGGCGCTCTTGGCCTCGAGGATGATGTCCTTCGCGACGTAGCCGAACGACAGTGGCATGCCGGCCATCGACGCACCGGCCAGCAGCGCGGCGGCGGCGGTGAACGGCATCGCGTGGCGCAGGTTGCCCAGGCGGTCGATCACGCGCGTGCCGGTGCCGTGGTCGACGTTGCCGGCGACGAAGAACAGCGGCGCCTTGTACAGCGCATGCGCCAGCAGCAGCGCGCCCACCGCGACCGTCGCGCCGTCGCCCTTCAGGCCGACCAGCATGACGAGCGTGCCGAGCGTGGCGACCGTCGACCACGCGAGGATGCGCTTCAAGTCGCGCTCGCGCAGCGCGAGCACCATGCCCCACGCCGCGGTGATCGAGCCGGCGGCCTTGAGCAGCAGTTCCCACAGGTCCCAGTCGCCGAAGCCGGGGTCCAGACGCGCGAGCAGGTACACGCCCAGCTTGACCATCGTCGCCGAGTGCAGGTAGGCCGACACCGGCGTCGGCGCCGACATCGCGTTGGGCAGCCAGAAGTGGAACGGGAACTGCGCGCTCTTCGTGAACGCGCCGACCAGGATCAGCAGCAGCGCGGCGGTCAGCGCCGGCGTCGCCTGCGCCGTGGGCAGCCACGCGACGATCTCGCGGATCGACGCCGTGCCCGCGGCCTGCGCGAGCACGATGAAGCCGGCCAGCAGCGCGAGCCCGCCGGTGCCGGTGACCATCAGCGCCTGCTGCGCCGACTTGCGGCTGTCGGGCTTCTCGTGGTCGAAGCCGACGAGCAGGAACGAGATCAGGCTGGTGGCTTCCCAGAACAGGAACAGCACGATCAGGTGGTCGGCCGTGACGCAGCCGATCATCGCGACCATGAACAGCGTCAGCAGCACGTACAGCCGCCGCTGCTGCGGGTGGCCGGCGAGGTAGCCGCCGGCGTAGACGAACACCGCGGTGCCGACGCCGGTGATCATCAGCAGCATCAGCACCGCCAGCCCGTCGACGTGCAGCGCGAAGGCGATGCCCAGTGCCGGCACCCACGCCGCCTGCCACACGATCGGCAGGTCGAACGTGGCGAGCAGCCACAGCAGCAGCGCGAGCGCCGACGCCGGCACGAGCGCGAAGGCGAGCCGCGCCGGCACGCTCATCGCGGTACCGGGCAGGGCGAGGGTCGCGGTGCCGGCCATCGCTCAGGCGGCCTTCGCCGGGCGGAACATCGCGACCACCAGCGTGACGATCGTCAGCGGGATCGCGAAGCCGAGCATCACGTTCGAGAACGCGCCCAGCGCCGCGTGGTGCTGCGCCGCGAGCACGAGGTAGGCGGTGTAGGCGGCGTAGTAGCCGAGGAACAGCGCGCCCTCCCAGCGCGCGATCTCGCGCCCCGACAGGAACACCGGCAGGCACGCGACGAGCGCCGCGAGCATGACCCACAGGTCGAAGTGGCGCACCGCGTCGGGCACGGCGAGGCCGCCGAAGCCGGCAAACCCGGCCGCCAGCCCGGCCAGCCCGATGACGCCGAAGATGTTGAACACGCAGCTGCCGACGACGTTGCCCACCGCGATGTCGCGTTCGCCCTTGATCGCCGCCAGCGTCGACGCGGCGACCTCGGGCAGCGAGGTGCCGGCGGCGACGATCGTCAGCCCGACGACGGTGTCGCTGACGCCCAGCGCCTTGGCGAACACGACGGCGGCCGAGACGAGCGCCTGCGAGCCGCCGACCAGCAGCGCCAGCCCGACGACGACCAGCGCCACCTGCACCGATGGCCGGGCGTCCCAGCCGGCGGCGGCCGGCTTCAGCTCGGCGGCGTAGTCGTCGGTGCGCGTCGCGCCCTCGGCGCGCGACTGGCGGATCAGGAACACGGTGTAGGCCATCAGCAGCGCGAACAGCAAGGCGCTGTCGAACAGACCGAGGGTGCCGTCGAGCGCGAGCACGAGCAGCAGCACCGCACCGCCGATCATGATCGGCGCCTCCTGGCGGATCACCTGCACGTGCACCGCCAGCGGCGTGATCAGCGCCGCCAGCCCGAGGATGAACAGCACGTTGAACGTGTTGCTGCCCACCGCGTTGCCGAGCGCGAGGTCCGTCGTGCCGCCGAGCACGGCGCCGACCGAGACGGCCATCTCGGGCGCGCTGGTGCCGAACGCGACGATCGTCAGCCCGACGACGAGCGGCGAGATGCCGAGCGCGAGCGCGAGCCGGGACGCGCCGTGCACGAGCGCCTGCGCGCCCGCGACGAGCGCGACCAGGCCACCGACGAACATCAGGATGTGGATCAACCGGACCTCCCCGAACCCGACGTCGCTTGATCCTGCAGTAGGGTCCGGAGTTCCGCGATCTCGGCGCGCAGCGCACGCACTTCGGCATGCAGGTCGGCCTCGATGTGCTCGCGTGCCCGGTCGACCGCCGCGACGGTCGTCGCCTTCTCGTCCTCGGTGAAGTTCTGCATCGCGCTGACGATGATGCCGATGAACAGGTTCAGCATCGTGAACGTCGCCACCAGGATGAACGGGATGAAGAACAGCCACGCGTACGGGTAGGTCTCCATCACCGGGCGCGAGATGCCCATCGACCAGCTCTCGAGCGTCATCACCTGGAACAGCGTGTACAGCGAGCGCCCGAGCGTGCCGAACCAGTCGGGGAACGACGCGCCGAAGAGCTTGGTCGCGATGACACCGAACACGTAGAAGATCAGCCCGAGCACCGCGGCGATCGAGCCGAGTCCGGGGATGGCCGCCAGCAGCCCGCCGACGACGCGGCGCATCGACGGCACGATCGTCAGCACACGCAGCACGCGCAGCACGCGCAGCGCGCGCAGCACCGCGAACGGGCCGCTGGCCGGCACCAGCGCGATCGCGACGACGGCGAAGTCGAACACGCTCCACGGGTCGCGGAAGAAGGCCGCCCGGTGCGCATACACGCGCGCGGCGATCTCGGCGACGAAGACGGCGAGCATCGCGCGGTCGAGCGCCGACAGCACGTCGCCCCAGGCCACCGTCACCGTCGCCGAGGTCTCCAGGCCGAGCACGACGGCATTCGCGATGATCAGCGCGAGGATCGTGTGCTGCACCGCGCGGCGGTCGAGGAACGCGGCGACGCGGTGGCGCAGCGGGGGCGGGGCGGCGGTGTCCACGGCAGGCAGGGTGGTAGGGGGATGCAGGGGCGGTGACGCGGCGCGATTGTGCCGGCGCGGCGCCGCGGCCGCGGCAGCCGGGGGAACCGGCTGGCGCGCCGCGGTCCTTCCCCGATGCGCAGGCCCCGCGGCGGGCCTTAGAGTAAGGACTTCGTCAGCGCTGGCGGTGACATTTCGCGCCAGTCGTCGCCAACGCGACACGCATTCGGACACGGATTCGGCAACCCGGGAGACAACGATGAGCGACAGCACCACCAAGCTCTACGAACCGCCTGCGGACCTCGTGAAGGCCGCCTATGTCAGCGGCATGGACGGCTACCGAAAGCTGGTCCAGCAGGCTGAGGCCGACTACGAGGGCTACTGGGCGGGTCTGGCCCGTGAACTGATCAGCTGGAAGAAGCCGTTCACGCAGGTGCTCGACGAGAGCAACCGCCCGTTCTTCAAGTGGTTCGCCGACGGCACGCTCAACGCGTCGTACAACTGCCTCGACCGCAACGTCGAGCGCGGCCTCGGCGACAAGGTCGCGATCATCTTCGAGGCCGACGGCGGCGAGGTCACGAAGGTCACGTACCGCGAGCTGCTCGCGCTGGTCAGCCGCTTCGCCAACGCGCTGAAGGCGCGCGGTGTCAAGAAGGGCGACCGCGTCGTGATCTACATGCCGATGTCGGTCGAGGGTGTGGCCGCGATGCAGGCCTGCGCGCGCATCGGCGCGACGCACTCGGTCGTCTTCGGCGGCTTCTCGGCGCAGAGCCTGCGCGACCGCATCCAGGACGCCGGCGCGGTGATGGTGATCACCGCCGACGAGCAGAAGCGCGGCGGCAAGGCGCTGCCGCTGAAGGCCATCGTCGACGAGGCGCTGGGCATGGGCGGCTGCGAGACGATCCGCCACGTGATCGTCTACAGGCGCACCGGCGGCGCGATCGCGTGGAAGGACGGCCGCGACCTGTGGCTGCACGACGAGCTGGCCAACGCGAGCGACCAGTGCGAGCCCGAGTGGGTCGAGGCCGAGCACCCGTTGTTCCTGCTCTACACGTCGGGGTCGACCGGCAAGCCCAAGGGCGTGCAGCACTCGACCGGCGGCTACCTCGTGCACGCGGCGCTGACGACGAAGTGGACCTTCGACCTCAAGCCCCACGACATCTTCTGGTGCACCGCCGACATCGGCTGGGTGACCGGCCACACCTACATCACCTACGGGCCGCTGGCGCTCGGCGGCACCGAGATCGTCTTCGAAGGCGTGCCGACGTACCCGGACGCCGGCCGCTTCTGGAAGATGATCCAGGACCACAAGGTCACGATCTTCTACACCGCGCCCACGGCGATCCGCTCGCTGATCAAGGCCGCCGAGGCCAACGAGGCCGTGCACCCGAAGCGCTACGACCTGTCGAGCCTGCGCATCCTCGGCTCGGTCGGCGAGCCGATCAACCCGGCGGCGTGGGAGTGGTACCACGCCAACGTCGGCGGCGGGCGCTGCCCGATCGTCGACACGTTCTGGCAGACCGAGACCGGCGGCCACATGATCACGCCGCTGCCGGGCGCCACGCCGCTGGTGCCGGGCTCGTGCACGCTGCCGTTCCCGGGCATCGACGCCGCGGTGGTCGACGAGACCGGCAAGGAGGTGCCCAACGGGCAGGGCGGCATCCTCGTGATCCGCAAGCCGTGGCCGAGCATGATCCGCACGATCTGGGGCGACCCCGAGCGCTTCAAGAAGAGCTACTACCCCGACGACTTCAAGGGCCAGTACTACCTGGCCGGCGACGGCGCGATCCGCGACAAGGACACCGGCTACTTCACGATCACCGGCCGCATCGACGACGTGCTGAACGTGTCCGGCCACCGCATGGGCACGATGGAGATCGAGTCGGCGCTGGTCAGCTGCACCGATCTGGTCGCCGAAGCGGCCGTCGTCGGCCGCCCCGACGAGACCACCGGCGAAGCGATCTGCGCCTTCGTCGTGCTCAAGCGCCCGCGCCCGACCGGCGAGGAAGCGAAGAAGATCGCCAACGAGCTGCGCAACTGGGTGGCCAAGGAGATCGGCCCGATCGCCAAGCCGAAGGACATCCGCTTCGGCGACAACCTGCCGAAGACCCGCTCGGGCAAGATCATGCGCCGGCTGCTGCGCAGCATCGCGCGCGGCGAGGCGATCACGCAGGACACCTCGACGCTCGAGAACCCCGCGATCCTCGAGCAGCTGTCGCAGACGAACTGAGCGCAGGTCGCCTGCGTGTGAAGGGCCCTGCGGGGCCCTTCGTCGTTTCGGGTGCCGCTACAGCGGCCCGCCGAGGTCGCGCTCGGCCGGCAGCCCCGGCAGCCCGACGGCGTGGCGCACCGCGTTGAGCACGGCCTGCGCGACGGCGTCGGCGGCCAGCGCGCCGAGCAGCGCGACCGGCGCGCTGCGGCCCGCGGCGCCGGTGGCCAGCGCGAACAGCGTGTCGCCGTCGGTCGTCGTGTGGCACGGCTGGATGCAGCGCGCCAGCCCGTCGTGCGCCATCGTCGCCAGCCGCTGCGCCTGCGCCTTCGTCAGCACCGCGTCGGTGGCGACGACGCCGATCGTCGTCGCGAGCCCCGGCTGCGGTGGCGCGGGCCAGTCGCCGCGGCGCAGCGCGTCGGCACTGCGCAGCAGGTGGCGGCCGTCGGCGGTGCGCGCGCCGGCCACCGGCTCGCCGGTGGCGGGGTCGACGACGTCGCCGATCGCGTTGACCGCCACCAGCGCGCCGACCGTGAAGCCGCCGGCCGCGACCGATGCCGTGCCGATGCCGCCCTTCATCGCACGCGCCATGCCCCAGAGCTTGCCGACGCTGGCGCCGGCGCCCGCGCCGACGTTGCCCTGCGCCGGCGGCTGCGTGCTGGCCGCCTGGCACGCGTCGTAGCCGGCCTGCGCGTCGGGGCGGATGCGCGCGTCGCCGATCCACAGGTCGAACAGCACCGCCGCCGGCACGATCGGCACCCGCGCCGTGCCGAGCACGAAGCCGTGGCCGCGCTCGTCGAGCCAGCGCATCACGCCGCTGGCGGCGTCCAGACCGTACGCGCTGCCGCCGGCCAGCAGCACGGCGTGCACCTGCTCGACGAGGTTCTCGGGGCGCAGCAGGTCGGTCTCGCGCGTGCCGGGCGCGGCGCCGCGCACGTCGACCCCGCAGGTCGCGCCGGCCTCGCACAGCACGACGGTGCAGCCGGTGGGGCGCTGCGGGTGCGTGAAGTGGCCGACCCGGATGCCGGCGACGTCGGTGATCGCGTCGCGCATGGCGTTCACTCGACGAGGATCAGGCCGTAGACCTGCTCCGGGTACACGCGCGCGACGCCGGCGGGCATCGGCACCCCCTGCACGATCGCGTCGGCCGCTGCCGAGGTGTCGACAGTGCGGCCGACGCTGCCGCCGGCCAGCACGCGCACCCACGGCCCCTGGCCGCCGCTGGCGCGGCGCGTCACGACGCCGGTCTCGCCGGTCTTGAGCTGCACGACGCTGCCCGGCGGGTAGACACCGAGCACGCGCACGATCGCGGTCGACAGCCGCTTGTCGGGGTCGGCGAGGAAGACGTCGCGCGTGGCCAGCCTCGGCGCCATCGCTGGCCGGTGCGCGCGCGGCGTGAGCTTGGCCATCAGCATGTCGGCCAGCCGCAGCAGCTGCGCGGCCTCGCACGGCGCCGCGACCTTGCGCGGGTATCCGCCGCCGCCGAGCTCCTCGTGGTGCTGCTCGACGGCGGCGAGCCACTCGTCGTCGGCCACGCCGATCGTGCGCAGCAGCTGGGCGCCGGCCAGCGGGTGCCGCTCGATCGCCTCGCGCTGGCGCAGGTTGGGCGGGTCGCGCTGCTCGGCCAGCTGCGCCTGCAGGCGCACGATGGCCACGTTCATCGTCAGCGCCGCACACGCGAGCGACTGCACGCGCGCGTCGTCCCAGCCAAGCTGCCGCGCGGCCAGCGCCGCGAGCGACGCCGTGTGCAGCGAGTGCGTCAGTGCGTACAGCGCGAAGCGGCGGTCGTCCTGGCGCACCGCCATGAACAGCGCGACGTCGGGGTCGCGGTCGAGCAGCGCCTGCGCGCGGCGCCACAGGTCGACGACGTCGTGCGGCGCCGCCAGCTGGCCGGCCAGCCGCTGCAGCGTCGCGTCGAGGTCCCACACCAGCCGCTCCCAGCGGTGGAACAGCGTCGGCGGCGCGGCTGCCGGCGCCGCGTTTGCCGCGCGCACGGCCTCGACGCGCTCACGCTCGGCCCACGCGCCGCGCTCGTGCAGCTGCTCGAACTGGCGCTCGGTCGCCACCACCTGGCCCTCGCCGAGCAGCAGGCGCCCCTGGGCGTCGAGCAGGCGAAACGGCAGCACCGCGCCGAGCTGGATCAGGTCGCGCAGCTGGTCGATCGGCACGCGTTCGTGGGCGGGGTCGGACGACGTCATCGGGATGCGCGGCGGCCTCGCGCGAGGCCACGGCCTGGGCACCGATTGTGCGGCGCCGCGCAGCGCCGCACACCGGGGGTCGGCCCGGGGGCCGCGGCGCTCAGGCGAAGACGCCGGCGGTGTCGGTCATGCGCGCACTGACCTCGCCGAGGTGGTGCAGCGTGTCGCCGAACGTCATCTCGAGCACCGTCAGCCGCTTGAAGTAGTGGCTCGCGACGTACTCGTCGGTCACGCCGATGCCGCCGTGCAGCTGGATGCACTGCTGGCCGACGAAGCGCATGCTCTGCCCGAGCTGCACCTTGGCCTGCGACAGCGCGCGGCGGCGCGCGGGGGGCTCCTCGCCGAGCTTGAGCGTCGCGTAGTAACTCATCGAGCGCGCGAGCTCGAGCTGCATCTTGACGTCGGCGATGCGGTGGCGCAGCGCCTGGAAGCTCGCGATCGGCACGCCGAACTGCCTGCGCGTGTTCATGTACTCGACGGTGACGGCCACCAGCCGGTCCATCAGCCCGACGCCTTCGGCGCACGCCGCCGCGATGCCGACGTCGACCGCGCGCTCGAGCATCGCGGCGCCGTCGTGTGCCACGAGCGCGGCCGGCGTGTCGGCCAGCGTCAGCTCGGCGGCGCGTGCGCCGTCTTGCGTCGGGTAGCCGCGCAGCGTCACGCCCGGCGCGTCCTTCGGCACGAGGAACAGGTGGATGCCGCTGGCGCTGTGCGCCGGCACGACGAAGGCGTCGGCCTCGTCGCCGGCGGGCACGACGCTCTTGGTGCCCGACACCGTCCACCCGCCGCCGACCGCGACGGCGCGCGTGCCGATCTGGTCGAGCCGGTAGCGCGCGCCGCGCTCCTGGTGCGCGAGCACGACGAGCGCCGAGCCGTCGGCGATCCTGGGCAGCCACTGGGCCTTCACGTCGGCGTGCGCGTGCGCGAGCAGCGCCGGCGCCATCAGCGCGCCCTGTGCGTACGGTGCATGCACGAGGCCGCGGCCGAGCTCCTCCATCACGACCATCGCTTCGACCGGGCCGAAGCCCATGCCGCCGTGGCCCTCGTCGACCGCGAGACCCGTCAGGCCGAGCCCGGCGAGCTCGGCCCAGACGTCGCGCGCGAAGCCGCCGGCCTTGGCCAGCGCGTGGCGGCGCTCGAACGTGAAGTCGCGCTGCACCCAGCGCGCGACCGCGTCGCGCAGCGAGTTCTGCTCGTCGGTGAAGTCGAAGTCCATGGTCAGCTCCCGAGCACGGTCTGGGCGACGATGTTGCGCTGCACCTCGTTGCTGCCGCCGTAGATCGTCGTCTTGCGGTAGTTGAAGTACATCGCCGTCAATGGCGCGCAGTGCGCCGCACCGCCCGGCCACAGGCCGCCGAGCGCGTGGTCGCCCTGCCAGCCGGCGTCCATCGCCTCGCGGATGAAGGGCACCGCGTACGGCCCGCCAGCGAGCATCATCAGCTCGGTGTAGCGCTGCTGGATCTCGCTGCCGCGGATCTTCAGCAGCCCGGCGATGTCCAGGCTCTGCTTGCCGCTCTTCTCGGCGCTGAGCACGCGCAGCACCAGCATCTCGAGGGCGACGATGTCGACTTCGAGCAGCGCGACCTGGTCGCGAAAGCGCACGTCGTCCCACAGCCCCTCGGCCTTCGCGATGCGCTTGAGGCGCTCGAGTTCGCGCTTGGCACGGTTGACGTCGGCGATGTTGGTGCGCTCGTGCGCGAGCAGGTACTTGGCGTAGGTCCAGCCCTTGTTCTCCTCGCCGACGAGGTTCTCGACCGGGACCTCGACGTTGTCGAAGAACACCTCGTTGACCTCGGGCTCGCCGTCGAGCAGCACGATCGGCTTGACCGTGATGCCCGGGCTCTTCATGTCGATCAGCAGGAAGCTGATGCCCGTCTGCGGCTTGCCCTCGGTCGACGTGCGCACGAGGCAGAAGATCCACTCGCCGTACTGGCCGAGCGTGGTCCACGTCTTCTGGCCGTTGACGATGTACTTGTCGCCGCGCCGCTCGGCGCGCGTCTTCAGGCTCGCGAGGTCGCTGCCCGCGCCCGGCTCGCTGTAGCCCTGGCTCCACCAGACCTCGCCGCTGGCGATGCCGGGCAGGAAGCGCTTCTGCTGCTCGGGAGTGCCGAACGCCATGATGACCGGCGCGACCATCACCGGCCCGAACGGCACGACGCGCGGCGCCCCTGCGAGCGCGCATTCCTCCTCGAACAGGTGGCGCTGCACCGCGTTCCACCCCGGGCCGCCGAACTCCTTCGGCCAGCCCCAGCCGAGCCAGCCCTTCTTGCCGAGGATCTTGGCCCAGCGCTGCATGTCGTCGCGCGTCAGGCGCAGCGCGTGGTGCACCTTGTGGCTGATGTCGGGCGGCAGGTTCTCGCGCACCCACTGCCGGACTTCCTGGCGGAAGGCCTGCTCTTCGGCGGTGAAGTTCAGGTCCATGCGGTCTCCTCGCGGCGATGGCAGCCGGCGTTTTAGCACGCCCGTTCGCCGGCGGCTGTCGGCGTCGCGACAGTGCCCGGCGCCGGGCGCGTTGTCGCTATGCTGCGCCGATGGCCGCCCCGGGTGCCGACGACCCCGTCACCGTGCTGCGCCACGGCAGCGCGGAGGCGCTGTCGCTCGCGCTGATGCGCGCGCGCAACCGCACGCTGCAGTGGCTCGCGGCGTTCGAGGACGCCGGCGCGTTGCGCCTCGTCGAGGTCGACCGCTTCAGTCCGCCGGCGTGGCTGGCCGGCCACGCCGGCTGGTTCCAGGAGTGGTGGATCGCGCGCCACGTGCAGCGCGGTCGCGGTGACGCTGCCGACGCGCAGTCGCTGCGGCTGGCGTCGATCGAGCCCGACGCCGACCGCTGGTGGCACCCGCAGGCCAGCACCCGCGCCGAGCGCTGGGCGATGGACCTGCCGCTCGACGAGGCGCTGCGCGCGTGGCTGATGGCCACCTTCGAGACGACGCTCGACCTGCTCGCGCAGACCCCCGACGGCGACGACGCGCTGTTCGTGTTCCGCGCCGCGCTGTGGCACGAGCACACGCTGGACGAAGCCTTTGCCGAGCTCGCGCAGGCGCTCGACCTGACGCCTGCCGTGCTCGGCGAGCTGTGGCCCGAGCCGCCACAGCGCGCGGCGCGCGCAGCGGTCGCGCTGCCGGCGCGGCGCTGGACGCTGGGCAGCGGCCGCGGCGGCTTCGTGCCCGAGCTCGAGAAGTGGGCGCACGATGTGGCGCTGCCCGCCACCGAGATCGACGCGCAGCCGGTGAGCTGGGCGCAGTACGCCGAGTTCGTCGACGACGGCGGCTACGACGAGCGGCGCTGGTGGAGCGACGCCGGCTGGGCCTGGCTGCACGCGCACGTGCACGAGCACGGCCCGCGCCTGCCGCGCTACGTCGAGCAGATACGCCGCGGCGTGCTGCTGCGCGACCGCGGGCGCGTCGTGCACGCCGCGGCCACGCAGCCGGTGCGCCACGTGACCTTCCACGAGGCGCAGGCCTGGTGCCGCTGGGCCGGGCGCCGGCTGCCGACCGAGGCCGAGTGGGAGCATGCGGCGTGCGCGGCCGCGTCGCGCGGCTTTGCGTGGGGCGACGTGTGGGAGTGGGTCGCCGACCGCGCGCAGCCGTACCCCGGCTACGCGCCGGGCGCGCTGGCGCGGCCGCAACCGGCGGCCGCGCAGGCCGTGCTGCGCGGCGCGTCGTGGCTCACCGCGCCGGCGCTGCGCCATCCGAAGGCGCGCCGCTTCGCCGACCCGGCGCGCGACCAGGGCTTCTGCGGCTTCCGCTCCTGCGCGCTGTAGCGCGTCGCGCCTGCGGTGCGGCCCCTATGCAGCGGCCGACATATCGCGGCGCGCGCGCGCCGTGGCCAGAATGCGCGCCTTGCGCCACGACTCGCGTCCCGGTTCTTGAGTGCCTTCACCGACAGCCTGCGCACCGCAGCGGCGCTGATCGCCGGCGCCGACGAGTCGCTGCGCGAGATCGTCGTGCTGTCGCTGCAGGTCAGCGGTGCGGCCAGCCTGCTTGGTGCGGCGATCGGGCTGGTCGCCGGCGCGTGGCTCGCGGTGGCGCGCTTCCCCGGCCAGCGCGCGGTCGTGCTCGCGCTGAATACGCTGCTCGCGCTGCCGCCGGTGGTGGTGGGGCTGACGGTGTACCTGCTGCTGTCGCGTGCGGGGCCACTCGGTTCGCTCGGGCTTCTGTTCACACCGACCGCGATGGTCATCGCGCAGACGATCCTCGTGCTGCCGCTGGTGGCGGCGCTGGCGCGCCAGCTGGTGGCCGACGCGATGCGCGGCAACGGCGAGCAGCTGCGCTCGATGGGCGCCGGACCGTTCGCGAGCGCGGCGCTGCTGCTGGTGCACGAGCGCGCGGCGCTGCTGACGATCGTGCTCACCGCGTTCGGGCGCGCGATCAGCGAGGTCGGCGCGGTGATGATCGTCGGCGGCAACATCGCCGGCGTCACGCGCGTGATGACGACGACGATCGCGCTCGAGACGAGCAAGGGTGACTTGCCGCTGGCGCTGGCGCTCGGGCTGGTGCTGCTGGGGGTCGTCGCACTCGTCAACCTCGGCATCGCCGGCGTGCGGCGCGTGCAGCTCGCGCAGGAAGGGCGGGCCGCATGACGGGCGCACCGCTGATTGAGCTCGAGCACGCGACGGTGCGCTTCGGCACGCGCGTCGCGCTGCACGACGTGACGCTGGCGGTGCGTGCCGGCGAGCGCATCGCGCTGGTGGGCGCCAACGGCAGCGGCAAGACGACGCTGCTGCGGCTGCTGCACGGCCAGCTGCAGCCGCACCTGGCCAGCGGCGTGCGCCGCACCGCGCGCGGCGCCGACGGCCACGAGCCTCGGCAGGCGATGCTGTTCCAGCGCCCGTTCCTGCTGCGCCTGTCGGTACGCCGCAACGTCGAGCTCGCGCTGTGGCTGGTCGGCGTGCGCGGCGGCGAGCGGCGCGAGCGCGCGCTGGCGGCGCTCGCGCGCGTCGGGCTGCGCGCCGAGGCCGACCGCCCGGCGCGCGTGCTCTCGGGCGGCCAGCAGCAGCGCGTCGCGCTCGCGCGCGCGTGGGCGGTGCGCCCGCAGGTGCTGTTCCTCGACGAACCCACCGCGAGCCTGGACCCGCACGCCCGGCGCGACATCGAGGCGCTGGTGGCCGAGTTCGCCGCCGAAGGCATGACGGTGGTGATGAGCAGCCACCACCTCGGCCAGGTCCGGCGGCTGGCCAGCCGCGTGATCTACCTCGAGCAGGGGCGGCTCGTCGTCGACCGGCCCACCGCCGGTTTCTTCGACGACCCGCTGCCCGACGAGGCGGCGCTGTTCCTGCAGGGCGAGTTGCCGTGAGTTGCAGTCGTGGGGTTCGACGCGCGCTGCTCGCCGCACTCGCAGCCATGGCGCTGCACGCCGGTGCCCAGCCGCGCTTCATCGTGCTCGCGTCGACGACGTCGACCGAGCAGTCGGGGCTGTTCGCGCACCTGCTGCCGCAGTTCACGCGCGCCACCGGCATCGGCGTGCGCGTCGTCGCACTCGGCACCGGACAGGCACTCGACGTTGCACGCCGCGGCGACGCCGACGCGGTGCTCGTGCACGACGTCGAGGCCGAGGAGCGCTTCGTCGCCGAAGGCCACGGCCTGCCGCGTCGGGCGGTGATGTTCAACGACTTCATGCTCGTCGGCCCGAAGGCCGATCCGGCCGGCGCGCGCGGCGGCGACGTCGCGGCGGCGCTGGCGCGCGTTGCGGCAGCGGGCGCGCCGTTCGTCTCGCGGGGTGACCGCAGCGGCACGCACGCGGCCGAGCGGCGCTACTGGCAGGCCGCCGGCGTCGACCTCGACGCGAGGAAGCCCGCCGGCTACCGGGAATGCGGCTGCGGGATGGGACCGGCGCTGAACATCGCCGCGTCGAGCAGCGCCTACGTGCTGGCCGACCGCGGCACCTGGCTGAACTTCCGCAACCGTGCCGACCTCGCGATCCTCGTCGAAGGCGACCGGCGGCTGCTGAACCCGTACGGCGTCATCGTCGTCAACCCGGCGAAGCACCCGCACGTCAGAAAGGACCTCGCGCAGGCCTTCGCCGACTGGCTGGTGTCGCCGGCCGGACAGGCCGCGATCGCGAGCTACCGCATCGGCGGCGAGCCCGTGTTCTTCCCGAACGCCAGCCCGTGAGCGTCGGCCGCGCTCAGCCGGTGCCGCCCGCCGCACTGCGCCGCGACGTGCGGTAGCGCCACCACGGCAGCGCCTGCGTCAGCGACAGCACCTGCCCGGCCTGCGGCGACGGTGCGTAGCCGGGCAGCGCCGCCAGCGCCTGCGCCCAGCCGGGGGAGGCGAGCACGTCGCGCAGCGCGCGCACCGCAGGCGAGTCGAGCGCGTCGGCCAGACACACGAGGTGGTAGTCCTCGTCGGCGAGCGGCACGAAGTCGAGCCCGGCGGCGCGCGCGGCCGCCTCGACGCCGGGGCCGACGTCGGCCTCGCCGTGCGCGATCGCGGCGGCCACCGCGACGTGCGTGTCTTCGCAGCGGCCGCCGTAGCCGGTGATCGTCGCCGCGTCGAGGCCGGCGTCGTGCAGCAGGTGGTCCATCAGCAGCCGCGTGCCCGAGCCGGGCTGGCGGTTGACGAAGCGCCAGCGCTGCGCCGCGACGTCGGCCAGCGATGCGGGCTTGGGAGTCAGGCCCGGGCGCATCATCAGCCCCTGCGTGCGGCGCAGCGCGCCGATCAGCTTGTGCCGCCCGGGCTGGAGCAGCGGTTTCAGCGCGGCGGCGAACACCGGCGAGCCGCCGGGCAGCGCCGGCACGTGGAAGCCCGCGACCGTGCAGCGCCCATGTGCGAGCGCGCGCAGCGCATCGACGCTGCCGGCGAAGCGCAGCCCCAGGTGCAGGCCGCACGCCGCACACAGCTCGCGCAGCACCGGCAGCGCGAGGTCGTGGCTCGCGAACACCTCGAGCACGAGCTGGCGCTCGTCGAGCGCGAGCGCGCGCACGCGCTCGAGCTCGGCGCGCAGCGCCTCGATGTGCGGCGTCATGCGCACGCGCGCGGCGCGCTCGGCCGCCAGCAGCCGCAGCGCGAACGGCGTCAGCCGCGCCGGCTGTCCCTTGGCCCAGTGGACGAGCGGCTGGCCGAGCACGTCCTCCCAGTGCTTGAGCGCACCCCACACGTGGCGGTACGACGCGCCGAGCGCGGTGGCCGCGTGCCGGATCGAGCCGTGCGCGTGCACCGCGCCGAGCAGGTCGAACAGCGGGTTCTCGATCTCGGCGCCGCGCTGGCCGCGCGACTCGAAGCTGTACTGCAGATGCACGCCGGGGGTGCGCATGCCCCGATTCTGGCCGCGCGTGGGGCGGTTCAGGACGCCGTCACGGCCTGGCCATCACGGGTTGCACGTTGGACGCGATGCTGATGCGTTCGTCGCACTCGCACTCGTCGACGCCGTGCTCGAGCCAGCTCGGGAAGATCACGAGTTGCAGGTCGCGCTGCTGGACACGGATCAGCTTGCGCGACGCCGGTGCGTCCGGCTTCGCGCTGTCGAGCGGGAGGTCTTCCATCAGGACTGCCGGACGGGGATCGGTGAAGTACAGCGCACCCGCACCGGGCGGGCGCGCGAGGCTATTCGACGACGCGCTGGGCACGTGACCCTCTGGATAGCCTTCTTGGACGCTACCGGCGGACTCAAAAAAAGCCACGCGACAAATGTCGCGTGGCTCTTTGTTATCACATAGATCACACAGACAGCGACCCAAGGCCGCTGCCGTGTTCATAAGGGTCAGAACGTGAAGATCACGCCGGCGGCGAAGCCCGTCGCACTGTCTTTCGTGGTCAAGGGGATCGGCTGATCCGAGTTCCACTTGCCGTACTCGGCGTACAGGTACGTGCCCTTGAAGATCTCCGTGTTCGCGAACACTTCCCACGACGTGATGCCGCCAAGCAGATCCTGGTTCTTGTGGAAGATCGCGCCAACGTTGACTTTGCCGATCGGTGCGACGGCACCGATGCCCCAGCCCTTTCCGGCACCGTCGTTATCAACATCGCCTGCGTTGGCGTAGCTCACCATCGCCTTGGCGACCCCAAAGTCCCAGCTCCCGGCCACCGACCAGAAGTTTTCGCCGCCATCGACGCGCGACTGTTCGTAGGCGGCGGCCACGGCCAGCGGACCGGCCACATACTTCAGACCCAGGCCGAAGAAGGCCTGGTCATTGTTAAAGCCAGAACCGACCGAACCGCCGTTCTCCGGAGTGAAGCCGATTTGCGCGGTGAAGCCGCCCATGTTCGGCGTGATGTACTGCAGCGAGCGGTCAACGCGGCCGCGGTTGAATGCGCCGATGGCCGAATACGCGCCCGACGACACGCCGTTCGACGCACCGTTGAAGTCGAAGTCGATCATCGTCTGGAACGGCACCGAGTCCTGGCGGCCCAGGCGGACCTCACCCCAGCTGCCCGAGAAGCCGGCCCACATCTGACGGCCGAAGAATGCGCCGTTCAGGTCGCCGTCGCTCTGGATGCCCGAGGTCTCGAGGCGGAAGTTGACCTTCGTGCCGCCGCCGACGTCCATCGAGCCCTTGAGGCCGACACGGCTGGTCGAGTTGCCTTCGCTCGAACCGTTGTCGCCGCCCGAGTGGAAGTCGGCGTCTTGGTCATCGAGGTCTGCAGCGAGGCTCTTGCCGTAGCTCAGGTCGATCAGGCCGTACAGCGACACTTGCGCTTGCGCGGCACCGGCCATCGCCATCAGCGCGGCGGCCGAAATCAGGGTTTTCTTCATTCGGGATACTCCGATCAGGGTTAAAGACGGGGGGCGAGTCTACCGTCACGGTTTCGTCATTCGTGACCCCCCAGTTCCAATTCGTTGCGCGGATGCAACGACAACGGCCGTGATGGCGGCGTTCGCTCAAGCAAGGGACATGCCGCCAGAGGTGTGCCCCTGATCACGTGCCGGCAGCGTGAGCGAAGCGGCGCACGAAGCGGCGGTCGATGCGGTCTTTCCAGCGCCAAGCCCAAGCGCCTTCGGCACTCCAGCGGCCCCAGGCGGCCACCGCGCGGCCGTCGGCGGTGGCCAGCAGCGCGAGGTGGCGGCGCTGCGGCACGTAGCTGCGCGGCCCGCCGGCGCCCAGGGCCGCCCGCAGGTTGTGCACCAGGATGGGGCCCATCCGCACCGCGTAGACCCCGGCCTTGGGCAGTGCAGGCACCCAGGCGGCGCAGTCACCGACCGCATGCACCTCCGGGTGCGATACCGAACGCAGGTGGTGGTCGATGCGCACGAACCCGGCGGCATCGCAGGCCAGCGCGCTGGCCGCGGGCCAGGCATGCGCCAGTGCGCCGGTGGCCCACAGCACCAGCTCGCCGGGCACGACGGTGGCCGGGTCGAAGGCCGTGCCGCACTTGATGCGCACACCGGCATGCTCTAGCGCGGCGCGCACGCGCCGCGCGGCGCCCGGGGCCATGCCGGGCAACAGGTCGGTGCTGCGCGTGACGAGGCGCGCCTTGATCGGCCGGTGCGGCCGCAGGGCACGCAGCCGTGCGACGACGGCCAGCACCGATTCGACGCCGGCGGCGCCGCCACCGACCGCCGTGACCGCCAGCGGCCAGTCGGCGGTGGCAAGCTCGGCGAGCACGGCGTCGTAGCCCTCGCGCAGCCTCGCCAGCGGCCGCAGCGGCAGCACGATGGCGCCGTCGATCGGCGGCGGTTGCAGCGTCGAGCCGATGTTCAGCGACAGCACGTCGTAGCCGAGGCGGGCGCCGTCGGCCAGCGTCACTTCGCGGCGCGCGGCGTCGAGCGCCACGACCTCGCCGGCAACGAAGCGCGCACCGGCCGCACGCGCAAGCGCGGCGAAGTCGATGCCGATCTCGTCGAAGCGGTACACGCCGGCAAGCCAGCCTGGCACCATGCCCGAGTACGGCGCGAACGCGCCGGGGCTGACGACGGTGACCTCGACGCCCGCCAGCGGTGCGCGTGCCCATTCGAGCAGCACCTGCGCGTGCGCGTGGCCGGCGCCCACCAGCAGCAGGTGCCTCATCGCTGCCTCGCCGTGGCCTCACCGTCGCTCCATGGCCGCGTCGCACCCGCGACGTCGGCACCTTCGGCGAGCCACGCCGGCGGCAGGTGCGCGAGGTCGGTGGGCTCGTCGACGTCGGCCACCGGCGGCAGTTCGGCGTGCGTCCAGCCGAGCGCGCGCAGCCGCGCGCGGGTGGCGGCCATCACGTGCGGTGTGCTCCAGGCGATGCCGTCGAACAGCGCGCCGGCGGCGCGCCTGACGCCGACGAGCGCGTAGCCGCCGTCGAACGCCGGCACGAAGACGGCGTCGTGGGTCGCGAGCGCCTCGGCGGCAGCGCGCAGCATCGCGGCGTCGAGCGCCGGCGCGTCGGTGCCGATCAGCAGCGCGCAGCCATCGGTGGCGACGGCGCGGCCGAGCGCGCGCGCCATGCGCGCGCCGAGGTCGCCGTCGCCCTGGTCGCTCCATTGCAGCGGCAGGTGGCGCCAGGCGTCGAACGTCACGTCGGCGGCGGTGGGTGCGGCGCACAGCTCGACCGGCCCGAGTCCGGCAGCCAGCGCCTGGGCCAGCGCGTGGTCGAGCAGCCGGTGCGCGAGGCGCGCGGCGCCTTCGGCGCCCAGCGCCGGCGTGAGCCGCGTCTTCGCGAAGCCGGCGCGCGGGGCCTTGGCCATCACGATCACACGGCAGGGTGCAGGCATCGGCGCGGTGTCAGTGGTAAGCCTGCGCGAGCACCTCGGCCGGCGTGCCGCGCCAGTAGCGCCAGCGCAGCGTCCACATCAGCCAGACGGTGCGCCACACGCCATGCTCGTCCCAGCGCCGGCCCGACGTCACGACGCGCTCGCGCAGGCACGCCGGGCGGCCGGCGCTGCGCTTGAGTCGGCGCGACAGCTCGACGTCTTCCATCAGCGGCTGGTCGGGAAAACCGCCGACGGCGTCGAACGCGTCGCGGCGCACGAAGATCGCCTGGTCGCCGGTGGCGATGCCGGTGGCGCGCGAGCGCAGGTTCATCAGCGCGGCGACGACGGCGAGCCCGCGCGAGCGCCCGTCGATGCGCACGTCGAAGCGGCCCCACGCGGCGCCACGCTGCAGCGCGCGCTCGACGGCGGCGAGCGCACCGGGCGGCAAGCGCGTGTCGGCGTGCAGGAACAGCAGCACGCCGTGGCGCGCTGCCGCGGCGCCCGCGTTCATCTGCCGCGCGCGCCCGCGCGGGGCGGCGAGCACGCGGTCGGCCCAGGCGGTGGCGAGTCGCGCCGTCGCGTCGGTGCTGCCGCCGTCGACGACGATCACCTCGTGCCCGGCGGCACGCCAAGGGGCGAGCACGCCGAGCGTGGCGGCGATGCCGGCGGCCTCGTTCAGCGCCGGCACGACGATCGACACGCGCCGCGTCACGCCGCCTTCGCCGCAGCCCTGGCGCCGTCGGCCAGCGCGCCGCCGCAGCTGCTGCCCTGGCCGGCGGTGCAGCCGTAGCAGTGGTCGGCCACGCGGATCGCGCGCGGCCACGCGCCGGCCAGCAGGTCGCGCAGGTGCAGGCGCGCTGCGCCGTCGATCTGCGCCGGCAGGCCGAGCATCTGGTTGAAGTCGCAGTCGTACAGCCAGCCCTCGTGGTCGACGCTGACGAGCGAGCGGCACATCACGGTGGCGAGGTTGTCGGCGCGAAACGAGCGCTTCAGCAGCGCCATGTAGCCGGCGAACTGGCCCTTGCTGACGAGCGTGCTGCCGAAGCGCTGGATCGGCATGTTCGTGAGCGCGAACAGGTGGTCGAACTCGATGCCGAAATGCGCCTTCAGCTCGCGCTTGTAGTCGGCCTCGAGCGCCGTCTGCGGCGGCGGCAGGCTCGGGCCCTGCGGGTTGTAGACGAGGTTGAGCACGAGGCCGCTGCCGCGGCCGTAGCCGAGCGCGTTGAGCCGCTGCAGCGCGGCGATGCTCTTGTCGAAGACGCCGTCGCCGCGCTGGCGGTCGACGTTGGCCGGCGAATAGCACGGCAGCGATGCCGTGACCTCGACGCCTTGCACAGCGAGGAACTCGGCGAGGTCTTCCTGCCCGGGCTCGAACAGGATCGTCAGGTTGCAGCGGTCGATCACGCGCACGCCGAGCGCGCGAGCGCCAGCGACGAGGCGGCGGAAGTGCGCGTTGAGCTCGGGGGCGCCGCCAGTGAGGTCCAGCGTGCCGATGCGCCGCTTGGCGAGCACCTGCAGCACGAGGTCGGCGGTGTCGCCGTCCATCTGTTCGGTGCGCTGCGGGCTCGCGCCGACGTGGCAGTGCACGCAGCTCTGGTTGCAGCGGTAGCCCAGATTGACCTGCAGGGTGTCGAGGCGCTCGCGCGCGAGCGGCGGGAAGTCGGTGGCGGCGAGCAGCGGCAGGGTGGGGTGCATGACGGCGGCGGCAACGCACCCACGGCGGGCGCGCGGCCATTGTGGCGGTGCCACCGGTGCCCGAGCGCCGACGCGGGGGATCAGGCCGGCTGCCCGGCCAGCCGCTTCTTGACCTGCGCCATGCGGGCGAGCAGGTCGCGGTAGCGCGGCAGCAGCTGCGGGTCGCGCTGGGCGTCGAGTGCCGCGGCGTCGAGCTGCGTCTTGAGCTGCCGCTCGAGCAGGTGGTCGACGGCGCGCTGCAGGTCGTCGGGCTGGGCGTCGGCGGCGTCGACATCGTCGAGCCAGGCCGCGGTGTCGACGCCGGCGTCGGCGAGCGCCGCGTCGTCGGCGAGCGCGCGGCGCAGCACGGCCCACGGGCGCGCACCGTGCTCGGCCAGCTCGCGCTCGAGCCAGGCCACCAGCGCGCCGTGCGGCGGCGGCAGCGCGTGCAGCAGCTCGTGCGCCTCGGCGCTGAGCCGGTCCCACCAGTCGGCGTGCGCGAGCAGCAGCTGCAGCGCGCGGTCCTCGGGCCGGCGCGGCGGCTGGCGCGTCAGTACGCCGCCGCGGCGCGGCGCGGCGGGCGCCGGCCGCGCGTCGACGATGCGCGTGGCGGGGGTTGGCGACGCGCCGACGCGCCACAGGCTCGCCAGCTCGTCGACACCGAGCCCCCCCAGGCGTGCCAGTTCGCCGAGCAGCTGGCGGCGCAGCGCGCCGTCGGGCAGCTGCGACCACAGCGGCTGCGCCTGCGCGAGCATGCGCGCGCGGCCCTCGGCGGTCGCGAGGTCGCAGTCGGCCTGCGCGACGTCGACGAGCAGGCGCGACAGCGGCGTGGCCTGCGCCATCAGGCGCTCGAAGGCCTCGCGGCCGTGCGCGCGCACGTAGCTGTCGGGGTCGTGCTCGGGCGGCAGGAACAGGAAGCGGAAGCTGCGCGTGTCGCTCGCGTGCGGCAGCGCGGCCTCGAGCGCGCGCACCGCGGCGCGGCGGCCGGCGGCGTCGCCGTCGAAGCTGAAGACGACGCGGTCGGTGAAGCGCAGCAGCTTGGCCACGTGCTCGGGCGTGCACGCGGTGCCCAGCGTGGCCACCGCGTTCGGCAGGCCGAGCTGCGCGAGCGCGACGACGTCCATGTAGCCCTCGACGACGAGTGCGACGCCGCGCTCGCGCAGCGCGGTGCGCGCCTCGAACAGGCCGTACAGCTCGCGGCCCTTGTGGAACAGCGGCGTCTCGGGCGAGTTGAGGTACTTGGGCTCGCCGCGGTCGATCACGCGCGCGCCGAAGCCGATCACGTCGCCCTTGACGTTGCGGATCGGGAACATGATGCGGTCGCGGAAGCGGTCGTAGCGCTTCGTCTCGCCGCCGTCGTCGTGCACGACGACGAGGCCGGCCTCGGCCAGCAGCGGGTCGTCGTAGCGCGGGAACACGCTGGCCAGCCCGCGCCAGCTGTCGGGGGCGTAGCCGAGCGCGAAGGCGCGCGCGATCTCGCCGGTCAGGCCGCGGCGCTTGAGGTACTCGATCGCACGCGGGCTGGCCTTGAGCTGCTGGCGGTAGTGGTCGGCGGCGGTCTTGAGCACGCTGGCGAGCGTGGCGTCGTGCTCGCGCCGGCGCTGCGCCTGTTCGCGCTGCTGCGGGCTCGCGTCGTCCTGCGGCACCTGCAGCCCGACCTGCTGTGCGAGCTCGTGCACCGCCTCGACGAAGCCCAGGCCGAGGTGCTCGGTCAGGAAGCGGATCGCGTCGCCGCTCGCGCCACAGCCGAAGCAGTGATAGAACTGCTTCGTTGGGCTGACGGTGAAGCTCGGCGACTTCTCGGCGTGGAACGGGCACAGCCCGACGAGGTTGGCGCCCGTCTTGCGCAGCTGCACGTGGCGGCCGATGACGTCGACGATGTCGACGCGTGCGAGCAGTTCCTGGACGAACCCGGCGGGGATCATGCAGCCAGTCTAGCGGGCGGGGTCGTCGCTCACGGCACGCCGGCCGCGGGCTGCCACAACGGCGAAGGCCGCCCGCGGGCGGCCTTCGTTCGCAGGGCGGCGCCGGCTGTGGCCGGGGCGCCGCGGGCGGTCGCTTCGCGCGCGGTCAGACGGCGAAATCCGACAGCTGACGGCCGGCGGCCAGCTCGGCGCGCAGCCACTTCGGCTGCAGGCCGCGGCCGCTCCAGGTGTCGCCGGTGGCTGGGTTGCGGTACTTGACCGGCGCCTTGCGGCCGGCCGCGGTCTTCGCGGCTTTCGGCGCGGCGGGCGCGCGCGCCGACAGGTCGGCCAGCGTCAATCCGTATTCGGCCATCAGCGCCTTGACTTTCGCGATCGCTTCGGCGCGCTCGGCACGCTGGGTTTCGATGATCTGTTTTTCGATTTCCGCCTTCTGGGCCAGCAATTCCTGCAGGGTGGGCATGTCGGAATCTCCGTCGATTTGATGCGGGGCAATCGTAGCGCAGAACGCGCGACATGGCGACTCGGGGATCGCCGCAGCGGGCGGATTTGCCAGGGCGTTTGCCGCGCGGGTTTCAGCGCGGCGGTGGTGCCGTCGCTGAGAAATGCCCCGTGCGGGCAGGGTTGGCCTGTGACATCCCTCCCCGAAACTCGCGCGCTCGGGGGCGACAGGGTTTCAGGCGTGCGGTTCACCAACGGTCCGGCGGGTTTTGGCGAGGAATCGACCCGCCCGAATCGGTCGCGCGCGCCGGGCGCGGTGCACGCAGCGGTCGGGGCTTGGCCGCGGCGATCGCGCGGCGCCCATCCGCGCCGCCGATCCGTCGGCCGCCCGCACCCACATGCCGGACTCGGGATTGGTTGCAAATGCAAACCGTTTGCGTTTACATTGAGCTTCCGACAGAGAACCCACCCGGAGCCCTTCCCGATGCCACACGTTTCGTTTCGGCGTCTGCGCCGCACCCTCGCCACGCTCGCGCTGACCGCCGCCAGCGTCGCCGCCACGGTGCCTGCGCTGGCGCAGCAGCAGGTGCTGAACCTGTACTCGGCGCGCCACTACCAGACCGACGAGCGGCTGTACGCCGATTTCACGAAGACCACCGGCATCCGCATCAACCGCGTCGATGCCGACGACGCCGGCATCCTCGCGCGGCTGAAGGCCGAGGGCAGCGCGAGCCCGGCCGACGTGATCCTGCTCGTCGACGCCGCGCGGCTGTGGCGGGCCGAACAGGACGGCCTGTTCCAGCCGGTGCGCTCGGCAGTGCTCGAACAGCGCATCCCGGCGCAGTTCCGCGGCGCCGACACCGGCCAGGGGTCGCAGTGGTTCGGCTTCTCGACGCGCGCGCGCGTGCTCGTCTACGACCCGACCCGCGTGAAGCCCACCGACATCGACAGCTACGAAAAGCTCGCAGCGCCGGCGATGAAGGGGCTGATCTGCAGCCGCTCGGGCTCGCACCCGTACAACCTGAGCCTGTTCGCGTCGGTGATCGAGCACCTCGGTGCCGAACAGGCCGAGGCCTGGCTGAAGGGCGTCGCGGCCAACCTCGCGCGCGACCCGAAGGGCGGCGATACCGACCAGATTCGCGCGGTGGCCGCCGGCGAATGCGGCGTCGCGATCACCAACAGCTATTACTACGCCCGGCTGATGCGCTCGACGAATCCGGCCGACAAGGCCGTCGTCGACCGTACGCGCGTGATGTTCCCGAACCAGTCGAGCTGGGGCACGCACGTCAATATCTCGGGCGGCGCGGTGGCGCGCCACGCCAAGAACCGCGACGCGGCGGTCAAGTTCCTCGAATACCTCGCCAGCGACAGCGCGCAGCGTTACCTCGCCGACGGCAACAACGAATATCCGACGGTGCCGGGCGTGCAGACCGAGAATCCGGCACTGGCCGCGCTCGGCCGATTCAAGTCGGAGACGGTGCCGATCGCCAAGGTCGGTGCCAACACGCCCCAAGTCCAGATGATGCTGGACCGCGTCGGCTTCAAATGACGACGGCGGCGCGCCGCCGTCGGGCGGCGCGCGTCGCGGCGCGTGACGTCAGTTCGACGGCGGCACGTAGCCGGCCGGCTTGTCGGCGCCGGCGCCGAAGAAGAACTGCTCCATCTGCCGCGCCAAGTACTGGCGCGCGCGCGCGTCGGCGAGGTTCAGGCGGTTCTCGTTGACGAGCATCGTCTGGTGGCGCTTCCACATCTCGAACGCCTCCTTGCTGACGTTGTCGTAGATGCGCTTGCCGAGCTCGCCGGGGTAGGGCGGGAAGTCCAGCCCCTCGGCTTCCTTCTTCAGGTAGACGCACTGCACCATGCGGGCCATCGGGATCTCCTTGCTCAGACCAGTTTCTTGACCAGCACCTGCGAGCGCCGGTCCCAGTTGTACTTGCGCTTGCGCGCCTCGGGCAGCCAGTCCGGGTCGACCGGGTGGAAGCCGCGCTTGAGGAACCAGTGCATCGTGCGCGTCGTCAGCACGAAGATGCTCTCGAGGCCGAGTGCACGCGCGCGCTGCTCGATGCGCTTGAGCATGCGCTCGCCGTCGCCCTGGCCCTGCGAGTCGGGTGCGACGGTCAGCGCGGCCATCTCGCCGGTTTTGGCCTCGGGGTAGGGGTACAGCGCCGCGCAGCCGAAGATGATGCCGTCGTGCTCGATGACGGTGTAGTTCGCGATGTCGCGCTCGATCTCGTGCCGCTCGCGGCGCACCAGCGTGCCGTCGCGCTCGAACGGCTCGATCAGCTGCAGGATGCCGCCGACGTCGTCGGGCGTGGCTTCGCGCAGGCTTTCGAGCTTCTCGTCGACGACCATCGTGCCGATGCCGTCGTGCGTGAACACCTCCTGCAGGATCGCGCCGTCGACGGCGAACGGCAGGATGTGCGAGCGTTCGACGCCGCCCTCGCACGCGGCGACGCAGTGGCGCAGGTAGAACGCGGCGTCGGTCGGCTTGGCAGGCGGCGGCAGGCTCGCGAGCAGCCGCTTCGCGTCGGCGAGCGCCATCTCGGTGTCGATGTCGCTGTCGGGGTCGTCGAGCCGCTCGCGGATGCCGGGCAGCTCGGTCAGGAACAGCAGCTTGTCGGCTTTCAGCGCGATCGCCGTCTTCGTCGCGACGTCTTCCATCGTCAGGTTGAACGCTTCGCCAGTGGGCGAGAAGCCGAACGGCGACAGCAGCACGAGCGCGCCGATGTCGATCGCGCGGCGGATCGCCGCGCCGTCGACGCGGCGCACGACACCGCTGTGCATGTAGTCGACGCCGTCGACGATGCCCACCGGGCGCGCGATCAGGAAGTTGCCCGAGACGACACGCACGGTGGCGTTGGCCATCGGCGTGTTCGGCAGCCCCTGCGAGAACGCGGCCTCGATCTCGAAGCGCAGCTGCCCGGCGGCCTCCTGCGCGGCGTCGAGCGCCACCGCATCGGTCACCCGCAGGCCGTGCACGAAGCGCGACTCGTGCCCCTTGGCCCGCAGCTGCTCGTCGACCTGCGGCCGAAAGCCGTGCACGAGCACGAGCTTGATGCCGATCGCGTGCAGGATTGCGAGGTCCTGCACGACGTTGTTGAGCTTGCCGGCGGCGATGCCCTCGCCGGTCAGGCCGACGACGAAGGTCTTGCCGCGGTAGGCGTGGATGTACGGCGCGACGGCGCGGAACCACGGCACGAAGGTGTGCGGAAAGACCAGGCTCATGACGGCGCGCATTGTGCCGCAGCCCCCTGCGACGCACGGCTTCATGCCCCCGGATAATCCGCGCCCCGATGCCGCCGCCGCGCGCGAACCCCGTCCCGCCGATCACGTACCCCGAAGCGCTGCCGGTCTCGGCGCGGCGCGACGAGATCGCGCGCGCGCTGCGCGAGCATCCGGTGGTCATCGTCTGCGGCGAGACGGGCTCGGGCAAGACGACGCAGCTGCCGAAGATCGCGCTCGAGCTCGGCCGCGGCCTCGGCGCGGGAGGGAGCGGGCTGATCGGCCACACGCAGCCGCGGCGCATCGCCGCGTCGAGCGTGGCCAAGCGCATCGCCGAGGAGCTGAACACGCCGCTCGGCGAAGTCGTCGGCTACAAGGTGCGCTTCCACGACCGCCTGCAGCCCGGCGCCAGCGTCAAGCTGATGACCGACGGCATCCTGCTCGCCGAGACGCAGAGCGACCCGCTGCTGCGCCAGTACGACACGATCATCGTCGATGAGGCGCACGAGCGCAGCCTGAACATCGACTTCCTGCTCGGGCACCTGCTGCACATCCTGCCGCGCCGCCCCGACCTGAAAGTCATCGTGACCTCGGCGACGATCGACGCCGAGCGCTTCGCGAACCACTTCGCGAGCGCCCGCGGCCCGGCGCCGGTGGTGCAGGTCAGCGGCCGGCTGTACCCGGTCGAGCAGCGCTGGCGGCCCTTCGACGACAGGAAGGATTACGGCCTCGACGATGCGATCGCCGACGCCGTCGACGAGCTGTGGCGCGAGGGGCCGGGCGACATCCTCGTGTTCCTGCCCGGCGAGCGCGAGATCCGCGACGCGGCCGACCACCTGCGCAAGCACCTGGCCAGCCAGCACCGCGGCGGGCCGCCCGCGGAGATCCTGCCGCTGTTCGCGCGGCTGTCGCAGGCCGAGCAGGACCGCGTGTTCACGCCCGGCAACGGCCGGCGCATCGTGCTCGCGACCAACGTCGCCGAGACGTCGCTGACCGTGCCCGGCATCCGCTACGTGATCGATTCGGGCCTGGCGCGCGTCAAGCGCTACAGCTACCGCCACAAGGTCGAGCAGCTGCAGGTCGAGCCGATCAGCCAGGCCGCGGCGAACCAGCGCGCCGGGCGCTGCGGGCGGGTGGCCGACGGCATCTGCATCCGGCTGTACGACGAGGCGTCGTTCGCCGCGCGGCCGCGCTTCACCGACCCCGAGATCCTGCGCTCGTCGTTGGCCGGCGTGATCCTGCGGATGAAGTCGCTGGGTCTCGGCGCCGTCGAGGACTTCCCGTTCCTCGAGCGCCCGCCGGGCAAGGCGATCGCCGACGGCTACGCACTGCTCGCGGAACTCGGCGCGGTCGACGACGCCAACGAACTGACCGCGATCGGCCGCGAGCTCGCGCGGCTGCCGCTGGACCCGCGCGTGGGCCGCATGATCCTCGAAGCGCGGCAGCGCCAGGCGCTCGCCGAGGTGCTCGTGATCGCCAGCGCGCTCAGCGGCCAGGACGTGCGCGACCGCCCGCTCGACCAGCAGCAGGCCGCCGACGAGAAGCACAAGGCCTTCGACGACGAGAAGTCGGAGTTCATCGGCACGCTGAAGCTGTGGCGGTGGATCGAGGCCGGGCGCGGCGTGCACGGCCACGCCGGCGCGAGCACCGACACGCACAAGCTCAGCCACCGCCAGCAGGAACAGCGCCTGCGCGAACACTTCATCAGCCCGCGGCGCGTGCGCGAGTGGCGCGACATCCACGCGCAACTGCACACCGTGGTCGCCGAGCACGGCTGGCGGCTGAACACGGCGCCGGCCACCTACGAGCAGATCCACTGCTCGCTGCTCGCCGGGCTGCTCGGCAACGTCGGCGTTAGGGCCGACGCCGGGCCGCCCCAAGTCGGCCCGCCCCCTCGGGGGGTGGGGGGCCGGCAGGGTCGCGAGGACGACGAGCACTACCTCGGCGCGCGCGGCATCCGGTTCTGGCGCCACCCCGGCGCGCACCTGTCGAAGAAGCCCGGGCGCTGGATCGTCGCCGCCGAGCTGGTCGAGACGACGCGGCTGTACGCGCGCGGCATCGCGACGATCGAGCCGAAGTGGATCGAGGCGCTGGCCGGCCACCTGCTGAAGAAGCAGCTGCTCGAGCCGCACTGGGAGAAGAAGGCCGGCGAAGTGGTCGCGCTCGAGCGCGCGACGCTGTACGGCCTCGTGCTCTACAACGACCGCCGCGTCAGCTATGCGAAGCTCGACCCGGCCGGGGCGCGCGAGATCTTCATCCGCGAGGCGCTCGTCGCGGGACTCACCGACGACACCTGGGACACCAGGCTGCCGTTCTTCGCGCACAACCGCAAGCTGATCCGCCAGGTGCAGGAGCTCGAGCACAAGTCGCGGCGGCAGGACGTGCTCGTCGACGACGAGCTGATCTACGCCTTCTACGACGCGCAGATCCCGGCCGACGTCACCGGCGGCGCGGCGCTCGAGAAGTGGTACCGCGACGAGGTCAAGCGCCGCCCGGACCTGCTGCAGCTCACGCGCGACGAGCTGATGCGCCACGAGGCCGCCGGCGTCACGACGGCGGCGTTCCCGAAAGTCGTGCGCCTGGGCGGCGTCGACTGCGCGGCGAGCTACCTGCACGCGCCCGGCGACGCGAAGGACGGCCTGACGGTGACGGTGCCGATCTATGCGCTGAACCAGGTCAGCGACGAGCGCTGCGAGTGGCTCGTGCCCGGCATGCTGAAGGAAAAAGTCGTCGCGCTGCTGAAGACGCTGCCCGGCAAGCCGCGCTCGCGCCTGCTGCCGCTGCCCGAGTTCGCGCAGGCCTTCGTCGACGCGATGCCGTTCGGCGACGGCTCGCTGCTGGAGCGGCTGCTCGCCGCGGTGCGCGAGCGCACGCAGCTGCCGGTGCAGCGCGCCGACTTCAAGCTCGAGCAGCTCAGCCCGCACCTGCTGATGAACCTGCGCGTCGTCGACGAGCATGGCCGCCAGCTCGGCATGGGCCGCCACCTGCCGACGCTGAAGGCCGAGCTCGGCGGCCAGGCGCGCAGCGCGTTCCAGGCGCTCGCGGCGCTGAAGCTCGGTGCCGCCGTGTCACCGCCTCCGGCACCGGCAGCCGCGGCCGCGCCGTCGCGGGGCGTGGTGGCCACCGTCGAGCGCCGCGCACCGCCGGCCGAGGTCCCGGCCACGCGCTACACCGCGTGGACCTTCGGCGAGCTGCCCGAGCTGATGGAGATCCGCAAGGGCGCCCAGACGCTGGTCGGCTTCCCGGCGCTCGTCGACTGCGGCACGCACGTCGAGATCGAGGTCTTCGACGAACCCGAGGTCGCGGCGGCGAAGCATCGCGTCGGGCTGCGCCGGCTCGTCGCTCTGCAGATCCGCGAGCCGCTGAAGGTCCTCGAGAAGCACATCCCCGACCTGCAGGCGATGGCGGCGCAGTACATGAGCCTGGGCACGCTCGAGGAGCTGCGCGCGCAGATCGTCGACGTCGCGCTCGACCGCGCCTTCCTCGCCGAGCCGCTGCCCGCCGACGAGCGCAGCTTCAGGGCGCGCATCGACGAAGGCCGCGCGCGGCTGAACCTGATCGCGCACGAAGTCGCGCGGCAGGCCGGTGCGATCCTCGCCGAGTACGCGGCCGCGAGCCGCAAGCTCAAGGACAGCCGCGTGCCGAAGGAAGTGGCCGACGACATCGCCGCGCAGCTGCAGCGGCTGGTGCCCAAGCGCTTCCTCGTCGAGACGCCGTGGGCGCAGCTGCAGCACCTGCCGCGCTACCTGAAGGCGATCGTGCTGCGGCTGGACAAGTGGCGCGCCGACCCGGCGCGCGACGCGCAGCGGCTCGCCGAGCTGCGCCCGCTCGAGCAGCGCTGGCTCAAGCGCGTCGCCGAGCTGAAGGGCCGTCGCGACGCGCGTCTCGACGAATTCCGCTGGCTGCTCGAGGAGCTGCGCGTGAGCCTGTTCGCGCAGGAGCTGCGCACGCCGCAGCCGGTGAGCGTCAAGCGGCTCGAGAAGGCCTGGGCGCAGCTGCAGGGTTGAGCCGCAGGCCGTCAGCGCGAGGTCGCACGCCGCGACCGACGTCAACGGCCGCCATCCGTGCAGCGCGGCGACGGCGGCGCGCCCGGCTCAGAGCACGTCGAGCGGGATCTTCAGGTAGCGCACGCCGTTGTCCTCTGCGGGCGGCAGGTGGCCGGCGCGCATGTTGACCTGCACCGACGGCAGCATCAGCGTCGGCATCTTCAGCGTCGCGTCGCGCGCGCGGCGCATCGCGACGAAGTCGGCTTCGGCGACGCCGTCGTGCACGTGCACGTTGGCCGCGCGCTGCTCGGCCACCGTCGTCACCGGCTGCGGCGCGTGGCCTTCGCGCGGGTAGTCGTGGCACAGGTACAGCCGCGTCTGCGGCGGCAGCGCGAGCACCCTGCGGATCGAGCGGTACAGCGTCGCGGCGTCGCCGCCGGGGAAGTCGCAGCGCGCGGTGCCGTAGTCGGGCCTGAACAGCGTGTCGCCGACGAAGGCGACCGTCTCGCCGCCGTCGCGCACGACGTAGGTCATGCACGCCGGCGTGTGGCCCGGCGTGTGCAGCGCGGTGGCCTGCAGGCTGCCGATCGCGAACGCGTCGCCGTCGTCGAACAGGCGGTCGAACTGGCTTCCGTCGCGCGCGAACTCGGTGCCGGCGTTGAACAGCCTGCCGAAGGTCTCCTGCACTATCGTGATGTGGCGGCCGATCGCCAGCTGGCCGCCGAGCGCGCGCTGCAGCACCGGGGCGGCCGACAGGTGGTCGGCGTGGGCGTGCGTTTCGAGCAGCCATTGCACGCTCGCGCCGAGCTCGCGCACGCGCGCGATCAGGCGCTCGGCGCTGGCGGTCGAGGTGCGGCCCGACGCGGGGTCGTAGTCGAGCACGCTGTCGACGATCGCGCACTGCATCGTCGCGCGGTCGAGCACGATGTGGCTGAACGTCGACGTGGCGTCGTCGAACAGCGATTCGACGTGCAGGCGGGCGGCAGTCGTCATGGCGATCATGGGGCTCGCAGGTCAGGCAGGACGGCAGCCGCTGACGTCGCCGCGGCTGCTGCGACGTCCGCCACCGTGCGCCGTCGGGCTGGACGCCGTTGGATGATGCCGTACCAAGGCCGGTATGCGCATGACGGGAGCGCATGTCCACCCCCGGCGTCCGTCAATTCCCGGGCGGTCGCGGCCCTCGCGCGGCCCGATGTGAGTGCGGTGCCCCGCCACGGCGTGCGGCCGCGGCGCGTCGTCCGACCGGCTCGCCGCCGGTCATCGTCCGGCCCGATGGGCGGCGCCGCTTCCGATCGGGTCCGACTCGGCGTCAGCCACGCACGCAGGCCCGCGCAGCACCGAGCGCCTGCTGCCGGTACGCACCGCCGAACAGCACGACGTGGTTCAGCAGGTGGTACAGCTGGTACAGCGCACGCCGGCGTGCGTAGCCCGCGTGGACGCCGATGGCCTCGCGGTACGCGGCCCAGAAGCCGGGTGGCGGGCTGCCGAACAGTTCCATCATCGCGAGCTCGGCTTCGGCGTCGGACCACGACACGGCGGGGTCGAAGATCACCGGCGTGCCGTCGGCGAGCATGCCCCAGTTGCCGCTCCACAGGTCGCCGTGGATCAGGCTCGGCCGCGGCACGTGGCCGTCGGCGAAGAAGGCCGGCAGCGCGGCGATCACGTCGTCGACCGCGCCGATCAGCGTGCCGTCGCGGCGGGTGTCGAGCCTCTCGCGCATCGCGCCGAGCCGTTCGCGCGCGAAGAAGCCGATCCAGTCGTCGACGCCGTCACCGGCCGTCGGGCGGTTGCGCTGCGGCGTCGCGCCGATCACGTTGTCGTGCGGCCAGCCGTAGCGCGGCGGGTGCACCGGCTGCGCGTGCAGCGCCGCCAGCGCACGGCCGAAGCGCGCACCGAACCCGGCGTCGGGGGCACGCAGGTCGAGCCACTCGAGCGCGAGCAGCGTCGCGTCGCCGGCGTCGGCGAGGGTGGCCACCGCCGGCACGCGAACCGTGCGCGTCGCGGCGAGCGAGCGCAGCCCATCGGCCTCGGCGTGCAGCGGCGCGGCCGCGTCGGCGGGCATCGACTTGACGAACAGCCGCACGTCGCCGCACTGCGCCTGCCACGTCGCGCAGAAGCCGCTCGCGCCCAGCGTGCGCAGCGTCCAGCCGCCGCCGAGTTCGCGCGCGAGGGCAGCCGCCAGGGCCGGGGCAGAGTCGCGGGCCATCGGGCGATTGTCGTGGCGCCGGCCCCGGGTCAGCCCGCTGTTGTGCAGCGACGGCAGCGGCGACACTGCGGCGGTTCCACCAGCGAGGAGACGCGCATGCAGACCAAGTTCCTGCTCGAAGAGCACCAGATGCCGAAGTACTGGTACAACATCCAGGCCGACCTGCCCAAGCCGCTGCCGCCGGTGCTGCACCCGGGTACGCTCAAGCCGATCGGCCCCGACGACCTCGCGCCGCTGTTCCCGATGGCGCTGATCGCGCAGGAGGTCTCGACCGAGCGCGAGATCGAGATTCCCGAGCCGGTGCGCGACGTGTTCCGCCTGTGGCGCCCGAGCCCGCTGTACCGCGCGCACCGCCTCGAGAAGGCGCTCGGCACGCCGGCGCGCATCTTCTACAAGTACGAGGGCGTCAGCCCCGCGGGCAGCCACAAGCCCAACACCGCGGTGCCGCAGGCGTTCTACAACCAGCAAGCCGGCGTCAAGAAGCTCACCACCGAGACCGGCGCCGGGCAGTGGGGCACGTCGCTGGCGTTCGCTGGCAGCGTGTTCGGGCTCGAGGTGCTCGTGTTCCAGGTGCGCGTGAGCTACGACCAGAAGCCGTACCGCCGCGCCGTGATGCAGACCTACGGCGCGCGCTGCCTGCCGTCGCCGTCGACCGAGACGGCCTACGGCCGCGCGGTGCTCGCCAAGCAGCCCGACCACCCGGGCAGCCTCGGCATCGCGATCAGCGAGGCGGTGGAGGTGGCCGCGCAGCGCGACGACACCAAGTACGCGCTCGGCTCGGTGCTCAACCACGTGCTGATGCACCAGACCGTCATCGGGCTCGAGGCGATGGAGCAGATGCGCATGGCCGACGCGTGGCCCGACGTGATCGTCGGCGCCACCGGCGGCGGCAGCAACTTCGCCGGCATCGCGTTCCCGTTCATCGGCCATGGCCTCAGGGGCGGCGCCAAGCCGCGCATCGTCGCCGTCGAGCCGGCGGCGTGCCCGTCGCTGACGCGCGGCAAGTACGCGTACGACTTCGGCGACACCGGCCACATGACGCCGCTGACGAAGATGCACACGCTCGGCAGCACGTTCACGCCGCCGCCGTTCCACGCCGGCGGACTGCGCTACCACGGCATGGCGCCGCTGGTGTCGCACCTCAAGGAGCTCGGCCTGCTCGAGGCCACTGCGTACACGCAGACCGAGTGCTTCGCCGCCGGCGTCGCATTCGCGCGCGCCGAGGGCATCGTGCCGGCGCCGGAAGCGAACCACGCCGTCAAGGGCGCGATCGAGGAGGCGCTGCGCTGCAAGCGCGAAGGCAAGGCCGAGACGATCCTGTTCAACCTCTGCGGTCACGGTCACTTCGACATGGCGGCGTACGACAAGTACTTCGCCGGCCAGCTGAAGGACGAGGCCTACGACGAGAAGGAACTCGCGATGGCGCTGGCCGGGTTGCCGAGCGTGCCGGAGCCGGCCTGAGCCCCGGCGTCTACATCAGCCACTGCGGCCGCAGCGCGAGCACGGCCGCCAGCGCGAGCATCACGACGCCGCTGATCAGTTTCAGCCAGCGGCCGCTGCGCTCGGTCAGCTTGCGCTGGCCGAGCGCGGCCACCGCCAGCGCGACCATCAGCGCGTCGTCGGCGATGTAGCCGGCGATGTAGAGGCCGAGGTACGCATAGCGGCCGGCGGCGCCGACGTCGTGCTGCGCGAGCACGGCGGTGTACAGCGCCGGCAGCCCCGCGGTGCACAGCAGCTCGACGAAGTTCACGACGATCGCGAGCGCCGTGACCGCGACGAGCGACACCGCGAGCGTCGGCGCCTGCACCACCTCGCGCACGCGCGCGTACAGCCCTGGCTTGGCCGACGCGGGGATGCGCAACGACAGGCCGCGCCCGAAAGCGACGAAGTCCTTCACGTTGACCGCGCCGATCACGAACGCGACGCCGGCCAGCGTCCAGCGCAGCGCATTCGACATGCCGAGCACGAGGAAGAAGTTCAGCCACGCGGCCATGAACGCGTAGTACACGGCGCCGCTGGCGGCGACGAAGGTCCCGGCGATCAGCGCCATGCGCCGGCGGTCGTGCAGCCGCACGAGCAGCGACAGCAGGAACAGCAGCACCCACATCGCACAGGGGTTGAAGCCGTCGAGCAGGCCGAGTGCGAGCGTGAACGCCGGCAGTCCCATCGCGTGCGCGCTGAGCGTGCCGAACCAGCGCGTGCGCACCTCGCCGCGGTCGACAGCGCCGCGCTCGAGCAGCGCGACGAGGTCGCGTCCCCGGTGTTCGGCGTCGTCGAAGCCGACGAGCACCGCCGCGCCGACGACGAAGGTCGGCACGCCCGGCGGCCACACCCCGGCCTCGCGCGACAGCGTCTCGAGCTCGCGCGCGGCATCGGGGTCGCGCTCGACGTCGCGCAGCTCGATGCGCAGCCCGGGCCGGCGGCGCTGCAGATCGTCGAGGAAGACCTTGGCGTCGGCGCAGTGCGGGCAGCCTTCGCGCACGTAGACGCGCACCGCCTCGGCGTCGGCGCGCGCGGGCGGCTGCGCCGACACCGGCAGCGCGAGCAGCAGCGCGAGCCACAGCGCGGTCCACGCCGACGCCCGCGGCGCGCGCGTCATCGCGGCTCGAACACCTCGAGCAGGCGGTCGAGCCCGCCGATGTCGATCGCGACGTGCGCCTGCGCGCGCACCTTGGGCTTGGCACGGTAGGCCACGCTCAGGCCGACCGCGGCCATCATCTCGAGGTCGTTGGCGCCGTCGCCCACCGCGATCGCCTGCGACGGCTCGCAGCCGATGCGAAAGCACGTCTCGAACACGGTGGCGCGCTTCATCGTGCCGTCGACGATGTCGCCCCACCACTGGTCGACGAGCCGGCCGGTGAGCCTGCCGTTCTCGATCTCGAGCACGTTGCCGCGCGAGGTGTCGATGTTGAGCCGCCGGCGCACGCGGTCGGTGAAGAACGTGAAGCCCCCCGAGACGAGCAGCGTGTGCAGCCCGGCGTCGCGGCACGCGGCGACCAGCTCGTCGGCGCCGGGGTTGAGCTGCAGCCGCTGGCGGTAGACGTGCTCGAGCGCCTCGACCGGCACGCCGGCCAGCAGCGCGACGCGGCGTCGCAGGCTGTCCTTGTAGTCGGCGATCTCGCCGCGCATCGCGGCCTCGGTGATCGCCGCGACCTCGGCCTTGCGGCCGGCGGCGTCGGCGATCTCGTCGACGCACTCGATGTTGATCAGCGTCGAGTCCATGTCGAACGCGATCAGCCGGAAGTCGCCGAGCTTCAGCGGCGGCACGATGCCGCGCACGAACAGGCCGGGGGAGAGTTCACGCTCGTCGCTCACGGCCACCATTGTCGCAGCGCGGCCGGGCGCCGGCCGCGGGTGGCGCGCGCGGGCCGCCGCGCGTCCTTCAGGCGGCGCGGAACACGCCGGTGGCGTGCTTGAGCTGCTCGGCCTGCTGGTGCAGTGCGGTCGCGGTAGCCGCCATCTGCTCGACGAGGGCGGCGTTTTGCTGCGTCGCGCCGTCGATGTGCCCCACCGACTGGTGGACTTCGGCGATGCCACTGCTCTGCGCGGCGCTGCTGCCGGCCATCTCGGCCACCAGCTGTGCGGCGCGCTGCACGCACTGCGCGAGCTCGTCCATCGTGCGGCCGGCGTCGGCGACGAGGGCGCTGCCGGCTTCGACCTTCTGGCCGGAGTCCTCGATCAGCGCCTTCACTTCGCGCGCTGCGGCCGCGCAGCGCTGCGCGAGGCTGCGCACCTCGCCGGCCACCACCGCGAAGCCGCGGCCCTGTTCACCGGCGCGCGCGGCTTCCACTGCGGCGTTGAGCGCGAGGATGTTGGTCTGGAACGCGATGCCGTCGATGACGCCGATGATGTCGGCGATGCGCCCCGAACTGGCCTGGATGTCGCCGATGCGGCCGACGACGTCGCGCATCAGCGTCGCGCTGCGCGCGGCCACGTCGCGCGCCTGCGCCATCTCGTCGTGCGCCTGGCGGGCCCGCTCGGCGCTGTCGCGCACGGCCTCGGCGAGCTGGTGCATCGAACTCGCGGTGTGCTGCACCGCCGCTGCCTGCTGCTCGGTGCGTGACGACAGGTCCGCGTTGCCCTGCGCGATCTCGCCGGCGGCTGCCGAGACGGCCAGTGCCGACGCGTCGATGCCTTCGAGCATCGTGCGCAGCTGCTTGCGCATGCGGTCGAGTTCGTGGCGCAACCAGCTCAGCTCGTCGCGGCCGGGCGAGTCGATCTTGGTCTGCAGGTCGCCGCGGGCGATGCGCATGACGGCCTGCACCGTGTCCTCCACCGGCAGCTTGATGCTTTGCCGCACGATCCAGCCGGCGGCCAGCCCCAGCGCCGCCACCGGCACGGCGAGCCACGCGAGGTCGGCGGCCACCCCGAAGGCGAGCGTGGTCAGCGACAGCAGCGCGAAGCCCCAGGTCACACGACTGGCCTGGCTGGTGCGGCGCACGAGGTCGATCATCGGCATCTCCCGGCAGCGGTCGATGCCGGGCATCGTCGCACCGCGGCGGCGCCGGCATCGCATTGATATGCGACGCCGTTGCCGGTCAATTGCATGGAGGGCGGCCGCTGGACCGCCCGTCACGCCACGGGTTAACCCGGATGCCTTGGGACCCGAACGCGGCGCAACGTTCGCACCGCCCCCAACCCACGAGAGGAGACGACGATGAACAAACCGGGCAAGACGCGCTGGGCGATGCTGGCGCTGGCGGCGGCACTCGCCACCACCACGGTGCACGCCGACGAGACCTGCAACTCGCCGTACACGAGCAAGCTGATCAAGGGCCAGGAGGAGTACCTGCACGTGTGGACGCTCGGCGTGCAGGGGCTGGGCGACGGCTCCGACAAGCTGGTGACGATCGACGTGCGTCCCGGCAGCAAGACCTACGGGCAGGTCGTGCACACGCTGTCGGTCGGCGGACGCGGCGAGGCGCACCACATGGGCTTCACCGACGACCGGCGCTACCTGTGGGCCGGGCGGCTCGACGACAACAAGATCTTCGTCTTCGACGTCGGCACCGACCCGGCCAAGCCCAAGCTCGTGCGCACGATCGCCGACTTCGCGCAGAAGACCGGCTACGTCGGCCCGCACACGTTCTACGCGCTGCCCGGGCGGATGCTGATCCAGGGCCTGTCGAACACGAAGGACCACGGCGGCGTCACCGGCATGGCGCTGTACAACAACCAGGGCGGCCTGGTCGAGAAGTACGACATGCCGCGCGGGGAGCTCGCGATCGGCAAGGGCGACGGCTACGGCTACGACATCGGCATCAACCCGCAGAAGAACGTGCTGCTGACGTCGAGCTTCACCGGCTGGACCAACTACATGATGGACATGGGCAAGCTGGTGGCCGACGCCGAGGCGATGAAGCGCTTCGGCAACACGATGGTGGTGTGGGACCTGAAGTCGATGAAGCCGCAGAAGGTGCTCGACGTGCCCGGATCGCCGCTGGAGATCCGCTGGTCGCTGAACCCGGGCGACAACTGGGCCGTCACGGCCACCGCGCTGACCTCCAAGCTGTGGCTGATCAAGCAGGACGCGAGCGGCCAGTGGCAGGCCAAGGAGGTCGCGACGATCGGCGACCCGTCCAAGATCCCGCTGCCGGTGGACATCTCGATCACCGCCGACGGCAAGGGGCTGTGGGTCAACACTTTCATGGACGGCAAGACGCGCTACTTCGACCTCAGCAACCCCGAAGCGCCGAGGCAGACGTACGAGAAGGTCACCGGCAAGCAGGTCAACATGGTTTCGCAGAGCTGGGACGGCAAGCGCGTCTACATCACGTCGTCGCTGCTCGCGAACTGGGACAAGAAGGGCGCCGACGACGAGCAGTTCCTGCGCGCCTTCGCGTGGGACGGCAAGGAGCTCAAGCCGCAGTTCGAGATCGACTTCTACAAGCTCAAGCTCGGCCGCGCGCACCACATGAAGTTCTCGGCCAAGTCGGCGCCGGCCACCGCCGCCGCCGACGCGTCGACGCGGCTGGCCGCAGTGCGCCGATGACGGCGGGTGCTTCAGCGGCGCGCGCTGGCGCGGCGGCGCTGCTGGCGCTGGCCGCCGGCAGTGCGCCGGCGGCGCAGTACGAGCCGGGCAAGGGCCTCGTCGCGCGGCCGCAGCAGGACTTCGTCGCTCCTGCGCCGGGCACCTACCGCCTGCCGCCGATCCAGCAAGCCGCCGACGGCTGGGTGCTCGACGGCGACTGGCTGCCGCGGCGGCTGTCGCGCTACACGCGCGGCGCGCTGACGCTGCTGAGCTTCGTCTACACGTACTGCATCGACCCCATCGGCTGCCCGCTCGCGTTCGAGACCTTCGTCGACCTGCGCGAGCGCGTGCGTGCCGACCCGCTGCTCAAGGGCCGCGTGCGGCTGGTGTCGCTGTCGTTCGACCCGACGCACGACACGCCGGCGCAGATGCAGCTGTACGGCGGCGCGTACGCGCGCGACCGCGACGTGCCGTGGGCCTTTTTGACGACGTACTCGGTGCGCTTCCTCAAACCCATCCTCGACGGCTTCGGGCAGGACGTCGAGGTCGAGCTCGATGCCGACGGTCAGCCCACGCGCACGCTGACGCACCTGCTGAAGGTGTTCCTCATCGACGAGCGCGGCCGCGTGCGCGAGATCTACAGCGCGGCGTTCCTGCAGCCCGAGGTGATGCTCAACGACTTGCGCACGCTCGCGCTCGAGAGCGCGGTGCGGCGGCGCTGAGCGGCGATGGCGGCACGTGCGGCCGCGCGCTTCGGCGTGACGGCGCTCGTCGTGTGCGCGATCGTGGGCCTTGCCGCGTGCGGCGACCGGCACGGTGCCGCGGACGGGCCGCCGCCCGCCGCCGCGCTCGGCCTGCCGCCGCTGCCGGGCGTGCCGCCGTCGGCGGCGCAGGTCGAACTCGGGCGGCAGCTCTTCTTCGACCGGCGGCTGTCGTTCAACGGCACGATGTCGTGCGCGATGTGCCACGTGCCGGAGGAGGGTTTCGCGTCCAACGCGTCGCGGCTCGCGGTCGGCATCGAGGGCCGCAGCCTGCGCCGCAACGCGCCCACCGTGCTCAACGTCGCGTGGGTGCGCGAGCTGTTCCACGACGGGCGCGAGCCGTCGCTCGAGGCGCAGGCGTGGTCGCCGCTGCTGCACCCGCACGAGATGGGCAACCCGTCGCCGGGCCACGTGATCGAGCGCCTGCGCGCGCTGCCCGAGTACGCCGGGCGCTTCGAGCGCGCGTTCGGCGGGCGGGGACCGTCGATGGACACCGTCGGCGCGGCGCTCGCCGCGTACGAGCGGTCGCTCGTCGCGGCCGGCTCGCGCTTCGACCGCTGGCGCTATGGCGGCGACGCGCAGGCGCTGACGCCGCTCGAGCAGCGCGGGTTCGAGCTCTTCACCGGCGCCGCACGCTGCGCGGCCTGCCACCACGTCGGCGATCGCGACGCGCCGTTCACCGACCACCGCTACCACGCCACCGGCGTCGGTTTCGTGCCGGGCCCGGCGCGGCTCGTCGTGCCGCTCGCCCCCGGCGTGCAGACGGTGCTCGAGGCCGGCGCGCTCACGCCTTTCGCCGACCCGCGCCCGCCCGACCTCGGCCGCTTCGAGGTCACGCTCGACCCGGCGGACCGCCACGCGTTTCGCACGCCGTCGCTGCGCAACGTCGCGCGCACCGCGCCTTACATGCACGACGGCTCGCTCGCGACGCTCGACGACGTCGTCGATTTCTACGACCGCGGCGGCGGCGACCTGGAGGGCAAGAGCCCGCTGCTCGCGCCACTCGGACTCACCGGCGACGACAAGCGCGCGCTGGTCGCGTTCCTGCGCGCGCTCGACAGTGCGGCGCTGCCGGCGCTCGTCGAGGCCGCGCGCCGTCCGCTGGCCGACGGGCGCTGACGGCTGGCGCTGCTCGGCGCGCGGCGTGCCGGTGCCCGCCCGCGCTCAGGCCGCCGCCGCCTCGACGCGCGGCGTGCCCAGCGAGCGCAGCACGTCGCGCACCAGCTGGGCGCGCTCTTTCGGGTCGGCCAGCGGCCGCTCGATGCGCAGCCTGTCGTTGCCGGCGAGCTTGATCGCGCGGTTCTTCTGCACCAGCTCGATGATCTTCAGCGCATCGACCGGCGGGTTCGGGCGGAACGTGATCACGATCACCTGCGGCCCGGCGTCGACCTTCGCGACGCCGTAGCTCTTCGCGAGCACGCGCAGGCGGTGCGTGTCGAACAGCGTCTGCCCCTGCGGTGGCAGCTTGCCGAAGCGGTCGGTGATTTCTTCCAGCATCGCGTCGATCGCCTCGGCGCGGTCGGCCGTGGCCAGCCGCTTGTACAGACTCAGCCGCACGTGCACGTCGCCGCAGTAGCTGTCGGGCAGCAGCGCGGGGGCGTGCAGGTTGATCTCAGTGGTCGCGAACACGCCCGACAGCGGCCCGAGCAGGTCGGGCTCGCGGCCGGCCTTGAGCGAGCGCACGGCCTCGGCGAGCATCTCGTTGAACAGCTGGAAGCCCACTTCCTGCATGTTGCCGCTCTGGTGTTCGCCGAGCACTTCGCCGGCGCCGCGGATCTCGAGGTCGTGCATCGCGAGGTAGAAGCCGCTGCCGAGCTCCTCCATCTGCTGGATCGCGTCGAGCCGCTGCGCCGCGACTTTGCTCAGGCTCTCGAGGTCGGGCACGAGCAGGTACGCGTAGGCCTGGTGGTGGCTGCGGCCGACGCGCCCGCGCAGCTGGTGCAGCTGCGCGAGGCCGAACTTGTCGGCGCGGCTGATCACGATCGTGTTCGCGGTCGGCACGTCGATGCCGGTCTCGATGATCGTCGAGCACAGCAGCACGTTGTAGCGCTGCGCGACGAAGTCGCGCATCACGCGCTCGAGCTCGCGCTCGGGCATCTGGCCGTGCGCGACGCCGATGCGCGCCTCGGGCAGCAATTCCGCCAGCTTGTCGCGGCGGTTGAGGATCGTCTCGACCTCGTTGTGCAGGAAGTACACCTGCCCGCCGCGCTTGAGTTCGCGCAGCACGGCCTCGCGGATCACGCCGTTGTGCTCGTTGCGCACGAAGGTCTTGATCGCCAGGCGCCGCTGCGGCGCGGTGGCGATCACGCTCAGGTCGCGCAGGCCCTCGAGTGCCATGCCCAGCGTGCGCGGGATCGGCGTGGCGGTCAGCGTCAGCACGTCGACCTCGCTGCGCAGCGCCTTGATTGCTTCCTTGTGGCGCACGCCGAAGCGGTGCTCCTCGTCGATGACGAGCAGCCCCAGCCGCGCGAACTTCACGTCGGGGCTCAGCAGCCGGTGCGTGCCGACGACGATGTCGACGCTGCCGTCGGCCAGCCCGTCGAGCGCGGCCTTGACCTCCTTCGCGCTGCGGAAGCGCGACAGCTCGGCGACCTTGACCGGCCACTTGCCGAAGCGGTCGCTGATCGTCTGGAAGTGCTGCTCGGCGAGCAGTGTCGTCGGCGCCAGGATCGCGACCTGCTTGCCGCCCGAGACGGCGACGAAGGCTGCGCGCAGCGCGACCTCGGTCTTGCCGAAGCCGACGTCGCCACACACCAGGCGGTCCATCGGCTTGTCGCTCGTCATGTCGTGGATCACGGCGTGGATCGCCGCGCGCTGGTCCGGCGTCTCCTCGAAGCCGAAGCTCGCGGCGAACGCCTCGTAGTCGTGCACGTTGAACGGGTGCGCGTGTCCCTGGCGCGCGGCGCGGCGTGCGTACAGGTCGAGCAGCTCGGCGGCGGTGTCGCGCACCTGCTCGGCGGCTTTGCGCTTGGCCTTCTCCCACTGCCCGGAGCCGAGCTTGTGCAGCGGCGCCTCGTCGGCGCTGACGCCGGTGTAGCGGCTGATCAGGTGCAGCTGCGCGACCGGCACGTACAGCGTGGCCTTGTCGGCGTACTCGAGATGCAGGAACTCGCTGTCGCCGTCGCCGAGGTCGATGTGCACGAGACCCCGGTAGCGGCCGATGCCGTGGTTCAGGTGCACCACGGGGTCGCCGACGTTGAGTTCCGACAGGTCCTTGATCAGCGCGTCGACGTCGCTGGTGCGCTCCTGCCGGCGGCGCCGGCGCGCCTCGCGCGTGCTGGCGAACAGCTCCGTCTCGGTGATGAACTGGATCACGTGCCCTTCGGCGGGCTCGTGCCAGAAGAAGCCCTCGGCGAGCGGCGCGGCGGCGATCGCGATGCGCGCGTCGCCCTCCTCGAAGGCCTGCAGGCTGTCGACCGGCGGCACGTGCAGGCCGTGGTCGCGCAGCAGGTCGAGGATCGTCTCGCGCCGGCCCTCGCTCTCGGCGATCAGCAGCACGCGGTGCAGCGTCGCGTGCAGGTGCATCTCGAGCGCCTTCAGCGGCTCGGGTGTGCCGCGTTCGATCGCGACGTTGGGCAGCGGCCGCGCCCAGTCGACCTCGCCTTCGCCGCGCACGACGAGCGTCGCGTGCGGCTGCGTGCGCGCGAAGAACTCGTCGGGGCGCAGGAAGAGGTCCTCGGGCGGCAGGATCGGCCGCTCGGGGTCGTGCTGCAGGAAGCGGTAGCGCTCGCGCGTGTCGTGCCAGAAGCGGTCGAGCGCGCGGTCGACCTCGCCGTGCAGGACGAGTGCAGCACTCTCACCCAAATGGTCGAAGATCGTCGCCGTCTGGTCGAAGAACAGCGGCAGGTAGTACTCGATGCCACCGCTGGCGATGCCCTGCGCGATGTCCTTGTAGATGCGCGACTTCGTCGGGTCGCCTTCCATCTTCTCGCGCCAGCGCGCGCGAAACGCCGTGCGCGCGGCTTCGTCGAGCGGGAACTCGCGCCCGGGCAGCAGGCGCACCTCGGGCACCGGGTAGAGGCTGCGCTGCGTGTCGGGGTCGAAGGTGCGGATCGAGTCGACCTCGTCGTCGAACAGGTCGACGCGGTACGGCACCGGCGAGCCCATCGGGAACAGGTCGATCAGCCCGCCGCGCACGGCGTACTCGCCCGGCGCGACGACCTGGCTGACGTGGTGGTAGCCCGCGAGCGTCAGCTGCGCCTTCAGCGCGGCCTCGTCGAGTTTCTGCTTCTGCTTGAACTCGAAGGTGTAGGCGGCGAGGAACGACGGCGGCGCGAGGCGCTGCAGCGCGGTCGTGGCCGGCAGCAGCAGCACGTCGACGTCGTGCTGGCGATACACGCGCCACAGCGTCGCGAGCCGCTCCGACACCAGGTCCTGGTGCGGGCTGAACGTGTCGTACGGCAGCGTCTCCCAGTCGGGGAACACGGCCACGCGCAGCTCGGGCGCGAAGAAGCGCAGCTCGTCCTCGAGCCGGTGCACGTCGGCCGGCTCGGCGGTGACGATGGCCAGCAGCCGCTTCTGGGCAGCCTGCGCCTGCGCGTGGCGCGCGAGCAGCAGCGCGTCGGCCGAGCCGAGCGGGCGCGGCACGGTGAAGCGCTTGCCGGGGGCGATGGAAGGCAGCTGCATCGGCGAAGAAACGACGAAAGCCCCGCAACGGGGCCGCGCGGGATTCTAGGCGGCGCTCGCGTACAGTCGCCGCCATCGTGACGACGCTCCATCCTCCTGCACCGCGCCTGTTCGCGCTCGTGCCGTGCGCCGGCAGCGGCAGCCGCGCGGGTCACGCCGGGCCGAAGCAGTACCGTGCCGTTGCCGGCCGCGCGATGGTCGCGCACACGCTGGCGGCGCTGGCCGCGGTGCCGCGGCTGGCGGCCACGCTCGTCGTGCTCGCGCCCGACGACACGCAGTTCGAGACCGCGGCACCCGGCTTCCCCGGCGAGCGCGGCTGGGTGGCCCGCGTGGGCGGTGCGACGCGCGCGGCCAGCGTCGCCGCCGGGCTCGCCGAGCTCGCGCGGCGCGGCGCGGCCGACGACGACTGGGTGCTCGTGCACGACGCGGCGCGCTGCCTGCTGCGCCCCGAATGGGTCGACGCGCTGATCGACGCCTGCGTGGGCGACGAGGTCGGCGGCCTGCTCGCACAGCCGGTGGCCGACACGCTGAAGCAGGCCGACGAGACGGGCCGCGTGGCCGCCACGGTCGACCGCGCCGGCAAGTGGGCCGCGCAGACGCCGCAGATGTTTCGCCTCGGGCTGCTGCGGCGCGCGCTGGCCGCCGCCGGCGACGCCGTCACCGACGAGGCCAGCGCCGTCGAGGCGCTGGGCCTGGCGCCGCGGCTGGTCGCTGCGCCGCTGGAAAACTTCAAGGTCACGTGGCCGGCCGACTTCGCGCTCGCCGAGCGGCTGCTCGCGTCGCGCGGCCGCACGACGGGAGCGAACGCGATGACGACGCTGCGCATCGGCGAGGGCTGGGACACGCACGCCCTCGTCACCGGGCGGCCGCTGATCCTCGGCGGCGTGACGATCCCGCACACGCACGGGCTGGCGGGCCATTCGGATGCCGACGCGCTCGCGCACGCGATCACCGACGCGCTGCTCGGCGCCGCCGCGCTCGGCGACATCGGGCGCCACTTCCCCGACACCGACCCGCAGTTCCAGGGCGCCGACTCGCTCGTGCTGCTGGCCGAAGCCGCGCGCCGCGTACGCGCGGCCGGCTGGACGATCGGCAACGTCGACGCGACGATCGTCGCGCAGGCGCCGAAGATGGCGCCGCACATCCCGGCGATGCGCGAGCGGCTCGCCGCGGCGATGGGCCTCGCGCCCGATCAGGTCAACGTCAAGGCCAAGACGGCCGAGAAGATGGGGCCGGTGGGCGAGGAAAGGGCGATCGAGGCGCGGGCGGTGAGCCTGCTGCTGCGCACGTGAGCGCCGAGCCGCGTCGGCGCGGGTGACACGACGGCCGATGCGGCTCTGACGGCCCCAGCAGCCTCGGGGCCATGGGCGCGCCGCACACCGCTTGCTGCCACGCGCGCGGCAGCCGGCGCTCAGCCACGCACGCGCGCGCCGGGCGGGATCGTCGGCGGGGCCGCGTTCAGCGTCTCGATGGCCAGCCCGGCCGCGGCCTTGTAGCGCGCCATGAAGGCCTCGCGTTCGGCCGCCGGGATCACCTGCTCGATGTCGTCGAACACGCCGCCGCAGCGCTCGTCGACCAGGTTCAGCAGGCCGAACGGTCCCGCGCCCCGGTTGCGCAACACGAGCGCCGAGACGTCGGCGCACAGCTTGTCGTCGTAGGCCTTCAGCGCGTGGGCGGTCACGCCGTGCGCGAGGATCGACGCGCCGAGCACGCGGGCGTCGACGATCGCCTGGCTCGCGCCGTTGGAGCCGGTCGGGTACATCACGTGGGCGGCATCGCCGAGCAGCGCGACGCGCCCGTCGACCCACGTCGGCACCGGGTCGCGGTCGATCATCGGGTACTCGAAGATCTCGCGGGCACCGCGCAGCATCGCCGGCACGTCGAGCCAGCCGTAGTTCCACCCGTCGAAGTGGTGGGCGAACTCCTCCACCGCGACGCGGCGGTTCCAGTCGCCCTGCGTCCAGCCGCCGCTGTTGTCCACCGTGATCTCGGCGATCCAGTTGATCGTGGCCAGGCCGGTGACGCGGTGGGGCTGCGAGATCGGGTACAGCACCACGCGGTGCCGCGCCGAGCCCAGGCCGACGAAGGACGAGCCGGTGCGGATCGGCACCCCTGGCGTCGTGCCGCGCCACATGATGGCGCCGCCCCAGTGGATCGGCGGCTGCTGCGGATGCATCTGCGCGCGCACCGCCGAGTGCAGGCCGTCGGCCGCCACCAGCAGCGTGCCGCGCTCCTCGAGCGTGCGCCCGTCGCGGGTCTGTACGAGGGCGACGACGCCATCGCGTTCTTGGCGGTAGCCGGTGACGCGGTGACCCAGGCGCACCGCCGACGCGCCCAGCCGCTCGAGCACCGTGCGGTACAGCAGCATCTGCAGCTGCCCGCGGTGCACCGCGTACTGCGGCCAGCGGTAACCGGCCCGCAGGCCCCGCGGCTCGGCGTACACGTCGTTGCCGTTGCGGCCCACCAGCGCCCACTCGCGGACCTGGATGCCGATGGTGTCGAGCACGTCGGCGTCCAGGCCCAGGTCGTAGAGCTCGCGCACCGCGTTGGGCTGCAGGTTGATGCCCACGCCCAGTGGCTTGAGCTCGGCGACGGCTTCGAAGACGGTGCAGGGCACGCCGATCTGGTGCAGCGTCAGCGCCAGCGCCATGCCGCCGATGCCGCCGCCGGCAATCAGCACCGGCGCCTCGAGGGAGGGACTTGCCATGCCGGCGATTGTCCCCGACGCGCTGCGCCGGCCCGCTGCGGGTCGTTCCGGCCGGGCGCCTTGCGGTCGACGCGCGGGCGGCGGCCCGGCGGGTGCCGCCCCCCCCGCTCCGGGGGGCACCGAGGGCGGCGCCGGCGTGTCAGCCCACGCGGATCTGCACGACGCGCGGCTTCGACGGCTGCTGCTTCGGCAGCTCGATGCGCAGCACGCCGTTGCGGTAGGTCGCGCGCGCCTCGTCGCCCTTGACCGGCACCGGCAGCGGCACCTGGCGCTGGAAGGCGCCGTAGGCGCACTGCAGCACGCGCCAGCGGCCTTCGGTGTCCTCGCGCTCGAAGCGCTTTTCGCCGCGCACGACGAGCGTGTCGCCGAACACCTCGATGTCGAAGTCGCGCTTGTCCATGCCCGGCACCTCGAGCCGCACGACGACGCGCCGCTCGTCCTCGAACACGTCGCCGCCGAGCATCGCCCAGCCGGCGTTGGGGACGTAGCTCGCGTCGTCGATCTCGTCGCGCGCCGGCAGGTTCGACTTGGCGCCCGGCCGGTAGCGCGTCAGTGCGCCGGCCGCACGCTCGCGCAGCCGGTCCCAGCCTTCGGCCACCGTGTCCCACAGCGAACCGAAGCTCTGGCGGATGTCACTCATCTTCATCCGGAACCTCCATTCGTCATGAGTCGGCACGAACGGCGCGGGACGCACCCGCGCCGCGGGTGGGCAGCGTCAGCCGACCTGGATCTCGATGCGCCGCGGCTGCGCGTGCTCGGCCTTCGGGATGCGCACGCGCAGCACACCGTGCGTGAGCTCGGCGCTGACCTTGGCCGCATCGAGCTCCTTGCTCAGCGTGAACGCGCGGCGGTAGCGCGCGAGCTGCACCTCGGCGTGGCTGGCCTCCATGCCCTGCGGCAGCGGCAGCACGAGGTCGGCGTCGATCGACAGCGTGTCGCCCTCGACGCGCAGGTTCAGCTTGTCCTTCGGCACGCCCGGCAGGTCGGCGTACAGCGTGATGCCGGTGGCGTCCTCGATCACGTCGACCGGCGGCAGCAGCGCCGGCTCGTCGCGACGGGGGGGCGTCGGCGTGGCCGACGCGGTCGTGGTGGCAACGGCTTGTTCGTTCATCGTGCGGTCCTCCAGCAGCTCACTGCACCTCGATGCGGCGCGGTTGGGCCGACGCGCGGCGCTTGATGCTGACGTGCAGCACACCGTCGCGGTAGTCGGCGCTGACGGCGTTCGGGTCGATGTCGTCGGGCAGGCTGATCACGCGGCGGAAGCGCCCGGCGAAGCGCTCGTTGACGTGCAGCGTCGTCTTCGCGTCGTCCTCGGGCAGGCCGGCGCGCTCGCCGCTGATCGTCAGCACACCGCGGTCGAGCTGCACCTCGACCTTGGCCGGGTCGATGCCGGGCGCGAAGGCATAGACCTCGATCGCCTCGGCGGTGCTGCCGATGTTCAGTGCCGGGAAGCCGCCACGGCCGATGCCGCGGATGCTCGGCGAGACCTCGAACGCCTGCTGCATCTCGCGCGTCAGGCGGTCCATTTCCGCGAACAGGTCGCGGGGAAACAGGCTTCGATACAACATGGTCGTGGCTCCTTGGTGAATCGGGTGCGTGCGGCCGGTGCTGGCCGCGTCGCTGCCGATGATGTAGGGTTGGCGGGCGCCGGCTTCAAGAGGGGTCGCGGGCGGACGGGGGTTGAATCGGCCCGACGCGCTCGCAGATAGCCGCCGCAGGAGCCAATCACCGTGGAGTTCAAGGACTACTACGCCGTTCTGGGCGTCGCGCGTGACGCGAGCGCCGACGAGATCAAGAAGGCCTACCGCAAGCTGGCGCGCAAGTACCACCCCGACGTCAGCAAGGAGCCCGACGCCGCGGCGCGCATGAGCGAGGTCAACGAGGCCTACGCGGTCCTGTCCGACGCCGAGAAGCGTGCCGCCTACGACGCCGTGGGCCGCGGGCACCGTGCCGGCGAGCCGTTCACGCCGCCGCCGGACTGGGACGCCGGCTTCGAGTTCAGCGGCCGCGGCTTCGAGGGCGTGGATGCCGGCGAGTTCAGCGACTTCTTCGCCGAGCTGTTCGGCCGCATGGGCGCCGGGCGGCGCCGCGGCGCGGCCGGTGCGCACGCCGCGCACGAGGGCTTCGCCGCGCGCGGCGAGGATCACCACGCCAAGATCGTCCTCGACCTCGAGGACGCGTGGCGCGGCGCGACGCGCCAGGTCACGCTGCGCAGCCCGCAGCTCGACGCGCACGGGCGCGTCGTGCTCGTCGAGCGCACGCTCGACGTGAAGATCCCGCCCGGCGTCAAGCCGGGGCAGATGATCCGGCTGGCGGGGCAGGGCGGCGCCGGCCACGGCGGCGCGCCCGCCGGCGACCTGTTCCTCGAGGTCGCGATCCGTCCGCACCCGCGCTTCCGCCTGGACGGCACGACGCTGATCGCCGACCTGCCGGTGGCGCCCTGGGAGGCCGCGCTCGGCGCCGTCGTGCCGGTCGCGCTGCCCGACGGCTCGACGCTGCGCGTGCGCGTGCCCGCCGGCGCGCAGTCGGGGCAGACGCTGACGGTGCGCGGCAAAGGGCTGCCGGCGCGCACGCCGGGCGACCTCGAGCTGCAGCTGCGCGTCGTGCTGCCCAGCGCGTACGACCCGCGCGCGAAGGCGCTGTACGAGCGCATGGCTGCCGAGCTGACCGACTTCGACGCGCGCAAGGTGGCCGCCGCCGAGGCCGAACGCAGGAGCACGTCATGATCCGTCCGATCGTTCCCGTCGAGGCGCTGCTCGACGAGCTGTGGCTCGACCTCGACGAGCTGTGCCGCGTCGGCGGCGTCGACGCCGCGTGGGTGCACGAACGTGTGGCCGCCGGGCTGCTCGCGGCGCATCCGCTCGGCCCCGGCGACGCGTGGCGCTTCGACGCCGCGGCACTGCGGCGCGTGCGCTGCATGGCGCAGGTCGAGCGCGACTTCGACGCGGTGCCCGAGCTCGCCGCGCTGGTGGCCGACCTGCAGGACGAACTCGCGCGGCTGCGCGCGCGGCTGCGCGCGCTGGGGCTCGAATGAGCCTGGACCGCCGCGCGGCGGTGGCCGCGATCGGCCTCGGCGTGCTGGCAGCGCGCGCATTCGCGCAGCAGCCGCGCACCGTCGCGCCGCGCGGGCCGCTGGGCGCCGACGAGCGCGCGACGATCGAGCTGTTCGAGCGCGCGCGCGAGTCGGTCGTCTACATCGCGACGCGCCAGCAGGTGCGCGACCTGTTCACGCGCAACGTGTTCTCGGTGCCGCGCGGCACCGGCAGCGGCTTCATCTGGGACGACGCCGGCCACGTCGTGACCAACGCGCACGTGATCCAGGGCGCGAGCGAGGCCATCGTGCGGCTCGCCGACGGCCGTGAGGTGCAGGCCGCGCTGGTCGGCGTGAGCCCGTCGCACGACCTCGCGGTGCTGAGGATCGGCGTGCCGTTCGACCGCCCGCCGGCGGTGCCGCTGGGCACGAGCCACGACCTGCGCGTGGGCCAGCGCGTCTACGCGATCGGCAACCCGTTCGGCCTCGACTGGACGCTGACCACCGGCATCGTCTCGGCGCTCGACCGCTCGCTGCCGAGCGAGTCGGGCGCGACGATCGAGCACCTGATCCAGACCGATGCGGCGATCAACCCGGGCAACTCGGGCGGGCCGCTGCTCGATTCGGCCGGACGGCTCATCGGCGTCAACACCGCGATCTACAGCCCGTCGGGCGCGAGCGCGGGCATCGGCTTCGCGGTGCCGGTGGACACCGTCAACCGCGTCGTGCCGCAGCTGATCAAGCACGGCCGCTACATCCGGCCGTCGCTGGGCATCGAGCTCGACGACGCACTGAACCAGCGGCTGGTGCGCGCGCTCGGCGTCGAGGGCGTGTTCGTGCTGCGCGTGCTGCCCGGCTCGGGCGCCGAGCGCGCGGGGCTGCGCGGCATCCGCCGCGGCGCCGACGGGCGCTGGCAGCCGGGTGACGTGATCGTCGGCGTCGACGGGCGGCCGGTGGCCAGCGTCGGCCAGCTGCTCGGCCGGCTCGACGACTTCCGCGTCGGCGAGCGCGTGCGGCTGCAGCTGCGGCGCGACGGGCGCAGCGTCGACGTCGACGTCGTGCTCGACGCCGGCACCTGAGCTGCACGCTCGCTTGTGGTCGAATGCGGCCGATGAGTGAACCCACCCGAGCGCGCAAGAGCGCCTGGCGCGAGCTGGCCGACGAGCTCGCGGTGATGAGCTTCTACGAGCGCTTCGAGCAGATCATCGCGCTCGTGCTCAGCGCCGTGATCGCCGTCATCGTCGTCGTCTCGATGATCCAGCTGATCGGCACGGTGTTTCGCCTGCTGCTGCTCGACGCGTTTAACCCGCTCGATCACGCGACCTTCCAGACCGTGTTCGGGATGATCATGACGCTGCTGATCGCGATGGAGTTCAAGCACTCGATCGTCAAGGTGGCGCTGCGCCGCGAGAGCATCATCCAGGTGCGCACCGTGGTGCTGATCGCGCTGATCGCGCTGGCGCGCAAGTTCGTGATCCTCGACCCCGACACCAGCCCGGCCAAGATCGCGGCGCTGTCGGGCGCGGCGCTGGCGCTGGGTGTCGTGTACTGGCTGATGCGCGACCGCGACGACCGCGCGGCGCGTACGCAGGGGGTGAAATGACCGACCGTTTCGTGTCGCGCCTGCTGTGGCTGACGCTGGCCGCGGCGGCGCTGATCGCGCTGTGGCGCTGGCTGCCCGGCCCGGTGCCCGACGCGGCGCGTGGCGATGCCGCGCCGCGGCCGATCGCCGCCGCCGGCGACCTCGCGGCCGACGAGCGCGCGACGATCGAGCTGTTCGAGCGCTCGCGCGACTCCGTCGTGTTCATCACGACGCGCGCGCAGGTGCGCGACTTCTGGACGCGCAACGTGTTCTCGGTGCCGCGCGGCACCGGCAGCGGCTTCATCTGGGACGAGAACGGCCACGTCGTGACCAACTTCCACGTCGTCGAGGGCGCCAGCGAGGCCTTCGTGCGGCTGGCCGACGGGCGCGAGGTGCGCGCGGCGCTCGTCGGCGCGAGCCCGTCGCACGACATCGCGGTGCTGAAGATCGGTGTGGGCTTCAACCGCCCGCCGCCGGTGCCGGTGGGTCAGAGCGCGACGCTGAAGGTCGGCCAGAAGGTGTTCGCGATCGGCAACCCGTTCGGTCTGGACTGGACGCTGACCACCGGCATCGTCTCGGCGCTCGACCGCTCGCTGCCGACCGAGCGCGGCGCGACGATCGAGCACCTGATCCAGACCGACGCCGCGATCAACCCCGGCAACTCGGGTGGGCCGCTGCTCGACTCGAGCGGGCGGCTGATCGGCATCAACACGGCGATCTACAGCCCGTCGGGGGCGAGCGCTGGCATCGGCTTCGCGGTGCCGGTGGACACCGTCAACCGCGTCGTGCCGCAGCTGATCAAGCACGGGCGCTACGTCCGCCCGGCGCTGGGCATCGAGGTCGACGAGTCGCTCAACGCGCGACTGACGCAGGCGCTGGGCGTCGAGGGCGTCGTGATCCTGCGCGTGGCGCCCGGCTCGGCCGCGGCGGCCGCGGGGCTGCGGGGCGCGACGGTGACCGGCGAGGGTGTCGCGGCCGGCGATGTCATCGTCGCCGTCGAGGGCAAGCCGGTGAACGGTGTGGGCCAGCTGCTCGCGCGGCTCGACGACTTTCGCGTCGGCGATGTCGTGCGGCTGGAGGTGCTGCGCGGCGGCGAGCGGCGCACGGTCGAAGTGACGCTGCAGGCAGGAGCGTGACGCGATGAAGCCCGACCCGAAGACGCAGTGGAACGTCGGCTACTGGCTGCTCGCGCTGCTCGCGCTGCTGAGCCTGCAAAACCTCTGGCAGAGTGCCAGCACCGTCGAGGCGGTGCCGTACAGCCAGTTCGAGAAGGCGCTCGCCGAAGGGCGCGTGGCCGAAGTGATCGTCGGCGAGACGACGATCACCGGCCGGCTGAAGTCGCCCGACCCCGGTGGCAAGACGACGATCGTCGCCAACCGCGTCGAGCCGGACCTCGCGGCGCGGCTGTCGCAGTTCGACGTGCCGTACACGCGCGTCGTGCAGAGCACGCTGCTGCGCGACCTGCTGAGCTGGGTCGTGCCGGCGCTGGTGTTCTTCGGCCTGTGGTTCTTCGTGATCCGGCGCGTGATCGAGAAGCAGGGCATGGGCATGGGCGGCTTCATGAGCATCGGCAAGAGCCGCGCCAAGGTCTACGTCGAGAAGGACACCGGCGTTACGTTTGCCGACGTCGCCGGTGTCGACGAGGCGAAGGCCGAGCTGCAGGAGATCGTCGCGTTCCTGAAGGACCCGCAGGGCTATGGCCGGCTGGGCGCGCGCATGCCCAAGGGCGTGCTGCTCGTGGGGCCGCCGGGCACCGGCAAGACGCTGATCGCCAAGGCCGTGGCCGGCGAGGCGGGCGTGCCGTTCTTCAGCATCTCGGGCAGCGAGTTCGTCGAGATGTTCGTCGGCGTCGGCGCCGCGCGCGTGCGCGACCTGTTCGAGCAGGCGCGTGCGAAGGCGCCGGCGATCATCTTCATCGACGAGCTCGACGCCCTCGGCCGCGCGCGCGGTGCGGCCGGCCCGATCGGCGGCCACGACGAGCGCGAGCAGACGCTCAACCAGCTGCTCGTCGAGCTCGACGGGTTTGACAGCTCGAGCGGGCTCGTGCTGCTGGCGGCGACGAACCGGCCCGAGATCCTCGACCCGGCGCTGCTGCGCGCCGGGCGCTTCGACCGCCAGGTGCTCGTCGACCGGCCCGACAAGAGCGGACGCGTCGCGATCCTGAAGGTGCACAGCAGGAAGATCCGGCTCGCGCCCGACGTCGATCTCGAGCAGGTGGCGGCGCTGACCACGGGCTTTTCCGGCGCCGACCTCGCGAACCTGTGCAACGAGGCCGCCCTCGCGGCCACGCGCCGCGGCGCCGGCGAGGTGACGCTCGCCGACTTCACGGCGGCGATCGAGCGCATCGTCGCCGGCCTCGAGAAGAAGAACCGCGTCCTCAACGCGCGCGAGCGCGAAGTCGTGGCCTACCACGAGATGGGCCACGCACTCGTCGCGATGGCGCTGCCCGGCACCGACCCGGTGCACAAGGTGTCGATCATCCCGCGCGGGATCGGCGCGCTCGGCTACACGATCCAGCGTCCGACCGAGGACCGCTTCCTGATGACGCGCGAGGAACTCGAGCGCAAGATCATGGTGCTGCTCGGCGGCCGCGCGGCGGAGAAGCTCGTCTTCGGCCACCTGTCGACCGGCGCCGCCGACGACCTGGCCAAGGTCACCGACATCGCGCGTGACATGGTCACGCGCTATGGCATGGTCGAGGAGCTGGGCTACGTCGCGTACGAGGCGCAGCCGCCGCGCTTCCTCGACGTGCCGGCGATGTCGCAGGGCGGCTGCCCGCCGAGCCCGGCGACGCAGCAGCGCATCGACGAGGCGGTGCGCGCGATCGTGATGGGCGCCTTCGAGCGCGCGACCGCGATCCTGCGCGAGCACCGCGACGTGCTCGAGCGCTGCGCGCGCGAGCTGCTCGCGCGCGAGACGCTCGACGAGGCGGCGCTGCGCGCGCTGACGGCGCCGCTGCGCGCCGGCGCTACGTCACCCGCCGCAGCCTGAGACGCGCGACGAAGCCGCCGCCTTCGGCGTTGTCGACCTCGAGGCTGCCGCCCATGCGCTGCATCGCCTTGTCGACGATGGCCAGGCCGAGGCCGGCGCCGGTGGCCTCGGTGCGTGCGGCGTCGCCGCGGAAGAACGGCGTCGTCAGCTGCGGCAGCTTGTCGCGCGGCACCCCCGGGCCGTGGTCGCGCACGCTGACGACGACCCACGGGCCCTCGCGGTGGTACGTGACCTCGACGCGCGCGAACCCGTCGGGGCCGCGCGCGTAGCGGCGCGCGTTCTCGAACAGGTTGCCGAACACGCGGCCGAGCTCGGTCTCGTCGGCGAGCACCATCAGGTCGATCGCCAGCTTCGACGTGACTTTGACCTCGGAGGTCTCGCGCAGCGCGGCGATCTCGCGGTCCACCAGCGCCGACAGCGGCACCGGCTTGAGCTGCGTCTCGCCGGGGCGCGCGTAGTCCATGAACTTGTCGATGATCGCGTCGAGCTGGTCGATGTCGGCGGCCATGTTGCGCCGCGCCTCCTCGTCGGCGACGCTCATCTCGGTCTCCAGCCGCAGCCGCGCGAGCGGCGTGCGCAGGTCATGGCTGATGCCGGCGAGCATCACGGCGCGGTCTTCCTCGATGCGCGCGAGCTCGCGCGCCATGCGGTTGAAGCCCATGTTGACCTGGCGGATCTCGTGCGTCATCGTGTCCTCGTCGAGACGCGAGTCGTACTCGCCGTCGCGGATGCGGCTGGCGGCGAACGACAGGTCCTGCAGCGGCCGGTTGATCCAGCGCGCCACCGCGGCCGATGCGAGCAGCGTCGCTGCCAGCGCGATGCCCACCCACACGAAGTAGGTCGCCGGCGTCAGCGGCTGGATGCGCGCGGCGTCGGCGTGCAGCCAGTACGCGTCGTTCTCGATCGTGAAGCCGACCCACAGGCCGGGCTGGCCGTTGACGCTGCGCGCGAGGATCGAGTACTGCTCGAGCCGCGCGCGCAGCTCGTTGGCGACGCGGCGGGTGAAACGGTCGGTGGCGTAGGGCTCCCAGGTGTCGCCGGGCTCGCGCGGCATCACGCGGATCGCTTCCTCCTCGCTCATCGTCTTGACGACGGCGACGCGGTCGATCGGGTCGCTGTAGCGCAGCGCCGCGCGCGAGAGGTTGACCAGCGCGGCGATCTCGCGCGCGGCCTGCACCGCGCGCGGCTCGAGCTCGAGCTGGCGCAGCGTCAGCACCCACGCGAAGATGCCGCCGCCCAGCAGCAGCGCCAGCAGCAGGAAGGTGCGCGAGAACAGGCTCAGCGCGAACGGGCTGCGTCGCGCGACCGCCTGCGCGACGCGGCTCGGGAAGTCGGGGCGCGTCGGGCGCCACGCCGCCGACGATCGCCGGTCGCGTGCCTTCGGGTTCTCTCCGCGCTCGGCGGCAGGCCGGCTCACGCAGCGCCGTCGGGGACGAAGACGTAGCCCACGCCCCACACCGTCTGGATGTAGCGCGGCTGCGCCGGGTCGGGCTCGATCAGCTTGCGCAGCCGGCTGACCTGCACGTCGAGGCTGCGGTCGAACGGCTCGAACTCGCGCCCGCGCGCGAGCTGCGCGAGCTTGTCGCGCGACAGCGGCTGGCGCGGGTGGCGCACGAGCGCCTTGAGCATCGAGAACTCGCCGGTGGTCAGCGGGATCGTCTCGCCGTCCTTGGTCAGCTTGCGCAGCGACAGGTCGAACTCGAAGGGCCCGAACGTGACGACCTGCGGCTCCTTCGACGGCGCACCGGGCGCCTCGCTCGGCGGGCGGCGGCGCAGCACCGCGTTGATGCGCGCGAGCAGCTCGCGCGGGTTGAACGGCTTGGGCAGGTAGTCGTCGGCGCCGACCTCGAGGCCGACGATGCGGTCGACGTCCTCGACCTTCGCGGTCAGCATGATGATCGGGGTGCGGTCACTCGCCGCGCGCAGCCGCCGGCAGATGCTCAGCCCGTCTTCGCCGGGCAGCATCAGGTCGAGCACGATGAGGTCGAAGGTCTCGCGCGTGAGCAGCTTGTTCAGCGCCTTCGCGTCCTCGGCGAGCAGCACCTCGAAGCCCTCCTGCGTCAGGTAGCGCCGCAGCAGGTCGCGGATGCGCGCGTCGTCGTCGACGACGACGATGCGGTCGGGGCGGTGGGTGGCGGCCATGTTCATGGGCAGCTCCGAATTTGTAACAGTCGCATTGTGCGGGGGAGCGACAGCCGGCATCGCGGGCAACTGACGGCCTGTTACATCTATTTCGGGCCGTTCGCGGATCCCGGGGCGGTCAACGCAAATCCATCACGCCGCGCTATGGTGCGCAACGCGCTGCGGTGGCGGCGTCGTGGCGCCCTCGGCGGCTCGGGCCGGGTTCCGCGGGCCTGGCGCACCCGCCCACCGATTCCGACGAGGGTCCGTTCCATGCCTGCTTCGACGCGTGTCCTGCTGCCCGGCCTGCTGGCCGCCCTCGTCGCCACCGGCGCGGCTGCGCAGACGCCGCCGTCTGCGCCGCCACTGCAGGGCGTGCTGAACCTGACGGCCAGCGCCAGCGTCGAGGTGCCGCGCGACGTGCTCGTGCTGACCTTCGCCGCCACGCGCGACGGCGCCGAGCCGGCCGCGGTGCAGGCCGAGCTCAAGCGCGCGCTCGACGCCGCGCTCGCCGAGGCGCGCAAGGCGGCGCAGCCGGGGCAGATCGACGTGTCGACCGGCAACTTCACGCTCCACCCGCGCTACGCGCCCAAGGGCGGCATCGCCGGCTGGCAGGGCCGCGCCGAGATGGTCGTGCAGGGGCGCGACGTCGACGGCATCGGCCGCCTGGCCGGGCGCATCACGACGATGTCGGTGGCCGGCGTGGCGCAGCGGCTGTCGCGCGACGCGCAGCGGCGCGTCGAGGGCGAGGTCGTCGCGCAGGCGATCGAGCGCTTCCGCGCGCAGGCCGGCGACGTCGCGCGCCTGTTCGGCTATCAGGGCTACACGCTGCGCGAAGTCACGGTGAGCACCGGCAGCGACGGCGAGCGGCCGCTGCCGATGATGCGCGCCGAGGCGATGGCCGCGTCGGCCGACGCGCCGCTGCCCGTCGAGCCGGGCAAGGGCACCGTCACCGCGACGGTCAGCGGCTCGGTGCAGATGAAGTGACGCCGTACCGCGCAGCGGTCACTGCGCGAGCCAGCCGCCGTCGACGTTGAACGCTGCACCGCGGATGTTCGCGGCCGCGGGCGAGCACAGGAACACCGCGAGCTCGCCGAGCTGCTCGGGCGTCGTGAACTGCAGTGACGGCTGCTTCTCGCCGAGCAGGTCGCGCTGCGCCTGTGCCAGCGGGATGCCCTCGCGCGCGGCGCGGTCGTCGATCTGCTTTTGCACCAGTGGCGTCAGCACCCAGCCCGGGCAGATCGCGTTGACGGTGATGCCGGTGGTCGCAGTCTCGAGCGCGACGGCCTTCGTGAAGCCGACGATGCCGTGCTTCGACGCGACATAGGCCGACTTCTGCGCCGACGCGACCAGCCCGTGCACCGACGCGACGTTGATCACGCGTCCCCAGTCGCGCGCCTTCATGCCCGGCAGCGCCAGGCGCGTGGTGTGGAACGCCGAACTGAGGTTGATCGCGATGATCGCGTCCCACTTCTCGGGCGGGAAGTCCTCGACCGGCGCGACGTGCTGGATGCCGGCGTTGTTGACGAGCACGTCGACACCGCCGAACTCGGCCGCGGCCATCGCCATCATCGCTTCGATCTCGGCGGGGCGGCTCATGTCGGCGCCGTGGTAGCCGACGCGCGCACCGGGACGCGCTGCAGCCTGCACCGCGGCGCGCGCGGCGTCGACGTCGCCGAAGCCGTTGAGCACGAGGTTCGCGCCCTGGCGCGCCAGCGCCAGCGCGATGCCCAGCCCGATGCCGCTCGTCGAGCCCGTGACCAGCGCCGTTTTCCCTTGCAGCATGACGATGTCCTCCTGACGGTTGCTACCATCGATTATCGATGCCGACCCCTGCCGCGATGAACGAGCCGACCCTGCACCATGTTCAATGCCTCGATGCCCGCGGGCTGCACCGCATGGCGTACTGGCAGTGGGGCGACGCCGCGAACCCGCACGTCGTCGTCTGCGTGCACGGGCTCACGCGCCAGGGGCGCGACTTCGACGTGCTCGCGCGTGCGCTGTGCGACGACTTCCGCGTCGTCTGCCCCGACGTCGTCGGACGCGGTCGCTCCGACTGGCTCGCCGACCCGATGGGCTACGGCGTGCCGACCTACGTCGCCGACATGGTCACGCTGCTCGCGCGGCTGGATGCGGCCACCGTCGACTGGGTCGGCACGTCGATGGGCGGGCTGATCGGGCTGTCGCTGGCGTCGCTGACCGGCGGCGGGGGCAACCCGATCCGCCGGCTGGTGCTCAACGACGTCGGCCCGCGCATCGAGCCGGCGGCCGTCGCGCGCATCGGCAGCTACGTCGGCGTGCCGATGCGCTTCGCGAGCCTCGACGAGGCGGCCGAGCGGCTGCGGCAGATCGCCATCGGCTTCGGGCCGCACACGCGCGAGCAGTGGCTCGCGCTGACCGCGCCGCAGCTCAAGGACGACGGCCACGGCGGCTTCGTGCTGCACTACGACCCGGCAATCGCGGTGCCGCTGCGCGCGGCCACCCCCGAGATGGCCGCCGCCGGGGAGGCGGCGCTGTGGGCCGCCTACGACCGCATCACCGCGCGCACGCTGCTGCTGCGCGGCGCCGAGTCGGACCTGCTGTCGCGCGCGACGGCGCAGGCGATGACGCAGCGCGGCCCGAAGGCGGCGCTCGTCGAGTTCGCCGGCGTCGGCCACGCGCCGACGCTGGTGCCGCCGGACCAAGTGGCCGTCGTGCGCGACTTCCTGCGTTCGCGATGAAGACGCTGGCGTCGGCGGCCGACGTCGCGCCGATCGTGCGCATCGCCGACGTCGAGCAGGTCGCGGCGCCGCCCGACGACGCCGAGGGCGCCGGGGCGCTGCAGCGAGCGCGTGCGTTCGCCGAGCCGCTGCTGGCGCCGCAGGCGCTCGACACCGGCGAGAACGCGTGGGCGCACGCCGAGGGCGTCGCGGCGATCCTGCGCGCGATCGGCGCCGCGCCGTCGATGCAGGCGGCGGCCTACCTCGTCTACGCCGCCGACTATCTGCACCGGCCCGACGAGGTGATCGCCAAGTCGTTCGGCGCGTCGTACGCCGCGCTCGTGATCGCCACGCGGCGGCTGGTGCAGATCCAGCGCGCGGCGCGCGAGGCGCAGGTCGGCGCCGAGCAGCGGGCGCAGCAAACCGAGCGCGTGCGCAAGATGCTGCTCGCGTTCTCGCGCGACCTGCGCGTCGTGCTGCTGCGTCTGGCGTCGCGGCTGCAGACGCTGCGCTGGCACGCGCTGAGCAAGACGGCGTGCCCGCACGCGCTCGCGCTCGAGACGCAGCAGGTGTTCGCGCCGCTGGCCAACCGGCTCGGCATCTGGCAGATCAAGTGGGAGCTCGAGGACCTGGCGTTCCGCTTCCTGCAGCCCGACGAGTACCGGCGCATCGCCGCGCTGCTCGACGAGAAGCGCAGCGAGCGCGAGCGCCGGCTCGAGGCCTTCCGCGCGCAGCTGGCCGCCGAGCTCGCGCGCGCGGGCATCGCCGCGAGCGTGCAGGCCCGGCCGAAGCACATCTACAGCATCTGGAAGAAGATGCAGGGCAAGCGGCTGGACTTCGCGCAGGTGCTCGACCTGCGTGCGCTGCGCGTGCTGGTGGCCGACGTCGACACCTGCTACGCGGTGCTGGCGCTGGTGCACCAGCGCTACACGCCGGTCGAGGGCGAGTTCGACGACTACATCGCCAAGCCCAAGCCCAACGGCTACCAGTCGCTGCACACCGTCGTGCTCGACGACGACCGGCGGCCGGTGGAAGTGCAGATCCGCACGCACGCGATGCACGAGCACGCCGAGTACGGCGTCGCCGCGCACTGGGCCTACAAGGAGGCGGGCGCGCGCGGCTACGCCGGCGTCAGCGCGGCCGGCGCGTTCGAGGAGCGGGTGGCCGAGGCGCGCAAGGCCGTGCTGCGCCAGCTGCTGGCCTGGGAGCGCGACTACGCACAGGCCGCCGGCGACGCCGACGGCGGCGTGTTCGACGACCGCATCTACGTCTTCACGCCGCAGGCCGCGGTGGTCGAGCTGCCGGCCGGCGCGACGCCGGTGGACTTCGCGTACAGCCTGCACACCGAGCTCGGCCACCGCTGCCGCGGTGCGCGCGTCGACGGGCAGATGGTGCCGCTGAACACGCCGCTGGCCAACGGGCAGACGGTCGAGATCGTCGCCGCGAAGGAGGGCGGGCCGTCGCTCGACTGGCTCAACCCCGAACTCGGCTACCTCGCGAGCTCGCGCGCGAAGTCGAAGGTGCGCGCGTGGTTCAACGCGCTGGCGCAGCAGCAGACGATCGCGCGCGGGCGCGAGGCGGTCGAGAAGCTGCTGCAGCGCGAAGGGCGCACCGCGCTCAAGCTCGACGACCTCGCCGCACAGCTCGGCTTCAACAGCGCCGCGGCGCTGTTCGAAGTCGTCGGCAAGGACGAGTACTCGCTGCGCCACATCGAGCAGCTGCTGCGGCCGCCCGAACCCGCCCCCGCCGCCGACGAAGGCATCGCGCTCAAGCGCCCGCGCGCCGCCGAGGGCGGCACGCGCGGTGGCGTGCTGGTCGTGGGCGTCGACTCGCTGCTGACGTCGCTGGCGCGCTGCTGCCGTCCCGCGCCGCCCGATGCGATCGGCGGCTTCGTCACGCGCGGGCGCGGCGTCGCCGTGCACCGCGCCGACTGCCCGAACTTCCGCCACGTCGCGGCGCGCTCGCCGCAGCGCGTGATCCCCGTCGAGTGGGGCGCGCCGCGTTGCGCGCAGGAGGCGCTGTACCCCGTCGACGTGCTCGTCGAGGCGGCCGACCGGCCGGGGCTGCTGCGCGACATCTCGGAAGTGTTCGCGAAGGAGAAGATGAACGTCACCGGCGTGCACACGCAAAGCGTCAAGGACGGCCGCGGCGGCACCGCCTGGATGACGTTCACCGTCGAGGTCACCGACGCGTCGCGGCTGCAGCAGGTGCTCGGCCACGTGATGCGCGTCGGCGGTGTGAGGCAGGCGCGGCGGCGCTGAGCGCGAACGCGGCGCCGCTGTCGGCTATACTGCGCGGCTCGCAGGCGCGTAGCTCAGCTGGTTAGAGCACCACCTTGACATGGTGGGGGTCGTTGGTTCGAGTCCAATCGCGCCTACCAACACCCGACGACCCGGCCGCTGCCGGGTCGTTTCGTTTCGGCGTCGTCGCGCGAACGGCTGCGGGCGGGTCCCGAGCGGGAAAACCCGCCGCGGGGGGCCGCGAGGCGGCTCCTAGAATCGTGCGGTCATGGCCAAGAGTCGTACGTCGCCCGCAGCCACCGCGCCTTCCGCCAGCGAGTCCACCGGTGTGCGCGTGCTGAAGAAGTACCCCAACCGGCGCCTGTACGACACGCGCCACAGCAGCTACATCACGCTGGCCGACGTCAAGCAGATGGTGCTCGCCGGCGAGGACTTCGAGGTGCGCGACGCCAAGACCGGCGAGGACCTCACGCGCAGCATCCTGCTGCAGATCATCCTCGAGGAGGAGACGGCCGGCGTGCCGATGTTCTCGTCGCAGACGCTGGCGCAGATCATCCGCTTCTACGGCCACGCGATGCAGGGGATGATGGGCGCGTACCTCGAGAAGAACCTGCAGACCTTCGTCGAGCTGCAGAACCGTCTCGCCGAGCAGACCAAGGGCCTGTACGACCCGAAGAACTTCACGCCCGAGATGTGGACGCAGTTCCTCAGCGGCCAGGCACCGCTGATGCAGGGGCTGATGGGCAATTACCTCGAGCAGTCGAAGAACCTGTTCGTGCAGATGCAAAAGCAGATGCTCGAGCAGTCGGCGGCGATGTTCCCGGGGTTCCCGAGCAAGAAGACCTGAGGCGCGCCGCTGCGGGACAATCCCCGCATGAGTGCATCCCCCCCCGAGGCGCGCACGGCGCCGACGATCGGGTTCGTCAGCCTCGGCTGCCCGAAGGCGCTGACGGACTCCGAACTGATCCTCACGCGGCTGGCTGCCGAGGGCTACGCGACGAGCAAGACCTACGCCGGCGCCGACCTCGTGATCGTCAACACCTGCGGCTTCATCGACGACGCGGTCAGGGAGAGCCTCGACGCGATCGGCGAGGCGCTGGCCGACAACGGCCGCGTGATCGTCACTGGCTGCCTCGGCGCGCGCACCGGCGAGGGCGGCGAGAACCTGGTGCGGCAGGTGCACCCGAAGGTGCTCGCCGTCACCGGCCCGCACGCGACCGAGGAGGTCATGGACGCGGTGCACGCGTACGTGCCCAAGCCGCACGACCCGTTCGTCGACCTCGTGCCGCCTCACTTCGACAAGATCGGCGTCAAGCTGACGCCGAAGCACTACGCGTACCTGAAGATCAGCGAGGGCTGCAACCACCGCTGCACGTTCTGCATCATCCCGAGCATGCGCGGCGACCTGGTGTCGCGCCCGATCGGCGACGTGCTCGGCGAGGCGAAGCGGCTGTTCGACGCCGGCGTCAAGGAACTGCTCGTCGTCAGCCAGGACACCAGCGCCTACGGCGTCGACGTCAAATACCGCACCGGCTTCTGGGACGGACGGCCGGTGCGCACGCGGCTGCTCGACCTGTGCGAGAAGCTCGGCGAGCTGGCCGAGCCGCACGGCGCGTGGGTGCGGCTGCACTACGTCTATCCATACCCGCACGTCGACGAGGTGCTGCCGCTGATGGCCGCCGGGCGCATCCTGCCGTACCTCGACGTGCCGTTCCAGCACTCGCACCCCGACGTGCTGCGGCGCATGAAGCGCCCGGCCAGCGGCGAGAAGAACCTTGAGCGCATCGCGCGCTGGCGCGAGATCTGCCCCGAGCTCGTGATCCGCAGCACCTTCATCGCCGGATTCCCGGGCGAGACCGAGGCCGAGTTCGAGCACCTGCTGCAGTTCGTGCGCGAGGCAGGCATCGACCGCGCCGGCTGCTTCGCGTATTCGCCGGTGGCCGGTGCCGCGGCCAACGAGCTGCCGGGCCAGCTGCCGGCAGAGGTGCGCGAGGAGCGCCGCGCGCGCTTCATGGCGGTGGCCGAGCAGGTCTCGGTCGCGCGGCTGCAGCGCCGCGTCGGCGCGACGATGCAGGTGCTCGTCGACCACGCGCCGGCGCTCGGCCGCCGCGGCGGCGTCGGGCGCACTTACGCCGACGCGCCCGAGATCGACGGCACGGTGCGGCTGCTGCCGCCGACCAAGGCGTCGACGGTGCTGAAGGTCGGCGAATTCGCGCGCGCGCGCATCGTCGGCGTCGAGGGCCACGACCTCGTCGGCCAGCCCGTGTGAGCAAGCACGCCGATGGACGACGTCACACGCCTGATCCACCACCCGTACCGCGCGCCCGCCGGCTTCGACGCCGTGCCGCCGGCGGTGCACAAGGCGTCGACGGTGATGTTCCCGAACGTCGCCGCGCTGCGCGCGCGCGACTGGCGCAGCAAGGCCGGCTACACCTACGGCCTGCACGGCACGCCGACGACGTTCACGCTCGAGGAGCGCATCGCCGCGCTCGAGGGCGGCCGCCACTGCGTGCTCGCGCCGTCGGGGCTCGCCGCGATCGCGCTGGTCGACCTCGCGCTGCTGCGCGCCGGCGACGAGCTGCTGCTGCCCGACAACGTCTACGGCCCGTCGAAGGACCTCGCGCGCTCGCTGCTCGAGGGCTTCGGCATCGCGCACCGGCTGTACGACCCGCTCGACGCCGACGCGCTCGACGCGATGGTCGGCCCCCACACCAAGCTGCTGTGGATCGAGGCCGCCGGCTCGGTGACGATGGAGTTTCCCGACGTGCGCGCGCTCGTGCGCGTCGCGCGCCGCCACGGGCTGACGGTCGCGCTCGACAACACCTGGGGCGCCGGGCTGGCCTTCCACCCGTTCGACCTCGGCGACGGGCTGGCGGTGGACCTGAGCATGCATGCGCTGACGAAATACCCGTCGGGCGGCGCCGACGTGCTGATGGGCGCGGTGACGACCGTCGACGACGCGCTGCACGAACGCGTGCTGCTCACGCACATGCGGCTGGGGCTCGGCGTGGGCGCCAACGACGCCGAGGCGATCCTGCGGTCGCTGCCGACGATCGCGCTGCGCTACGACGCGCAGGACGCGGCCGCGCGCGAACTCGCCACATGGCTGCAGAGGCAGCCGGGCATCGCGCGCGTGCTGCACCCGGCGCTGCCCGGCTCGCCGGGGCACGCGCACTGGGCCGCGCTGTGCACGCGCGCCGCCGGCCTGTTCTCGGTGCTGTTCGACCCGGCGATCGAGCCTGCGCACGTCGATGCCTTCGTCGATGCGCTGAAGCTGTTTCGCATCGGCTACTCGTGGGGCGGGCCGGTGAGCCTGGCGGTGCCGTACGACCTGTCGGCGATGCGCCGCGACCGCTCGGCGCTGCCGGGCGCGCTGGTGCGCTTGTCGATCGGCTTCGAGGCCGTCGACGACTTGAAGGCCGACCTCGCGCAGGCTCTGGCGGCGATCGGTTGAGCTTTGCGTCAGCGCGTGCGCCGCTTGAGCGCGCGCTCGATTTCGCGCTTGCCCTCGCGCTCCTTGATCGAGTCGCGCTTGTCGTGCTCGGCCTTGCCCTTGGCCAGCGCGATGTCGACCTTCACGCGCCCGCCCTTGTAGTGCAGGTTCAGCGGCACGAGCGTGTAGCCGCGCTGCTCGACCTTGCCGATCAGCCGGCGGATCTCGGCCTTGTGCATCAGCAGCTTCTTCGTGCGGTCGGCCTCGGGGCGCACGTGCGTCGACGCGGTGCGCAGCGCGTTGATGCGGCAGCCGATCAGCGACAGCTCGCCGTCGCGGATCACGACGTAGCCGTCGGTGAGCTGCACCTGGCCGGCGCGGATCGCCTTGACCTCCCAGCCCTCGAGCACGATGCCGGCCTCGAACCGCTCTTCGATGTGGTAGTCGAACCGCGCGCGGCGGTTCTCGGCAATGGCAGTCATCGCATCCAGCTGGGGGCGCCGGGTGAGAAGGCAAGCGCCGCCTAAAATTTGGGCATTCTATGAAGCACGTCAAGAAGTCCGTCTTGCTGTGGTACTCGCCACACGAGATGTACGAGCTGGTCACCGGCGTCGAGCAGTACCCGCAGTTCCTGCCGTGGTGCGAGCGCGCCGAGGTGCTCGAGGCGCACGACGCGGGCATGACGGCGCGGCTGAGCCTGGCGTATGCCGGCGTGCGTCATGCCTTCACGACGCGCAACGTGCACCGGCCGGGCGAGCAGGTCGTGATGCAGCTCGTCGACGGGCCGTTCTCGCTGCTCGACGGCACGTGGCAGTTCGTGCCGCTGGGCCGGCCCGGCGGCGAGGCGCAAGCCTGCAAGGTCGAGTTCGACCTGCGCTACGCCTTTTCGAGCAAGCCGCTCGAAGCGGTGTTGAGCCCGGTGTTCGACCGCGTCGCCAACACGTTCGTCGACTCGTTCGTGCGGCGCGCCGGGCAGGTCTACGGTGAGCGCTGAGCCGCTGCGCGTCGAGGTCGTCTACAGCCCGGCGCCGCGCACCGTGCGCCGCAGCCGGCTCGAGATGGCGCCGGGCAGCACGGTGGCCGACGCCGTGCGTGCCAGCGGCGTGCTCGGCGACGCGGCCCCGGCCGACCTGGCGTTTTCCGTGTGGGGGCGGCTGGCCAGCGCCGACCAGCCGCTGCGCGACCGCGACCGTGTCGAGGTGTGCCGCCCGCTGACGGTCGACCCGAAAGAGGCGCGTCGGCTGCGCTACAAGGGCAAGACGGGCCGGCGCGGCAGCGGCTGACGTCGGCCCAGCCTGCGCCGCAGTGTCAGCGGCAGTCGCTGGCGATCACCTGGCGCGCGCGCTGCATCTCGGAGGCTCGCTCCTTGTCGTCGATGACGATGCGCTCGCCCTTGTCGTTGACGCGCGCCATGCGCATGCCGCTCTCGAGCTGCCTCAGGTGCGCGCGGGCGCGGTCGCAGTTCTCGGCGCGCTGCTGCGCGAGCCTGGCCTCTTCCTGCTTCTGCCGCGCGAGCTGCTCCTGCTCGGCGGCTTTGCGGCGGGCCTCGAGTTCGGGGTCGACGCGCGGCTTGGCCTCGGCCGGCGGCGCGGCGGGCGCGGCCGCGTCGTCGCCTTCGGGCGCCGGGGCAGGGGGCGGCGCCGGCCGCGAGGCGGTGGCCGGACGCTGCAGCACGTCCTTGTCGGCGATGTCGCGCGGCGGTGGCAAGTCGCTCACGTGGATCTGGCCGCTGCGGTCGCGCCATTTCCACTGCGCCTGGGCGTCGCCGGCGGCGACGAAGGCCAGCAGCGCCGCCAGGATCGGCACGCCGAGACGGACAGGGGCGAACGAAGACATCGGCATGAACCCAGTGTAGCCACGCGCTCGCCGGCGGCGTGTGCAGAAGTAGCCGGCGGGGGCCTTCCTATAATTCGGTTTTGCGTCAGGAGCCTTCCCATGCGCCTACTCGGCAAAGCGCTCACGTTCGACGACGTGCTGCTGGTGCCGGCCTTCTCACAGGTGTTACCGCGTGACACCAGCCTGGCCACCCGTTTGACGCGGCACATCTCGCTGAACCTGCCGCTGGTCTCGGCGGCGATGGACACCGTGACCGAGTCGCGGCTCGCGATCGCGATCGCCCAGGAGGGCGGCATCGGCATCGTGCACAAGAACCTGCCGCCGACCGTGCAGGCCGCCGAGGTGGCCAAGGTCAAGCGCTACGAGAGCGGCGTGCTGCGCGACCCGATCACGATCGGACCCGACAAGACGGTGCGCCAGGTCAAGGCGCTGGCCGAGCAGCACGGCATCTCGGGCTTCCCGGTGATCGAGGACGGCAAGGTGGTCGGCATCGTCACCGGCCGTGACCTGCGCTTCGAGACGCGCATGGACGCGCCGGTGCGCGAGATCATGACGCCGCGCGAACGCCTGGTGACGGTGCGCGAGGGCGCCAGCCTCGAGGAGGGCAAGGCGCTGATGCACAAGCATCGCCTCGAGCGCGTGCTCGTCGTCAACGACCAGTTCGAGCTGCGCGGGCTGATGACCGTCAAGGACATCACGAAGCAGACCAACTTCCCGAACGCGGCGCGCGACGCGCAGGGCAAGCTGCGCGTCGGCGCGGCGGTGGGCGTCGGCGAAGGCACCGAGGAGCGCGTCGAGCTGCTCGTGCGCGCCGGCGTCGACGTGCTCGTCGTCGACACCGCGCACGGTCACAGCGCCGGCGTGATCGAGCGCGTGCGCTGGATCAAGCGCAACTTCCCGCAGGTCGACGTGATCGGCGGCAACATCGCCACCGGCGCGGCGGCGCTCGCGCTGTGCGAGGCCGGCGCCGACGGCGTCAAGGTCGGCATCGGGCCGGGGTCGATCTGCACGACGCGGATCGTGGCCGGCGTCGGCGTGCCGCAGATCACCGCGATCGACAACGTCGCGACCGCGCTGCGCGGCAGCGGCGTGCCGCTGATCGCCGACGGCGGCATCCGCTACTCGGGCGACATCGCGAAGGCGATCGCCGCCGGCGCGAGCAGCGTGATGATGGGCGGCATGTTCGCCGGCACCGAGGAGGCGCCGGGCGAGGTGATCCTCTACCAGGGCCGCAGCTACAAGAGCTACCGCGGCATGGGCTCGATCGGCGCGATGAAGGCCGGCAGCGCCGACCGCTATTTCCAGGAGAACGACGAGGCCGCCAACCCCAACGCCGACAAGCTCGTGCCCGAGGGCATCGAGGGCCGCGTGCCGTACAAGGGGTCGGTGGTCAACATCATCTTCCAGATGGCCGGCGGGCTGCGCGCCGCGATGGGCTACTGCGGCTGCGCGAACATCGAGCAGATGCACCAGAAGGCCGAGTTCGTCGAGATCACCGCGGCCGGCATCCGCGAGAGCCACGTCCACGACGTGCAGATCACGAAGGAAGCGCCGAACTACCGCCTCGAGTGAGGCGATGCGCGCCGTGACGACCCGCGACGCCACGTCCCGCCGCGTCAGATCCGTCGCCGCCGGCTGCCGGTGGCCCGCGCCATGGCCGCGGTGAGCGGGCCGGTGCCGCGCGCTGCGCGCGCGCCGGCGATGCCGTTCATCCTCGTCGCGGTGCTGATCGACATGGTGTCGGTCGGCCTGATCATCCCGGTGCTGCCGGCGCTGGTGGGCACCTTCACCGGCAGCCAGGCCGACCAGGCGTTCTGGTACGGCGCGGTCGCGTTCGCGTTCGGCGTCGCGAGCTTCCTGTCGGGGCCCGTGCTCGGCGGCCTGTCGGACCGTTTCGGGCGACGGCCGGTGCTGCTGCTGGGCTTCGCGGGGCTGGCGCTGAACTTCTACGCCACCGCGCTCGCGTCGGCGCTGTGGGTCATCGTGCTCGCGCGCCTGTTCGGCGGCGCGATGCAGACCAACATCGCGGTCGCGCATGCCTACGTCGCCGACATCACCGAGCCGGCACAGCGCGCGCGCCGCTTCGGGCTGCTGGGCGCGATGTTCGGCATCGGCTACACGCTCGGTCCGGTGATCGGCGGTGTGCTCGGCAGCATCGACCTGCACCTGCCGTTCTGGGTCGCGGGCACGCTCGCGCTGGCCAACACGCTGTACGGCGCGTTCGTGCTGCCCGAGTCGCTGCCGCACGACAGGCGCCAGCCGTTCGACTGGAAGCGCGCCAACCCGGTGGCCGGTTTCAGGGCGCTCGCGCAGCTGCGCGGCGTCGGACCGCTGGTGTGGGTCATCGCGCTGGCGGGCCTCGCGCAGTTCACGATGCACATGAGCTGGGTGCTCTACACGACGTTCAAGTTCGGCTGGGGGCCGAAGGAGAACGGCTGGTCGCTGTTCGCGGTCGGCGTGATGGCGGCCATCGTCCAGGGCGGGCTGATGAAACGTCTGCTCGAGCGCTTCTCGCCGCGGCGCCTGGCCGCGCTCGGGCTCGTGTCGTCGACGCTGTGCTACCTCGCGTGGGGGCTGGCCACCGAGGGCTGGATGATGATCGCCATCATCGTGCTCAACCTGTTCGGCTTCACGACGGTGGTCGCGATCCAGAGCCTGATGTCCAACGCCGCCGGCGAGCACGAGCAGGGACGCACGATGGGCTCGATCGCGTCGCTCAACAGCCTGATGGGGGTGGCCGCACCGGTGATTGCCGCGGCGCTGCTCGGCGCGGTGTCGCACCGCCCGCCAGGCGACGTGTGGATCGGGCTGCCGTTCTTCTTCTGCGCCGTGCTGCAGGGCATGGCCACCGTGGTGGCGATCCGCCACTTCCAGCGCGACCGCGCGTCGAATGCCGCCGCCCCGGCGGCGCCTTGAGGCCATCGCCGCCCATGCACGACAAGATCCTGATCCTCGACTTCGGCTCGCAGGTCACGCAGCTGATCGCACGCCGCGTGCGCGAGGCGCACGTGTACTGCGAGATCCACCCGAACGACGTCGGCGACGACTTCATCCGCGCGTTCGCGCCGAAGGGCATCATCCTGTCGGGCAGCCACGGCAGCACCTACGAGGACCACCAGCTGCGCGCCCCGCAGGCGGTGTGGGAGCTCGGCGTGCCGGTGCTCGGCATCTGCTACGGCATGCAGACGATGGCCGCGCAGCTCGGCGGCACCGTCGAGTGGAGCGACCAGCGCGAGTTCGGCTACGCCGAGGTGCGCGCGCGCGGCCACACGAAGCTGCTCGACGGCCTCGAGGACTTCCGCACCCCCGAAGGCCACGGGATGCTGAAGGTGTGGATGAGCCACGGCGACAAGGTCACCGAGATGCCGCCGGGGTTCAAGCTGATGGCGTCCACCCCGAGCTGCCCGATCGCCGGCATGGCCGACGAGACGCGCGGTTACTACGGCGTGCAATTCCACCCCGAGGTCACGCACACGGTGCAGGGGCGCGCGCTGCTCGAACGCTTCGTGCTGCAGATCTGCGGCGCCAAGCCCGACTGGATCATGCGCGACCACATCGCCGAAGCCGTCGAGGCCATCCGCGCACAGGTCGGCGACGAGGAGGTCATCCTCGGCCTGTCGGGCGGGGTCGACTCGAGCGTGGCCGCCGCGCTGATCCACCGCGCGATCGGCGACCAGCTGACCTGCGTCTTCGTCGACCACGGGCTGCTGCGCCTGAACGAGGCGCAGATGGTGATGGACATGTTCGTCGGCCGCCTGCACGCGAAGGTCGTGCACGTCGACGCGAGCGCGCAGTTCCTCGGCAAGCTCGCCGGCGTGGCCGACCCCGAGGCCAAGCGCAAGATCATCGGCGCCGAGTTCGTCGAGGTCTTCCAGCGCGAGGCCGCCAAGCTCGCCAACGCGAAGTGGCTCGCGCAGGGCACGATCTACCCCGACGTCATCGAGAGCGGCGGCGCGAAGACGAAAAAGGCCACGACGATCAAGAGCCACCACAACGTCGGCGGGCTGCCGCAGACGCTCGGCCTGAAGCTGCTCGAGCCGCTGCGCGACCTGTTCAAGGACGAGGTGCGCGAGCTCGGCGTCGCGCTCGGGCTGCCGGCCGAGATGGTCTACCGGCACCCGTTCCCGGGCCCGGGGCTGGGCGTGCGCATCCTCGGCGAGGTGAAGAAGGAGTACGCCGACTTGCTGCGCCGCGCCGACGCGATCTTCATCGACGAGCTGCGCGCGTGGACCGACGAGGCCACCGGCAAGAGCTGGTACGACCTGACGAGTCAGGCCTTCGCCGTGTTCCTGCCGGTCAAGTCGGTCGGCGTGATGGGCGACGGCCGCACCTACGACCACGTCGTCGCGCTGCGCGCGGTGCACACCAGCGACTTCATGACCGCCGACTGGGCCGAGTTGCCGTATGCACTGCTGAAGAAGGTCTCGAGCCGCATCATCAACGAAGTCCGCGGCATCAACCGCGTCGTCTACGACGTCAGCTCGAAGCCGCCGGCGACGATCGAGTGGGAGTGATCCAGACTCACGGCCAGCCGTCCTCCGGCAGCCGGCAGAGGTGTCCGACCGTGGGGGTGTCGAGCCGGTTCGCTGCGGCCTCCGCCGTGCGACCGACCCCGCTGCGCGTGGTCGTTGGCGCGCCGGGGGCCTTGCCGCAGGCGGCTGCGGGGCCCGATGAAATGCCATGAGCGACGACGCGCCGCCCGAAGACCCCGACCTCGCCGGCATGCGCCTCGCGCTCGACCAGGCGCACAACGCGCTGCTCGTCGGCGAGGTGCCGGTGGGCGCGGTGATCGTGCGCCGCACCGACGAGGGGGTGCAGGTCGTGGCCACGGGCTACAACCGCCCGATCACGACGCACGACCCGACGGCGCACGCCGAGATCGTCGCGCTGCGCCACGCGGCGACGCTGCTCGAGAACTACCGCCTGCCCGACTGCGAGCTGTACGTGACGCTGGAGCCGTGCGCGATGTGCGCGATGGCGCTGATGCACGCGCGCGTCAAGCGCGTCGTCTTCGGCGCCTGGGACCCGAAGACCGGCGCGGCCGGCTCGGTCGTCGACCTGTTCGCCGAGAGCCGTCTGAACCACCACACCGACGTGCGCGGCGGCGTGCTCGGCGAGGCCTGCGGCCAGCTGCTGCGCGACTTCTTCGCCGCGCGGCGCGCGCAGCAGCGCGCGAGCCGTCGCCCCCCCGGGGCCGACGACGACGCACCGATCCCGACCGGCGACGTCATCGAAGGCGACCTCTTCAACCCCGACGCATGCGCACGCTGACCCTGTTCTCGCCTTCCGGCGCGGTGGCGCGCGCCGCGCCGCTGAAGCTCGCGGTGAAGCGGCTGACCGCGCTGGGCTTCGACGTGCACGTCGACGAGGCGGCGCTGGCGCGCCACCAGCGCTTCGCCGGCGACGACGACACGCGGCTGGCCGCGGTGCACCGCGTCGCGCGCGCGGCGCCGCACGTCGCGCTGGCCACGCGCGGCGGCTACGGCCTGTCGCGCCTGCTCGACCGGCTCGACTGGGCGCTGCTCGCGCGCAGCGTCGAGCGCGGCACGCGCTGGGTCGGCTACAGCGACCTGACGGCGCTGCTGCTCGCGCTGTGGGCGCACGAGGGCGTCTCGGGTTGGGCCGGGCCGCTGGCGCTCGACGACTTCGGCCGCCGCGACGCCGAAGGCGGCACCGACGAGGTGACGGTCGGTGCCTTCGTCGAGGCGATGGCCGGCGAACTGGAGGCGATCGGGTTTCGCACCGAGGCCGGGCTCGACGGCGTCGACGTGCGCGGGCCGCTGTGGGGCGGCAACCTGACGATGGTCGTCTCGCTGCTCGGCACGCGCCACTGGCCCGCGCGGCGCGTGCGCGGCGGGCTGCTGTTCCTCGAGGACGTCGCCGAGCACCCGTACCGCATCGAGCGCATGCTGCTGCAGCTGCACCACGCCGGTGTGCTCGACGCGCAGCGCGCCGTGCTGCTCGGCGACTTCGGCGGCTGGAAGCCGTCGCCGCTGGACCGCGGCTACGGCCTGCGCGACGTCGTCGCGCACCTGCGCCGCGTCACGCGCACGCCGATCGTCACCGGGCTGCCGATCGGCCACGTGCCGCGCACCAAGCTGCCGCTGCCGGTGGGACGGCGCGCGCAGCTCGTCGTCGATCGGCGCACCGCGTGGCTGGCCTGGGGGCATGGCCGAGGGTGAGCCCGTAGGGCTTGCCCGCAGTCGGCGTCGACCGCCGACGAACGGACAATCCGGTGCACGGCGAGGTCCGGCGACGCCGCGGCCCGCCGCATGAGCGGAACACGGGGTCGACAGCACAGATGACGACGAGGAGGGCACACCGGCGCGCGCGGATCGGCGCCGCTTTCGTGGCCGTCTGCGCGGTCGCGCAGGCGCAGCCGGGCGACGCGCAGCGCATCGAGATCACGGGCTCGGCGGTGCGCCGCATCGCCGCCGAGGGGTCCCTGCCGGTGCAGACGATCACCCGGGCGCAGATCGAGCAGTCGGGTGCGACGTCGCTGGAGGAACTCGTGCAGTCGCTGCCGGCGATGCACGGCTTCACCAACGACGCCGCGTCGGTCGGCGGCGGCGGCAGCGGCTTCGCCGGGGCGTCGCTGCACAACCTCGGCGAGGGCCGCACGCTGGTGCTGCTCAACGGGCGCCGGCTCGCGCCGTTCGCCGGGCAGACGATCACCGGCGCGTTCGCCGGCGTCGACCTGAGCACGATCCCGCTGGCCGCCGTCGAGCGCGTCGAGATCCTGGCCGACGGCGCGTCGGCGCTGTACGGGGCCGATGCGGTGGCCGGCGTCGTCAACGTCGTCACGCGGCGGCATTTCGCCGACGCGCGCGTCGAGGCCGGGCTGTCGGCCCCGGCCGGCGGCGCGCAGGAACAGCGCGTCGCGCTGGCGCAAGGCTTCGGCGACTTCGGCGCCGACGGCCACAACGTCACCGTCGCGCTCGGCCTGCAGCGCCGCACGGCGCTCGAGGCGAGCGAGCGGCGCTTCGCGCGCTCGAGCGTGATCCCGCTGCGCTACCAGGGCCGCGATGCGGTGTTCCTGCTGCCGTCGGTGTACGCGACGCCGGCGAATGTCATCACCGCCGGCGGCGACTACGTCAACCCGTACCTGCTGGCCTACGGCACCTGCCCGCCGAAGCACGTCGACCTCGGCGCGTACTATGGCGGCGCCTGGTGCTACTACGACACGCAGGCCGACACGCAGGCGCTGCCGGCGCGCGAGCGCGCGACGCTGCTCGCGCAGGGCAGCGTGCGGTTGGCCGACGGCCATCACCTGTTCGGCGAGTTCCTCGCTGCGCACACGACGACGACGAGCCGCATCACGCCGGTGCGCGCGCCGGCGCTCGAGCTCGGCGACGATTTCGTGCTGTACCGGCTCGCCGATGCCGGCCGCCGCGAGCAGGACGACCGCACGACGGCGCGGCACGCCGTGCTCGGCCTCGAGGGCATCGCTGCCGGGTGGGACTACGTCGCGACGCTGACGCACTCGCAGAACCGGCAGGCCACGCTGCTGCGCCGCGGCCACCTGCGCAGCACGCCGGTGCTCGACGCCCTGCTCGGCGGCGTCATCGACCCCTACGTGGCCGCGGGCCAGCAGTCCGACGCCGCGCGGCAGGTGCTGGCCGACGCGCAGATCACCGGCTTCTGGGAGGGCGGGCGCACGCAGCTGCAGGCGGCGCAGCTGCGCGGCAGCCGCGACCTCGGCGCGCTCGGCGGCGGGCCGCTGGCGCTGGCCGCCGGTGTGGGCATCGCGCGCGAGAGCTACCGCAAGACGGCGTCGCCGCTCGCGCAGGGCGTCGGCGACACGCGCTTCCTCGAGGACGCCGACATCGTGCCGTACCGCGCCGAGCGCACACTGCGCGCCTTGTTCGCCGAACTGGTCGCGCCGCTGTCGCGCGCGTTCGAGGCCACCGCGTCGCTGCGCCACGACGCGACGTCGGACTTCGGCGCCGCGACGACGGCCAAGCTGTCGGCGCGCTGGCAGCCGCGGCGCGACTGGCTGCTGCGCGCGTCGGTGGGCACCGGGTTCAAGGCGCCGACGCTGTCGCAGGTGCAGGCCACACGCCAGCTCTACGGGGCGACGCTGAGCTACTACGACTGCACGCCCGAGCTGCAGGCCATCGCCAGTGACCTCGGTGCCGTGTGCCCGCCCGACGGCTCGCAGTACAACGTCTACGCGCAGGGCAACCCCGGCCTGAAGCCCGAGAAGTCGCTGCAGTGGACGCTGGGCCTGCGCGTCGAGCCGCTGGACGCGCTGTCGATCGGTGCCGACCTGTGGCAGGTGCGGGTGCGCCGCGCGATCGGGCAGGTCAGCGACGCGACGATCTTCGCCGACCCGCTGGCGTGGCGCGACCTGTTCACGACCTACACCGACGCCACCGGCGCCACCTACCTCGCGCTGCTGCTGTCCAACCGCAACCTCGGCGAGCAGGTGCAGCGCGGCATCGACGTCGACGTGCGCGCGCGTGCGCGGCTGCCCGTGGGCGTGTGGACCAGCCAGCTCGCGCTGACGCACCACCTGAAGGACGCGTACCAGTTCATGCCCGGCGGCGCGTACCACAGCAGCCTCGGGCGCTTCGGGCCCGACGGCGCGGTGACGTTCCGCTGGCAGGGGCGCTGGGTCAATGCGCTGGCCGCCGGTCGCTGGACGCACGCGCTGGCGGTCAACTTCCGCAGCGGCTACCGCGACCAGACGTACAGCGCCGACGAAGGCGTCGTCTTCGACGTCGCCACCGGCGAGCCGATCGACTATGCCGGCCGCGTGCGCTCGCACGTGACCTTCGACTGGCAGTCGCGCTGGCAGGTCGGCCGCGCGTCGGCGCTGACGCTGGGCGTGCTCAACGTCGCCGACCGCGCGCCGCCGTGCTCGCTGCTGTCGGCCGGCGGCGGCTTCGCGCTCGGCTACGACGACCGCTACTACGACCCGCGCGGGCGCACGTTCTACGCGAGCGTCGACCTCAGGTTTTGAGGTCGACGCGCGGGCCGTGCGCCGGCGTCACTTCGGCGCCAGGCGGATCGCGCCGTCGAGGCGGATCACCTCGCCGTTGAGCATGTCGTTCTCGATGATGTGCTTGACGAGCTTCGCGTAGTCCTCGGGCGTGCCCAGCCGGCTCGGGAACGGCACGCTGGCGGCGAGCGCGTCCTGCACCTCCTTGGGCATCGAGAACAGCATCGGCGTGCCGAAGATGCCCGGCGCGATCGTCATGTTGCGGATGCCGTTGCGCGCGAGGTCGCGCGCGATCGGCAGCGTCATGCCCACGACGCCGCCCTTGCTCGCGCTGTACGCGGCCTGGCCGATCTGGCCGTCGTAGGCGGCCACGCTCGCGGTGGAGATCAGCACGCCGCGCTCGCCGGTGGGCTCGGGGGCGTTCTTCGCCATCGCTTCGGCGGCGAGGCGGATCATGTTGAACGTGCCGACGAGGTTGACCATGATCGTCTTCGTGAACACGGCCAGCGAGTGCGCGCCGTCCTTGCCGACCGTCTTCATCGCCGGGGCGATCCCGGCGCAGTTGACCAGCCCCACCAGCTTGCCCATCGACACCGCCTGCGCCACTGCGGCCTGCGCGTCGGCCTCCTGGCTGACGTCGCAGTGCACGTAGGCGCCGCCGATCTCGGCGGCCACGGCGCGGCCCTTGTCGTCCTGCAGGTCGGCGATGACGACCTTGCCGCCCTCGCGCGCGAGCATGCGCGCCGTGCCTTCGCCCAGACCCGACGCGCCGCCGGTGACGATGAAGACCTTGCCTGCGATGTCCATGGGAAACGCTCCTCGTGAAACGGTGGGACGAATTGACGTTCGCGTCGATTGTCGCGCGGCGAAAAGCCGCCCGATGGCGGCTCGGCGCGGGCTGCGGCAGGACTCAGGAGAGCGCGGCGATCGCGCGCGCGGTGATCTCGTCGACGCTGCCCAGCCCGTCGATGCGGCGGTAGCGCGGCGCCTGCGGGTCGCCGGTGGCGGCCCACTGCGAGTAGTAGTCGACGAGCGGGCGCGTCTGCGCGTGGTAGACCTCGAGGCGCTTGCGCACCGTCTCTTCCTTGTCGTCGTCGCGCTGGATCAGGTCCTCGCCGGTGACGTCGTCCTTGCCGGCGACCTTCGGCGGGTTGAACTTGACGTGATAGGTGCGCCCCGACGCCGGGTGCACGCGCCGCCCGCTCATGCGCTCGATGATCGCGGCGTCGGGCACGTCGATCTCGAGCACGACGTCGAGCTTGACGCCGGCGGCCTTCATCGCCTCGGCCTGCGGGATCGTGCGCGGGAAGCCGTCGAAGAGGAAGCCGTTGGCACAGTCGGGCTGCGCGATGCGTTCCTTGACGAGGCCGATGATGATGTCGTCGCTGACGAGCTGCCCCGCGTCCATCACCTGCTTGGCCGCCAGCCCGAGCGGCGTGCCGGCCTTGACGGCGGCGCGCAGCATGTCGCCGGTCGAGATCTGCGGGATGCCGAAGCGCTGGCAGATGAAGGCCGCTTGCGTGCCCTTGCCGGCGCCGGGGGGGCCGAGCAGGATCAGTCTCATCGGGGGTCCTCGTGCGTTGTCGTGGGCGGTGCGGCGCGGGCGGCCTCGGCCAGCCGGCCTCGCGTCTTGTCTCGAATCGAGAATATCACGCGGGTCCCTGCGCGAGCCTGACGGCTCTGGCGCGGCGGACGCGCTGCCGCGCTCAGGTGCCCCACCAGGCGCGCGCCTGCGCCGCGTCGGCGGCCAGCGCGCGCACGCGCTCGAGGTCGGCCGGCGTGTCGACGCCGGCACCGGGCGCTTCGGCGCACACGTGCACCGCGATGCGCTCGCCGTGCCACAGCACGCGCAGCTGCTCGAGCGACTCGACCGTCTCCAGCGGCGACGGTGGCAGCGCCGGGAAGCGGCGCAGGAACGCAGCGCGGTACGCGTACAGGCCGACGTGGCGCAGCGGCGCCGGCGCGGGCAGGGTGGTGATGCCGCCGGCGTTGCCGTCGCGCCACCACGGCAGCGGCGCGCGGCTGAAGTACAGCGCGCGGCTGGCCGCGTCGCAGACGACTTTGACGACGTTCGGGTTGACGAAGTCGGCCACCGACTCGATCGCGTGCGCCGCGGTGGCCATCACGCAGTCGCCGCGCTGCCGCAGCAGCGCCGCGCATGCGTCGATCAGCGCCGGCGCGATCAGCGGCTCGTCGCCCTGCACGTTGACGACGATGTCGTCGCCGTCGAGCCCGAGCTGCTCACACGCCTCGGCGAGGCGGTCGCTGCCGCTGGCGTGGTCGGGGCGCGTCATCAGCGCGCGCACGCCGTGCGCGGCGCAGGCGGCGATGGTGCGCGCGTCGTCGGCGGCGACGACGACCGCCGTGGCCCCCGAGCGGCGGGCGCGCTGCGCGACGCGCACGACCATCGGTGCGCCGGCGATGTCGGCCAGCGGCTTGTCGGGCAGCCGCGTCGACGCGAGCCGCGCCGGAATCAGGACGGTGAAGCCCACGCCGCAGCCCCTGTGTGCTCAGGGCGTCGGCGGCAGTTCGACCGGGCGGGCCTCCTGCTCGAGCATCACCGGGATGCCGTCGACGATCGGGAACGCCAGGCGGTCGGCCGGGCACACCAGTTCGCTCGGGCGCAGCTGCTCGTCGCGCTGCAGCTCGAGCGGGCCCTTGCAGACCGGGCATACCAGCAGTTCGATCAGGCGGTGGTCGAGCGTCATCGTCGGGCCTCGGTGGGCGCCCCAAGCGCCGCGGCCAGCGCGGCCTCGAAGGCAGGGTCGAACGCGAAGTCTAGCGGGGCGACCCACACCCGCGTCGCGCCGACGCGCGCCGGGTCGAGTTTGACGGCGTCTTTCTCGGTGACGACGACGTCGCGCGTGCCCGCGGGCCACGGCAGCGTCGCGTAGTCGTGGTGGTCGGGCAGCGGCAGGCGCTCGAACGCGAGGCCCTGCGCCTCGAGCATCGCGAAGAAGCGCTGCGGCGACGCGATGCCGGCGGCGGCCCGCAGCGGCCGCCCGCGCAGCGCCGCGAGCGCGGCGGCGGTCGGCGGCTCGCCGCGCCACCACGCGTCGAGCGCGACGGCCCCGGCGAGTGCGCGGCGCACGCAGCTGCCGGGCCACGGCGTCGTCGGCCGCTCGGCGTTGTACAGCACGAGGGTGCGCGGCGGCACGGCGCGCGGCATCGGCGCGCGCAGCGGCCCGGCGGGCAGCCGCAGGCCGTTGCCGGTGCCGCGTTCGTCGAACACGACGATCGCGAGGGTGCGCGGCAGCCGGTGGTGCTGCAGCCCGTCGTCGCTGACGAGCACGTCGACCTGCGGGTGCGCGCGCAGCAGCGCCCGTGCCGCGGCGACGCGGTCACGCCCGACGACGACCGGCACGCCGGTGCGCCGCGCGATCAGCCGCGGCTCGTCGCCGACCTCGGCCGCCGTCGCGGTGGCATCGACGGCGCGCACGGCGTCACCGCGTCGGCCGTAGCCGCGCGAGACGACGCCGGGGTGCCAGCCGTGGTCGCGCAGCCAGCGCACGAGCGCGATCACGGTCGGCGTCTTGCCAGCACCCCCGACGACGAGGTTGCCGACGACGACCACCGGCACCGGCAGCGGCGCGGGGCGGCGCAGACCCACGCGGTACGGCCAGTGCAGGACCGCCGCGACGGCGGCGTACAGCCACGACAGCGGCTGCAGCGCACGCGCGAGCAGGCTCGGCCGCGCGCGCCACGCGTGGCGTTGCCACAGTGCCTCGAGCCCCGTGAGGCCGGCGGCGGCCACCGCGCGGCGCTCTAGCGGCCGGCCGCGTCGGTCTGCGCGGCGAAGGTCAGGCGCGCGAGCCCGGCGCGGCGCGCGGCGTCGAGCACGTTGACGACCGACTGGTGCGCGGCAGTGGCGTCGGCGCTGATGATGACGACCGGGTCCTGCCGGCCCTGCGCGGCCTGCACGAGTGCCTGCGTCAGCGCCTCGACGGCCGGCCCGCCGGGCAGCGGCGTGCGGTCGACGACGTAGCGCCCGTCGGCGCCGACGGCGACGACGATCTCGTGCGGGCGCTGCTGCAGCCGCTCTGCGTCGGCGGTGGGCAGCGTCAGCTGCAGTTCGGTGAAGCGCGAGTAGGTGGTGGTCAGCATCAGGAAGATGAGGATCACCAGCAGGATGTCGATGAACGGGATCAGGTTGATCTCCGGATCCTCGCCGCGCTGCTTGCGGAAGTTCATGACGGACTCGCGGCTGGGCCGTGGCTCACTGCGGCGGGCGTACGACGAAGCGCATCAGGTGCGGCACGAGGCGCTCGGCCGCGTGCTCCATCTCGAGCGTGAACTCGTCGACGCGGCCGCGGAAGAAGCGGTAGAACATCATCGTCGGGATCGCGATGATCAGCCCGAACGCGGTGTTGTACAGCGCGATCGAGATGCCGCGACCGAGCTGCTCGGGGTTGGTCGCGACGCCCGACGCGCCCTGCGCAGCAAAGATCTCGATCATCCCGACGACGGTGCCGAGCAGGCCGAGCAGCGGCGCGGCGCTGGCGATCGTGCCCAGCGTGTTGAGGTAGCGCTCGAGCAGGTGCACGGCGCGCCGGCCCGCGCTCTCGAACGACTGCCGCAGCGCCTCCTCGGTGATGCGCGGGTCGGCGACGACGCTGCGCAGCCCGGCGGCCAGCACGCTGCCGAGCACCGAGCTCTCGGCGAGCTTGTTGACGACGTCGGCCGGCGGCAGCGAGCTGCGCGTGACGCCGATGACCTCGTCGACCAGCGTCGGCGGGGCGACGCGCTTGGCGCGCAGCGTCAGCAGCCGCTCGATGATGAGCGCCAGCGCGACGATCGAGCACAGGATCAGCGGCCAGATCGGCCAGCCGGCGGCTTGGATGATCGAGATCAACGGCGTCCTCGTTGTGCGTCGGCGCGGCTCGGCGCCTGGATGATGCGGGGTCGGCGGGCGCGATTATCACCGTTGCCCTGCGCGCGACCGGCCGCAACTGACGGCACTTTGGCCGACAATCCACCGTTTCTGTGGACAACATTGTGGGCAACGCGTCGACGCCTGGGCCAAAGCCGCGCGACGACGCGACACCGGTCGGTCTGCACAAGCTTTGAGCAGCGAAAAACCATTGCACATCAAGAACTTGCACGGAAGTGACAGCGCTGTGACGGCGTTCCCTGGGCGGCGTCGCAGCGGCGTCCTCGTTGTGGAGTTCTCGCGGCGCCGGCGCGGGCGCGCCGGGCGGGTGCGCCTTGGCTGACGCACCGTCGGCGTCCGCGCCGCAGGTGTGGGGCGTGGCGGCGCTGCTGCTGGCCATCGGCGATGCGCTGGCCGCGCGCTTCGGTGCCGTGGCCGTTGCCGGCGAGCTGTCGGGTTTCTCGCGCGCGCCCAGCGGGCACTGTTACTTCACGCTGAAAGACGCCGACGGCGACGCCGCGACGCTGCGCTGCGCGATGTTCCGCCGCGCGGCGTCGCTGCTCGACTTCGTGCCGCGCGACGGGCAGCGCGTGACGCTGCGCGGGCGGCTGGCGGTGTACGAACCGCGCGGCGAGCTGCAGCTCGTCGTCGAGTCGATGCGCCCGGCCGGCGAGGGCACGCTGTACGAACAGTTCCTGCGCCTGAAGGCCCGGCTCGAGGCCGAGGGCCTGTTCGACGCCTCGCGCAAGCGGGCGCTGCCGCGCTTCCCGCACGCCGTGGGCGTCGTCACGTCGCTCGCCGCCGCGGCGCTGCACGACGTGCTCAGTGCGCTGGCGCGGCGCGCGCCGCACGTGCGCGTCGTCGTGTACCCGGCGCCGGTGCAGGGCCCCGACGCGCCGCCGGCGCTCGCGGCGGCGATCGCCACCGCGGCGCGGCGCGCCGAGGTCGACACGCTGATCGTCTGCCGCGGCGGCGGTTCGCTCGAAGACCTGTGGGCATTCAACGACGAGCGCGTCGTGCGCGCGATCGCCGCGTCGCCGATCCCGGTGGTGTGCGGCGTCGGCCACGAGACCGACGTCACGCTGGCCGACTTCGCCGCCGACCTGCGCGCGCCGACGCCGACCGCGGCGGCCGAGCTCGCCGCGCCGTCGCAGCGGCAAGCGCTCGAGCAGCTCGACGCGCTGGCGCTGCGGCTGCACCGGCCGCTGCGGCGCACCCTCGATGCGCACGCGCAGCGCCTCGACCAGCGCGCACTGCAGCTCGCGCGGCCGTCGGCGCTGCTGGCGGCGCACCGCCAGCGTCACGCGCTGCTCGCGCAGCGTCAGCTCGCGGCGCTGCGGCAGGCGCTGCAGCGCCAGCAGGGACGCGCGCCGCTGCTGGCGGCGCGTCTGCGCGGGGCGGTGCACGCGGGCCTGCAGCGGCGCGGCGCGGCACTGGACACGTGGCAGGCGCGGCTGGCCGCGCTCGACCCGGCGCAGGTGCTCGCGCGCGGCTATGCGTGGGTCACCGACGAGGCGCGGCGGCCGATCGTCTCGGCTGCGGCGCTCGCGTCCGGCCAGCGCGTGCACGCGGTGTGGGCCGACGGTGAGGCGAGTGCGCAGGTGCTCGACGTGCGGCTGCGCGGCGCCGACGAGCCGCCGCGCTGAGTGGGCGCCGCGGCGCGGCACCCGCCCGCGCGATGGGGCCATCGCACCGCGGCGTGGCCGCGCACCGGCCGCTGCCTACAATCGCGCCGCGTCATTGCTAGCGGCGTCGCCGCGCCGCACGCGGCGCCCCAACGAACCGAGGACCGAACCATGGAACACACGCTGCCGCCCCTGCCGTACCCGATCGACGCCCTCGCGCCGCATTACAGCCGCGAGACGCTCGAGTACCACCACGGCAAGCACCACAACGCCTACGTGGTCAACCTCAACAACCTGCAGAAGGGCACCGAGTACGAGTCGATGTCGCTCGAGGACATCGTGCGCAAGGCGCCCAACCCGAGCCCGGTCTACAACAACGCCGCGCAGGTGTGGAACCACACCTTCTTCTGGAACTGCATGAAGCCGGGCGGCGGCGGCGAACCCACCGGCGCGCTGGCCGCGGCGATCAATGCCAAGTGGGGCAGCTACGCGGCGTTCAAAGAGGCGTTCGTCAAGAGCGCGGTCGGCAATTTCGGCTCGGGCTGGACGTGGCTCGTCAAGAAGCCCGACGGCAGCGTCGACATCGTCAACACCGGGGCGGCCGGCACGCCGCTGACCACCGCCGACAAGGCGCTGCTGACGGTCGACGTGTGGGAGCACGCCTACTACATCGACTACCGCAACCTGCGCCAGAAGTTCGTCGAGACCTTCCTCGACAAGCTGGTCAACTGGGACTTCGCGCAGAAGAACTTCGCCTGAGCGCCGGCGCCCGCGCCGCGGTCCGATGCGCATCCTGCTCGTCGAGGACGACTCCGCGCTGAGTCTCGGCGTGGGGCGCGCCTTCGAGCGCGAGGGCTGGAGCGTCGATGTGCTGCACGACGGGCGCCTGGCGCTGGCGGCCGGCGACGTCGGGGTGTACGACGTCGCGGTGCTCGACCTGGGGCTGCCCGGCTGCGACGGCATGGACGTGCTGCGTCACTGGCGCGCACGCGGCGCGCGCGTTCCGGTGCTGCTGCTGACGGCGCGCGACGAACTCGGCGACCGCGTCGAGGGCCTGAACGCCGGTGCCGACGACTACCTCGTCAAGCCGTTCGACGTCGCCGAGCTCGTCGCGCGCGTGCGCGCACTCAAGCGCCGTGCCGACGGGCGACTGTCCGAGCGCCTGACGCTGGGCGAGCTCGAGCTCGACCTGACGCAGCGCGAGCTGCGCTGGCGCGGGCAGCGCGTGCACATGAGCCCGCGCGAGCTGGCGCTGACCGAGCTGCTGATGCACAAGGCCGGCCGCGTCGTGCCCAAGGAGAGCATCGTCGCGACGCTGTCGAGCTGGGAGGCCGACTTCAGCGAGAACTCGGTCGAGGTCTACGTGCACCGGCTGCGCAAGCGCTTCGCCGACCTCGGCGTCGTGATCAAGACGGTGCGCGGCTTCGGCTACGTGTTGGAGTGCGCGCCGGCGGCCGCCGCGTGACGCGATGACGGCGCCCGCGCCCGACGCGCCGCCGCGCCACGGGCCGAGCCTGCGCGCGCAGCTGCTCACGCCGCTGCTGTGGATCTGGCTGGTCGGCGGCCTGCTCGCCGGCGCCGGCGCCTACCGGCTCGCACGCAGCAGTGTCGACGACGCGTTCGACCGTGGCCTGCAGGACCAGGCCTCGGCGCTCGCGGCCAAGGTGATGTGGACCGAGCGGGGCCCGCTGCTCGACGTCACGCGCCAGGCGATGGAAATCCTGACCTGGGACCGCGACGACCGCATCGCGTTCGCGATGCAGGACGTCGAGGGCAATATGCTCGCCGGCGACATCCTCGTGCCCGCGCCGCCCGAGCGCGACCGCGCCTACGAGGCCCCGCTGCTGTTCGACGGCGTCTACCGCGGCGAACCGGTGCGCGGTGCCGTGTTCTCGATCAAGTCGCCGATGCTCGACCGCACGGTGTCGATCGTCGTCGTCGAGACGACCGGCAAGCGCGTGCAGCTGCAGCGGCGCATCCTGCTCGGCGTGCTGCTGCCCGGCGTCGGACTCGGTCTGCTGTCGATCGCGCTGATCGCCTGGGGCGTGCGGCGCGGGCTGCAGCCGCTGCGCGACGTCGCCAGCGACGTCGCCGCCCGCGCCAGCAGCGACTGGCAGCCGCTGCCGCTCGAGCGTGTGCCGGCCGAGGCGGTGCCGCTGATCGAGCGCATCAACATGCTGATGGCCGACATGCAGCACGCCGCGCAGCTGCAGCGGCGCTTCGTCGCCGATGCCGCGCACCAGCTGCGCACGCCGGTCGCGGGGTTGCGCGTGCTCGCGCAGGAGCTGCAGCGCGAGCTTGCGGCCGACGCCGGGGCCACCGCGGCCGGCTGGGCGCCGCTGCTGCAGCAGGTCGACGCGACGACGCAGCGGATGAACCGGCTGATCGGCCAGCTGCTGAGCCTGGCGCGCTCCGAGACTGCGCTGGGCGTCAACGGCGAGCAGGCGCCGCTGGACATCGTGCCGCTGCTGCGCGAGGCGGCCGAGCCGCTCGTGCTGCAAGGGCTGCGCGAAGGACGCACGCTCGAGCTCGACGCGCCGGCCGAGCCGGTGGTCGCGCGCGCGCACCCGCTGTGGCTCGGCGAGGCGGTGATCAACCTGCTCGACAATGCGCGGCGCTACGGCGGCGAACACGTGCTGCTGCGCGTGCGGCCGCTGCCCGCGGGCGGTGCCGAAGTCGTCGTCGAGGACGACGGCCCCGGCGTGCCGCCCGAGCACCTGCCGAAGCTGTTCGAGCCGTTCTGGCGCGGCGAGCGCGCCGACCTGCGCAACGACGGCGGCACCGGCCTGGGGCTGACGATCGCGCGCGAGATCGTCGAGCGGCTCGGCGGTCGCATCGAAGCCGCGAGCCGCCCGCAGGTGCCGGGCATGCGCTTCACGGTGCAGCTCGCGGCCTGAACGGCCGCGACGCCGCGTCGGCGTCAGTTGCCGAAAGGCCCGCCCGCGAGGCGGAAGCCCGGGCGCACGGCGCGCCGCGCGAACCAGCCCTGGTTCATCTCGAGCGCGTAGCGCACCGGCTTGGACGAGCAGTGCGAGTCGAGCGACTGCGGCTGCATGTCGGCCAGGCTGACGATGGTGCCGTCGTCGGCGATGAAGGCGATCGACAGCGGCAGCAGCGTGTTCTTCATCCAGAAGCACTGCACGGCCGGCTGCTCGAACACGAACAGCATGCCCTCGTGCGTGGCCATCTCGCGCCGGTGCATCAGGCCCACCGCGCGCTGCTCGGGCGTGCGCGCGACCATCGCGACGATGTTGTGCATGCCGGCGCGCAGCGTCACCGTCGGCAGGCGCTGCGGCTCCTGCGCGTGCGCAACGCCGCCCGCGACGAGTGCGAGGACGAGCGCGACGCCGGCGAACCACGCCGCTGCGCCGGGGGAGGTTGTGCTGGCCTTGATGTAGATCATGCCGGTCGGGGGCGCGCTCGCTAGATTATCGACCGTCCGGTCTCCGCACCCGGACCCGACGCCCACCCGATGACCTCCTTTGCCGCCGCGATGACCGCCGACGCCGTGTCTTCCGGCGCGGCGCCGCCGGCGGGCGACCTGCCGGGGCAGGCGACGCTGCGCATCGCGGGCATGTACTGCGCGGCGTGCGCCGGCACGATCGAGGCGGCGCTGCAGCAGGTCGACGGCGTCGGCGAAGCGCGCGTCAGCGCCGCGGCCGAGCGCGCGACGGTGCGCTGGGACCCGCGGCGCGCGAGCGTGGCCGACCTGGTGGCGGCAGTGCGCCGCGCCGGCTACGACGCCGCGCCCGACGCCGCCGCGCCGGCGCACGCGATGCGCCGCGCCGAGGCGCGACAGGCGCTGTGGCGGCTGTTCGTCGCGTGGTTCTGCATGATGCAGGTGATGATGCTCGCGTGGCCGAGCTACATCGCCGCGCCCGGCGAGTTGCCCGACGACCTGCGCCAGCTGCTGAACTGGGGCGCCTGGGTGCTGAGCATCCCCGTCGTGTGGTGGTCGGCGGCGCCGTTCTTCGCCGGCGCGTGGCGCAGCCTGCGCACGCGGCGCATCGGCATGGACGTGCCGGTCGCGCTCGGCGTCGCGGTGACCTTCGTCGCCAGCACCGGCGCGACGTTCGCGCCGGGCGGCGCGTTCGGCCACGAGGTCTACTTCGACTCGCTGACGATGTTCGTCGCGTTCCTGCTCGCCGGGCGCTGGCTCGAGATGCGCGCGCGCCACCGCGCCGCGGCGACGCTGGAGGCAGCGCTCGCGGCGATGCCGCGCACCGCGTGGCGCTGCACCGACGCCGGTGGGGTCGAACGCGTCGACGTCGACGCGCTGCGCCCCGGCGACCGCGTGCAGGTGCCGCTGGGCGAACCGTTCCCGGCCGACGGCGTGCTGCTCGAGGGGCCCACCGCGGCCGACGAGGCGCTGCTGACCGGCGAGTCGGAACCGGTCGCGAAGGCCGCGGGCGACACGGTAGTGGCCGGCAGCGTCAACGTCGGTGCGCCGGTGCGGCTGCGCGTCGAGCGCGTCGGCGCCGACACGCGCTACCAGGCGATCGTCGCGCTGATGCAGCAGGCGCTGACGCAGCGCCCCGCGCTCGCACGCATCGCCGATCGGTGGGCGACGCCGTTCCTTTGGATCGTGCTGCTGCTGGCCGGCGGCGCGGCGGCGGCGTGGAGCGTGATCGACCCCGAGCGCGCGGTGTGGGTCGCCGTGTCGGTGCTGATCGTCACGTGTCCGTGCGCGCTGTCGCTGGCCGCGCCGTCGGCGATGACCGCCGCCGCCGGCGCGCTCGCGCGCCGCGGCGTGCTGATCGCGCGCCTCGACGCGCTCGAGCCGCTGGCGCAGGTGCGCCGCCTGTTCTTCGACAAGACGGGCACGCTGACCGAAGACCGGCTCGAACTCGCCGCGGTGCGGCCGCTGCCTGCGCTGCCGTCAACGCAGGCCTCGCCGGCAGCGCTCGACGCGCTGCAGCGCCGGGCGGCGGCGCTCGCGTCGCGCTCGGCGCACCCGCTGTCGCGTGCGCTCGCGGCGGCCACGCCGGCGGCCGAGGCCGGCGCGTGGCACGAGGTGCGCGAGGTGCCGGGCCTCGGGCTGTCGGGTGTCGATGCGCACGGGCGCACCTGGAGGCTCGGCCGGCCCGACTGGGTCGGCGCTGCGCAAGGCGACGCGGCGTTCGGCGACGAGCTGCGGCTGGCTTTCGGTCCCGACGGTCAGGCGTGGATCGGTTTCGCGTTCGACGAGCGGCTGCGTGCCGACGCCGTCGAGACGCTGCGCGACCTGCGCACGCAGGGCGTGGAGGTGCAACTGCTGTCGGGCGACGCGGCGCCGCGCGTCGAGCGCCTGGCCGCCCGACTGCAAGCCGCCGGCGCGCCGCTGCCGGTGCAGGCGGCGGCCACACCCGAGGACAAGCTCGCGGCGGTTCGCGCCGCGCAGGCCGACGGCGTGCGCGTCGCGATGGTCGGCGACGGCGTCAACGATGCGCCGGTGCTGGCGCAGGCCGACGTCGCGTTCGCGATGGGGCAGGGCGCGCTCGTCGCGCGCGCGACGGCCGATGCGATCGTCGTCGGTAACCGGCTCGCGAGCATCGCGCATGCGCGGCGCCTGGCGCAGCGTACGCTGCGCGTCGTGCGCCAGAACATCGTATGGGCCGCGGCCTACAACGCGCTGAGCATCCCGCTCGCGCTGGCCGGCTGGCTGCCGCCTTGGGCGGCGGGGCTGGGCATGGCGCTGAGCTCGCTGCTCGTCGTCGGCAACTCGTTGCGTCTGGCGCGCGACTGACGCACCCCTGACGGCCGAGCATCCCGCGTGGACATCCTGTACCTGCTGATCCCGCTGTCGGCCGTGCTGGTGCTGGCCATCATCGCCGTGTTCGGCTGGGCGCTGCACAACGGGCAGTTCGACGACCTCGAGGACGAAGGACAGCGCATTTTGCGCGGCGAGTCATACACGGTTGACGACGATCAATCCCCGTCGGCCGACTCGCCTGAAAAATCCCGCACAACCTGAAACAGGTCATCGCGTAGGAAGGAGAGTTCGGATGGCGATTGCTGCAACCGCGGCCATGAGCGGGGCCAAGTCCTCGTCGGGAGCCGTATACGACGACTGGGTCGTGCGCGCGTTCGCGCTCATGACCGTGGTGTGGGGCGTGGTGGGCATGCTGGTGGGGGTGATCATCGCTGCCCAGCTCGCGTGGCCGGAACTCAACCTCGGCATCCCGTGGCTGAGCTACGGGCGGCTGCGGCCGCTGCACACCAACGCGGTGATTTTCGCCTTCGGCGGCTGCGCGCTGTTCGCCACCAGCTACCACGTCGTGCAGCGCACCTGCCAGACGCCGCTGTTCCTGCCGGCGCTGGCCAAGTTCACGTTCTGGGGCTGGCAGGCGATCATCGTCGCCGCGGCGATCACGCTGCCGCTGGGCTTTACGCAGGCCAAGGAGTACGCCGAGCTCGAGTGGCCGATCGACATCGCGATCGCCGTCGTGTGGGTCGCGTACGCGATCGTGTTCTTCGGCACGATCGGCATGCGCAAGGTGCGCCACATCTACGTGGCGAACTGGTTCTTCGGTGCCTTCATCATCGCGGTGGCGCTGCTGCACATCGTCAACAACATCTCGATGCCGTGGGGCGCGCTGAAGAGCTACTCCGCCTACGCCGGCGTGCAGGACGCGATGATCCAGTGGTGGTACGGCCACAACGCGGTGGGCTTCTTCCTGACCGCCGGCTTCCTCGGGATGATGTACTACTACATCCCGAAGCAGGCCGAGCGCCCGGTCTACAGCTACCGCCTGTCGATCGTGCACTTCTGGGCGCTGATCTTCACCTACATGTGGGCGGGTCCGCACCACCTGCACTACACCGCGCTGCCCGACTGGGCGCAGTCGCTGGGCATGGTGTTCTCGCTCGTGCTGCTGGCCCCGAGCTGGGGCGGCATGATCAACGGCATCATGACGCTGTCGGGTGCGTGGCACAAGCTGCGTGACGACCCGATCCTGAAGTTCCTGATCGTCTCGCTGTCGTTCTACGGCATGTCGACCTTCGAAGGGCCGATGATGTCGATCAAGACGGTCAACGCGCTGAGCCACTACACCGACTGGACGGTGGGCCACGTGCACAGCGGCGCGCTCGGCTGGGTGGGCCTGATCTCGATCGGCGCGATGTACCACCTGATCCCGCGCATGTACGGCAAGAAGAGCATGTACAGCCCGAAGGCGATCGAGCTGCACTTCTGGATCGCCACGATCGGCATCGTGCTCTACATCGCCGCGATGTGGATCGCCGGCGTGATGCAGGGCCTGATGTGGCGTGCGGTGAACCCCGACGGCACGCTGGTCTACAGCTTCGTCGAGAGCGTCAAGGCGACGTATCCGTTCTACGTGATCCGCCTCGGCGGCGGCCTGCTGTACCTGACCGGCATGCTGATCATGGCGTGGAACGTCTTCATGACCGTGCGCAGCAGCAAGCCCGCGGTGGCCCCGGTGCCGCTGCCGGCCCACGCCTGAGCGGTCGCACGAGGAGGACAACAACATGGCACAACATGCGGCACCCAGCGGTCACGAGAAGATCGAGACCAGCAACTTTTTGATGATCGTGCTGATCCTGATCACGGTCGCGATCGGCGGCATCGTCGAGATCGTCCCGCTGTTCTTCCAGAAGTCGACGACGCAGCCGGTCGAGGGACTCAAGCCCTACACCGCGCTGCAGCTCGCCGGACGCGACGTCTACATCCGCGAGGGCTGCTACAACTGCCACTCGCAGATGGTGCGACCGTTCCGCGCCGAGACGCTGCGCTACGGCCACTACTCGCTGGCCGGCGAGTTCGTCTACGACCACCCGTTCCAGTGGGGCAGCAAGCGCACCGGGCCCGACCTGGCGCGCGTCGGCGGTCGCTACAGCGACGAGTGGCACCGCGTGCACCTGACGAACCCGCGCGACCTCGTGCCCGAGTCGAACATGCCGGCGTACCCGTGGCTGGCCAAGGCCACCGTCGACGGGTCGTCGATGGCCGCGCGCATGACGGCGCTGCGCCGCCTGGGCGTGCCGTACAGCGACGACGAGATCGCCAAGGCGGCCGACGAGGTCAAGGGCAAGACCGAGATGGATGCCGTGATCGCGTACCTGCAGGTGCTCGGCACGCACGTCAAGTGACGCTCGGCGGGAGGCTCGAATGGACATCAACGACTGGCGCAGCCTCGTGACGGTGGCCGGCCTGGTGCTCTTCCTTGCGCTCGTCGCGTGGACGTGGAGTGCCAAGCGCCGTCCGGCACACGATGCCGCTGCGCAATTGCCCTTTCTCGACAGCGACCCCGTCGGCAGCGGCGCGGTTGCCCCGGGTGGGAAGGCCCGGGCCGAAGAACCCATGAATGCTGGAGGTCGCCGTGAGTGATTTCTTCAACAGCGGCTGGTCGATCTTCGTCGCGGCGGTGACGATCGTCAGCCTCATCGCCTGCCTGGTGTTGCTGTTGGCAGCGGCCAAACGCCGCGTGATGGCCAGCGACAACACGACGGGCCACGTGTGGGACGAGGACCTGCGCGAGATGAACAACCCGCTGCCGCGCTGGTGGATGGGGCTGTTCGTGATCACGGTCGTCTTCGGCGCGGTCTACCTCGCGCTGTACCCGGGCTTGGGCAGTTTCCAGGGCGCGGCGAAGTGGTCGTCGGTCGACCAGTACCAGAAGGAGCGCGCGAAGCTCGAGGCGTCGATGGCGCCGGTGTACGCCCGGTTCGCGAACCTGTCGGCCGAGGATCTGGCCAAGGACAGCCAGGCGATGGAGATCGGCCAGCGGCTGTTCCTGAACAACTGCGCGCAGTGCCACGGCTCCGACGCGCGCGGCAGCCTCGGCTTCCCGAATCTGACCGACGGCGAGTGGATGTGGGGCGGCTCGCACGAGCAGATCAAGGAAACGATCACCAACGGCCGCAACGGCGTGATGCCGCCGATGGCCGCGGCGGTCGGCACTGCCGACGACGTGCGCAACGTCGCGCACTACGTGCTGAGCCTGTCGGGCAGCACGCACAACGCCGTCTACGCGCAGCTCGGCCAGCCGAAGTTCGCCGCCTGCGCGGCCTGCCACGGCGCCGATGGCAAGGGCAACCAGGCGATGGGTGCGCCTGACCTGACCAACAACGTCTGGCTGCACGGCTGGGGCGAGCAGGCCATCGTGCGCGCGATCAACAACGGCTTCAACAACGCGATGCCGGCGCAGGCGCGCCTGCTGACGCCCGAGCAGATCCACGTCCTGGCGGCGTACGTGTGGCGCCTGTCGCAACCGACCCAGGTGGCCAAGCAGCCCTGACGTCTCGCGCGCCGGCTGCGGCCGGCGGGGAATTCTTCTCGTGAGCAGCAGTACGACTCCCTTGCCGGCCACGCCGCCCGCCACCGGGCCGGCCGGCAACGCGACCCCGCCCGGCGACGGCAAGGACGCCGCCGCCGAGCTGGTGTCGCTGTACCAGAAGCAAAAGCGCATCTACGCGCGCGCCGTCAGCGGCTGGTTCGCCGGCTGGCGCTGGGCGCTGGTGTGGCTGACGCAGATCGTCTTCTACGGGCTGCCGTGGCTCGAGTGGAACGCGCGCCAGGCGGTGCTGTTCGATCTCGGCGCGCGGCGTTTCTACATCTTCGGCCTCGTCCTGTATCCGCAGGACTTCATCTACCTGACGGCGCTGCTCGTCATCTCGGCGTACTCGCTGTTCCTGTTCACAGCAATCGCCGGGCGGCTGTGGTGCGGCTTCGCGTGCCCGCAGACGGTCTACACCGAGATCTTCATGTGGGTCGAACGCAAGATCGAGGGCGACCGCGCGCAGCGCATGAAGCGCGACGCGGGTCCGTGGACCTTCGACCGCGTCTGGCGCTTCGCCGCCAAGCAGGTGGCGTGGATCGCGATCGGCCTGTGGACCGGGATCACGTTCGTCGGCTACTTCACGCCGATCCGCGAACTCGTGCCGTCGATCGCCTCGTTCGGGCTCGGTCCGTGGGAGACGTTCTGGGTCCTGTTCTACGGCTTCGCGACCTACGGCAACGCAGGGTACATGCGCGAGCAGGTGTGCAAGTACATGTGCCCGTACGCGCGCTTCCAGAGCGCGATGTTCGACAAGGACACGCTGATCATCAGCTACGACGCCGAGCGCGGCGAGCCGCGCGGCACGCGCGGGCGCAAGACCGACCTGAAGGCCGCCAACCTCGGTCACTGCATCGACTGCGGGCTGTGCGTGCAGGTGTGTCCGACGGGCATCGACATCCGCAACGGTCTGCAGTACGAGTGCATCGCCTGCACCGCGTGCATCGACGTGTGCAACAGCGTGATGGACAAGATGCACTACCCGCGCGGGCTGATCCGCTATGCCACGCAAAACGGCATGACGTACCACTGGACGCGCGCGCAGATGCTGCGGCGCGTGTTCCGTCCGCGCGTGCTCGTCTACACGGCGGTGCTGGTCGTCGTCGCGGGCGCCTTGCTCACCAGCATCCTGATGCGCAGCCCGTTCAAGGTCGACGTCGTGCGCGACCGCGCGTCGCTCGCGCGACTGGTCGACAACGGCTACATCGAAAACGTCTACCGCCTGCAGATCATGAATGCGACCGAACGCGAGCAGCGCTACGTCGTGACCGTGCGCGGCCTCGACGGCGCCATCGTCGACGTCGGCGAGGAGGTGCGCATCGGCCCGGCACAGGCGCGCTGGGTGCCGGCTGGCGTGCGCGTGCCGCCGCAAACCGCGCAGGCACTGGGCCCGGGTGCACACCCGCTCGAGTTCAGCATCGAGCGCCTCGCGCAGGACGGCGACGCCGCCGCGCGCGTGGTGGAAAAATCGACCTTCATCGTGCCGCGCTGACACCCGTGGCACCGCCCGAATCCCGCCAGGAGCCCATCGAGATGAACCCTTCTTCGAGCGCGAAGTCCCCGACACCGTGGTGGCGCGTCGGCATGGTCTGGCTCGTGATCGGCGGGCCGCTGGCGGTCGTCGTCGCCGGCATCGCCACCGCCGTCATCGCGGTGCGCGGCGCCGACCCGGTCCTCGACACGTCGGCGCGGTCTGGCCGCACGTCGGTGGTGGTGCCCGACGCGATGACGCCGGCGATCCAGGCGCGCAACCACGCCGCCACGGCCGCGGCAGGAGACTGACCCGTGGATGCGGTGACGCCGCCGCAGACCCCTCGGCCCGCCGAGGCGCCGGCCCGCGCGCAGCGCCTGCTGACGGTGCTGTGGCCGGCGTTCCTGATGGCCGGGGTGCTGGAGACGCTGGTCTTCGCCGTCGTCGATCCGCTGAGCCTGCACTGGTTCGGCGGCGCGCCGATCGAGTGGCCCGCGCTGGCCGTCTACACGGTGACGTTCTTCATCTTCTGGGCCGTGATCGCCGCGGCCGGATTCATCAGCCAGCTGCTGACCTGCTCGGCGCAGGAGATCAATGCGCGTGGCCTGAGCTGATCGCGGTTCAGCGCGCCGGGCAGGAGGCCGCCGCCACGCTCAGCACGACGCGCCGTTGACGATCTTCTGCAGGCCGGCTGCGTCGAGGATGCGGATCTGCCGCTGCTTGACTTCGAGCAGGCCTTCTTCCTGGAACTTCGAGAACGTGCGGCTGACCGTCTCGAGCTTGAGCCCGAGGTAGCTGCCGATCTCCTCGCGCGTCATGCGCAGGATCATCGACGAGCCGGAGAAGCCGCGCGCCTGCAGCCGCTGCGTGAGATTGAGCAGGAAGGCCGCGAGCCGTTCCTCGGCGCGCATGCTGCCCAGCAGCAGCATCACACCGTGATCGCGCACGATCTCGCGGCTCATGATGCGGTGGAACTGGTGCTGCAGGTTCGTGAACTCGCGCGACAGCGTCTCCAGCTCGTGGTACGGGATCACGCAGACCTGCGAGTCCTCGAGCGCCACGGCATCGACGCTGTGGCGGTCGGTGCTGATGCCGTCGAGCCCGAGCAGCTCGCCGGCCATCTGGAAGCCGGTGACCTGGTCGCGGCCGTCCTCGGCCGTCACGCAGGTCTTGAAGAAGCCGGTGCGCACGGCGTACAGCGACTGGAACGGGTCGCCGCTGCGGAACAGCGTGTCGCCGCGCGCGACGCTGCGCCGCGTCGCGACGAGGGAGTCGAGGTGCTCGAGGTCGTCGCGGTTCAACCCGACGGGCAGGCACAGCTCGCGCAGGTTGCAGCTCGAACAGGCGACCTTGAACGCTTCGGGGCGGATCGGCGGCAGGGTGGTCATGGATCGGTCGTCGACAAAGACTGCGAGGCACCGGCGACGGCCGCAGGGGCGCCGCCGCCGTGAACTTCCTGGGCACATGATATGTCTCAATCGCCCCGATTTCGGCCGAGACCCCGGGCGCGTTGGACTTGACGATGGTCAAAGCCGCAGGCACCGGAGTCAGGCACAGTGGCAGCCACGATGGATGCCCCAAAGGTCGAGGAGAACGTCGCGCCGCCGGTGCTGACGCAGGCGATGCTTGCGCGTCTGGACAAGCCCGGGCCGCGCTACACCTCGTACCCGACTGCCGACCGCTTCGTCGAGGCCTTTGGCTCGGCCGCGTACGCGCAGGCGCTGCAGCAGCGTGCGCTGGGGGCCACCGTCGGCGGCACGCCGCCGCTGTCGGTGTACCTGCACATCCCGTTCTGCGAGTCGGTGTGCTACTACTGCGCGTGCAACAAGGTCATCACGCGCCACCACGAGCGCGCCGCGGAGTACCTCGCCGCGCTCGATGTCGAGATCGACCTGCACGTGCAGGCACTCGGCGCGCGGCAGTCGGTGTCGCAGCTGCACTTCGGCGGCGGCTCGCCGACCTTCCTCAGCGACGCCGAGATCGCGGCGCTGATGGACTCGCTGCGGCGGGCGTTTCGCATCGTGCCGGGTGCCGAGGTGTCGATCGAGGTCGATCCGCGCACCGTGACCGACGAGCGGCTGCGGCACCTGGCCGGGCTGGGGTTCAACCGCATCAGCTTCGGCGTGCAGGACTTCGACCCCGAGGTGCAGAAGGCGGTGCACCGCGTGCAGTCGTTCGAGATGGTGCGCGACCTGATGGCCAGCGCCCGCGCGCTGGGCTTCGAGTCGACCAACGTCGACCTGATCTACGGCCTGCCGAAGCAAACGCCGGCGTCGCTGGCGCGCACCGTCGCGCAGGTCGGCGAGCTGCGCCCGGACCGCATCGCGCTGTACGCCTATGCGCACCTGCCGCAGCGCTTCAAGCCGCAGCGGCGCATCGACGCGCACGACCTGCCGTCGGCGGCCGATCGCGTCGCGATGCTCGGCACCGCGATCCGCGGCTTCCTCGGCCACGGCTACACCTACATCGGGATGGACCACTTCGCGCTGCCGGGCGACTCGCTCGCGGTGGCCAAGCGGCAGGGGCGGCTGCACCGCAACTTCCAAGGTTACAGCACGCAGCCGGACTGCGACCTGATCGGCCTGGGCGTGTCGGCGATCGGCCGCATCGGCGCGACCTACAGCCAGAACGTCAAGACGCTGGACCAGTACTACGACGCGATGCGCCAGCGGCAGTTCGCGACCGAGCGCGGCCTGGCGCTCAGCCGCGACGACCTCGTGCGCCGTGCCGTTATCATGGCGCTGATGTGCCAGGGGCGTGTCGACTTCGAGTCGATCGATCTCGCGCATCTGATCCGCATGGAGGAGTACTTCGCACCGGAGCTCGAGCAGCTGCGGCCGCTGGCCGAGATGGGCCTGGTGCGGCTGGAGGGGCGCGGCATCGACGTGACGCCGCTGGGCTGGTACTTCGTGCGTGGCATCGCGATGGTGTTCGACCGCTACCTGCAGGCCGACCGCACGCGCGAGCGCTTCTCGCGCATCATCTGACTTCGCGTGGACACGGCGCTCGCGCTCAGTGCGCTGCTGATGGGCCTGGCCGGCTCGCCGCACTGCGTGGCGATGTGCGGCGCGGCCTGCACCGGGATCGCCGGGCGCTGTGGTGGTGCACGGCCGCAGCGCGCGCTGCTGGCGCTGCATCTCGGGCGGCTGCTGGGCTACGCCGCCGGCGGCGCCATCGCGGCCGGCAGTGTCGGCGCGCTGGCCACGCTCGCCGCGTGGTCGCCGGCGCTGCGGCCGCTGTGGACGCTCGTCCACGCCGCCGCGCTGGGACTCGGCGTGTGGCTGCTGTGGACCGGCCGGCAGCCCGCCTTCGTCGAGAACATCGGCCGCGGCACGGCCCGCGGGTTGGCGGCAGCCGCGGTGCCGGCCGCGACGCAGCCAGTCGTCGGCCCGCTCAGCGGCGTGCGTGGTGCCGCGGTCGCCGGTGCGGGCGCCAGCGGTCGAAGCCACGTGGGGGTGGCCAAGGCCGCCGCCGCCGGTTCGCTGTGGCTGGCGTGGCCTTGCGGACTGCTGCACTCGGCGCTGGTGATGGCCGCGCTGGGCAACACCGCGGTCGGCGGAGCCGCGATCATGGCGGCGTTCGCTGTCGGCACCACCGTCGGCCTGTGGGTCGGCCCGACGCTGTGGTGGCGGCTCGGTGCCCCGGGCGCGGGCTGGCTGGCCAGCGGCGGCGCCGTGCGGCTGGCGGGGCTCGGCCTCGCCGCGGCGTCGGGCTGGGCGCTGTTCCACGACGTCGGCGCGCGCGTGCTCGCCTATTGCCTGGGCTGAGCGCGGGGCGCGCGCCCGGCTGTCAGGGCGCCGACAGCGCGGGACATAGAATGCCGCGCTCGGGCGCGGCGCACGCGCAGCCAACGACACCACGGAGAGCGCTTTCATGTACCAGCACATCAAGGTGCCCGCGAGCGGGCAGAAGATCACCGTCAACGCCGACTTCTCGCTCAACGTGCCCGACCACCCGATCATTCCGTACATCGAGGGCGACGGCACCGGTGTCGACATCACGCCGGTGATGCTCAAGGTGGTCGACGCGGCGGTCGAGAAGAGCTACGGCGGCAAGCGAAAGATCCACTGGATGGAGGTCTACGCCGGCGAGAAGTCGACGCGCGTCTACGGCCCCGATGTCTGGTTGCCCGAGGAGACGCTGCACGCGGTGCGCGACTACGTCGTCTCGATCAAGGGGCCGCTGACGACGCCGGTGGGCGGCGGCATCCGCTCGCTCAACGTCGCGCTGCGGCAGGAACTCGACCTGTACGTGTGCCTGCGCCCGGTGCGCTACTTCAAGGGCGTGCCCAGCCCGCTGAAGGAGCCCGAGAAGACCGACATGGTGATCTTCCGCGAGAACTCGGAGGATATCTACGCCGGCATCGAATACGAGGCCAAGAGCGAGAAGGCGAAGAAGCTCATCAAGTTCCTGATCGAGGAGATGGGGGTCACGAAGATCCGCTTCCCCGAGACCTCGGGCATCGGCATCAAGCCCGTGTCGATCGAGGGCACCGAGCGCCTGGTGCGCAAGGCGATCCAGTACGCGATCGACAACGACAAGCCCAGCGTGACGCTCGTGCACAAGGGCAACATCATGAAGTTCACCGAGGGCGGCTTCCGCGACTGGGGCTATGCGCTGGCGCAGCGCGAGTTCGGCGCGCAGCCGATCGACGGCGGCCCGTGGTGCAAGTTCAAGAACCCGAAGACGGGCAAGGACATCGTCATCAAGGATTCGATCGCCGACGCCTTCCTGCAGCAGATCCTGCTGCGCCCGGCCGAGTACAGCGTCATCGCGACGCTCAACCTCAACGGCGACTACATCTCCGACGCGCTGGCGGCGCAGGTCGGCGGCATCGGCATCGCGCCGGGGGCCAACCTGAGTGACTCGGTGGCGATGTTCGAGGCCACCCACGGCACGGCGCCGAAGTACGCGGGCAAGGACTACGTCAACCCCGGCTCCGAGATCCTCTCGGCCGAGATGATGCTGCGCCACATGGGCTGGACCGAGGCGGCCGACCTCATCATCAGCTCGATGGAAAAGGCCATCCAGAGCAAGAAGGTGACCTACGACTTCGCGCGCCTGATGGAAGGCGCCACGCAGGTCAGCTGCTCGGGCTTCGGCCAGGTGATGATCGACCACATGTGAGGACGCCGTCGCGCGGTGCTGCCGCGCCGTGACGCGAGGTGTCGATGCCAGAAGCGATGCGGGCCCGCCAGTCGGCGGGCCCGCGTGCTTTCGGACCGGTGATCGGGATCGTCAGGAGCCGACCGTCGCGCCCGACGTCGCGCCCTTCGGTCGCGTCGCGTCGGCGGCATCGAGCGGCCGGATGTTTTGCGCCAGATCGCCCTTGGGGCCCTGGACGCGGTCGTAGCTCACGCGGCTGCCCTGCTTCAAGGTGCGAAACCCTTCCATCTGGATCGCCGAGAAATGGGCGAACACGTCCGCGCCTCCCCCTTCGGGCTCGATGAAGCCGAAACCCTTCGCGTCGTTGAACCATTTGACGGTGCCGATGGCCATGGTCTGCCCTTTCTGACTGCGGTATCGGGGCGAAGATTCTCTTGCTGCGTTTCGGCGGGTGTCAAGCTCGGCAACCCTTTGTCGACGGCTCGTCCTAGACGAATTCGGACCGGTTGCTTTTGCTTGACCCTTGTCAAGTCGCCGCCCGGACACGGCCGACGACGCCGAAACGAGGGTCGCCCGCCGCGCTGATCGGACCTTGAAGCGGGCACGAACGGTGCAACATCCCCTATCGTCGTGGCCCGAAACCGACTCTATAGAATCTTTGGCATGCCTTCGAATGCCTCGAAGCCACCCCGCACGCCCGGTGCGATCCCGCGCACGGACGAGGGGCAAGGTGCGGTCGTCGCCGAGCGACAGGCGCAGAAGACGGTCCCACCGCGCATGTACCAAGTCGTCATGCTGAACGACGACTTCACGCCGATGGAGTTCGTCGTGATGGTGCTGCAGCAGTATTTCGGGCACGATTTGGAAACCGCCACCCACATCATGCTGAAGATCCATCATGAGGGGCGTGGCGTGTGCGGCGTCTACACCAAGGACGTCGCGGCGACGAAAGTCGAACTGGTGCTGGCCACCGCGAAGCGGGCAGGGCACCCATTGCAGTGCATTATGGAGGCCGCATGATCGCGCAAGAACTGGAAGTCAGCCTGCACATGGCGTTCGTCGAGGCGCGCCAGCAGCGGCACGAGTTCATCACCGTCGAGCACCTGCTGCTCGCGCTGCTCGACAACCCGTCGGCCGCCGAGGTGTTGCGTGCCTGCGCGGCCAACATCGACGACCTGCGCAAGAGCCTGACGACGTTCATCAAGGAAAACACGCCGACCGTCGGCGGCACCGAGGAGGTCGACACGCAGCCCACGCTCGGCTTCCAGCGCGTGATCCAGCGCGCGATCATGCACGTGCAGTCGACCGGCAGCGGCAAGAAGGAGGTGACCGGCGCCAACGTGCTGGTCGCGATCTTCGGCGAGAAGGACTCGCACGCCGTCTACTACCTGCACCAGCAGGGCGTCACGCGGCTGGACGTCGTCAACTACATCGCGCACGGCATCAAGAAGTCGGAGCCGCCCGAGCCGAGCAAGTCGAGCGAGGGCAGCAGCAGCGCCGAGAGCGACAAGGAAGAAGCGGGCGAGGGCAAGGGCTCGCCGCTGGACCAGTTCACGCAGAACCTCAACGCGCTCGCGCGCGAGGGCAAGATCGACCCGCTGATCGGCCGTGAACACGAGGTCGAGCGCGTGATCCAAGTGCTGTGCCGCCGGCGCAAGAACAACCCGCTGCTCGTCGGCGAGGCCGGTGTCGGCAAGACCGCGATCGCCGAGGGGCTGGCTTGGCGCATCACGCAGGGCGAGGTGCCCGAGGTGCTGGCCGACTCGACGGTCTACGCGCTCGACATGGGCGCGCTGCTGGCGGGCACGAAGTACCGCGGCGACTTCGAGCAGCGCCTCAAGGGCGTGCTCAAGCAGCTCAAGGAGCAGCCGCGCGCGATCCTGTTCATCGACGAGATCCACACGCTGATCGGCGCCGGCGCGGCCTCGGGCGGCACGCTCGACGCGAGCAACCTGCTCAAGCCGGCGCTGTCGAGCGGGCAGATGAAGTGCATCGGCGCGACCACGTTCAGCGAGTACCGCGGCATCTTCGAGAAGGATGCGGCGCTGTCGCGGCGCTTCCAGAAGATCGACGTCGTCGAACCGTCGGTCGAGCAGACGGTCGAGATCCTCAAGGGGCTGAAGAGCCGCTTCGAGGACCACCACCAGGTCAAGTACGCGCTCGGTGCGCTGCAGGCGGCTGCCGAGCTGTCGGCCAAGTACATCAACGACCGCCACCTGCCCGACAAGGCGATCGACGTGATCGACGAGGCGGGCGCCGCGCAGCGCATCCTGCCGAAGAACAAGCAGAAGAAGACGATCACGCGCGCCGAGGTCGAGGACATCGTCGCGAAGATCGCGCGCATCCCGCCGGCGTCCGTCTCGAGCGACGACCGCAGCAAGCTCAAGACGCTCGACCGCGATCTGAAGAGCGTCGTCTTCGGCCAGGACCCGGCGATCGACGCACTTGCCGCCGCGATCAAGATGGCGCGCTCGGGGCTGGGCAAGCCCGACAAGCCGATCGGCTCGTTCCTCTTCAGCGGCCCGACCGGCGTCGGCAAGACCGAGGTCGCGAAGCAGCTGGCCTACATCCTCGGCATCGAGCTGATCCGCTTCGATATGTCCGAGTACATGGAGCGCCACGCGGTGAGCCGCCTGATCGGCGCGCCGCCGGGCTACGTCGGTTTCGACCAGGGCGGGCTGCTGACCGAGGCGATCAGCAAGAAGCCGCACGCGGTGCTGCTGCTCGACGAGATCGAGAAGGCGCACCCCGACGTCTTCAACGTGCTGCTGCAGGTGATGGACCACGGCACGCTGACCGACAACAACGGGCGCAAGGCCGACTTCCGCAACGTCATCATCATCATGACGACGAACGCCGGCGCCGAGACGATGAACAAGGCGACGATCGGCTTCACGACCAAGCGCGAGCAGGGTGACGAGATGGCCGACATCAAGCGCCTGTTCACGCCCGAGTTCCGCAACCGCCTCGACGCGATCGTCAGCTTCAAGCCGCTCGACGAGGAGATCATCCTGCGCGTGGTCGACAAGTTCCTGCTGCAGCTCGAGAGCCAGCTCGCCGAGAAGAAGGTGGAGGTCACGTTCACCGACGCGCTGCGCAGGCACCTGGCGAAGAAGGGCTTCGACCCGCTGATGGGCGCGCGCCCGATGCAGCGCCTGATCCAGGACACGATCCGCCGTGCGCTGGCCGACGAGCTGCTGTTCGGCCGCCTGGTCGACGGCGGGCGCCTGACAGTCGACATCGACGAGGCCGGCGAAGTCAAGCTCGACATCGACCCGAAAAGGAGCGACAAGCCGAAGGCCGAACCGGCCACCGCGTGAGGCGGGGCCGGTGGCTCAGGCCGTCGCGGCCGGGTCCTGGCGGTAGAAGTCGACGAACAGCCGGTACAGCGCCGGCTGTTCTTCTTTGAGCGCCTGCGGGGCGACGAAGAACGCCTCGCTGGCGACGGCGAAGAACTCTCCCGGCGCCTCGGCGCCGTAGGGGTCGAGCACGGTGTCGTGGCCGCAGGCCACACGCTCGCAGAAGCGGTCGTACTCGTACTGCATGACCTCGCTCCAGTGTGCGAGCGCCTTCGCGTCGGGCAGCGGCGGCACGCCGTCGGCCTCGCCGTCGAGCATGTCGATGACGTGCGCGAACTCGTGGATCACGACGTTGTAGGCGTCGCCGGCCGTCGCGCCGGCGTCACGGACGTCGGTCCAGCTGAGCATCACGGGGCCGCCTTCCATCGCTTCGCCGGCGAGCACTTCGTCGTACTGGTGCACGACGCCGGTCTCGTCGGTCACGGCGCGCGCCGCGACGACCGGCGCCGGGTGGATCACGATGCCGACGAAGCCGTCGTAGGCACCGAGGCCGAGCCTCAGCACCGGCAGGCAAGCCTGCGCAGCCACGGCCACCGCGGTGTCGTCGTCGACGACGAAGCCGCCGGCGCCGCTGAACTCCTTGCGGTCGAGGAACAGGCTGGACAGGCGCCGCAGCTCGCGCAGGTCGGCGTCGCTGCGCCGGGCGAGGAACGGGTAGCGTTGCAGCGTACGCTGCCACAGCGCCTCGGGGATCTCGCGCCGTGCCAGCGCCCGCTGCTCGCGGTGCTGCTGCCAGCGGCGCAGCAGGCGGCCGATCATCGGCGGCGCAGCGGGTGCCGGCTGAAGCCGGCACGCGTCAGGCGCAGCACCTCGCCACGCGGCGGATCGGCCTCGGCGTCCCAGTCGCTGAGCACGTGGCGCCAGTAGCCGGGCGCGAGTTCTTCGTCGCCCGGCCGGTGCGTGTGGCCGTGGACCATGTGCCGGCTGCCCGCCGCGTGCAGCCAGGCCACGGCCGCGCCGGGATCGATGTCGGTCCAGCGCGTGGTCTCGGCGCCTTGCTGGCGCTGCTGGCTCGCGTCGCGCATCTGGCGCGCGACGACTCGGCGCTGCGCGATCGGCATTGCCAGCGCGGCGGCGCGCCACGCGTCGCTGCGCGCCTGCGCACGAAAGCGCTGGTAATCGACGTCGTCGAGGCACAGCAGGTCGCCGTGCGTGAGCAGCACGCGCTCGCCGAACGCCGTCAGCAGCGTCGGGTCGCGCAAGGCGATCGCACCGGCGTCGCGCAGCGTCGCGGCGCCGACGAGGAAGTCGCGATTGCCGACCATGAAGCCGAGCTGGCGGCGGCAGCCGGTGTCGGCGAGCACGTCCATGCACGCCGCCTCGAACGGCTCGCCGCGCGCGTCGTCGCCGACCCAGGCCTCGAACAGGTCGCCGAGGATGAACACCGCGTCGGCGGTCGTCGTGCGCATGTAATCGGCCCACGCGGCGAACGTGGGCGAGCCGGCGTCCGACAGGTGAAGGTCGGAGATGAACTCGACCGCCTGCCACGCGGGCGGCGCCGACAGCTCGTACAGGCTCGGCAGCTGCCAGCCCGGTTGCATCGCGTCAGCCGACGACGGTCGCCTTGTGGATCACGACGTCTTCCAGCGGGACGTCGTCGTGCATGCCGCGGCGGCCCGTCTTGACGCCCTCGATCGCGTCGACGACTTCGGTGCCGGCGACGACCCTGCCGAACACCGCGTAGCCCCAACCCTGCGGCGTCTGCGACTTGAAGTTCAGGAAGTCGTTGTCGACCGTGTTGATGAAGAACTGCGCGGTGGCCGAGTGCGGCGCCGACGTGCGCGCCATCGCGATCGTGTAGCGCTCGTTCTTCAGTCCGTTGGCGGCCTCGTTGGCGATCGGCGCGCCGGTGGGCTTCTGCTTCATGCCGGGCTCGAAGCCGCCACCCTGGATCATGAAGCCCTTGATCACGCGGTGGAACACGGTCCCGTCGTAGTGGCCCTTGTTGACGTAGTCGATGAAGTTGGCCACCGACTGCGGCGCCTTCGCGTCGTCGAGCTCGAGGCGGATCGTGCCGGCGCTGGTCGTCATCTCGACGGTCTTGGTCATTTCAGTTCTCCATGGTGGCCTTCGTGATGACCACGGGTTGCAGGGGGACGTTCTGGTGCGGGCCGCGGTTGCCAGTGGGCACGGCGCGGATCTTGTCGACCACGTCCATGCCGGCGACGACCTTGCCGAACACGGCGTAGCCCGCGCCGTCGCGCGCATTGGGCTGGTCGAGGAACGCGTTGTCGACGACGTTGATGAAGAACTGCGCGGTCGCCGAGTCGGGCACCGCGGTGCGCGCCATCGCGATCGTGCCGCGCACGTTCGACAGGCCGTTGCGGCTCTCGAGCGGGATCGGCGCCCGCGTGGCCTTCTGCGTCATGTCGGGTGTGAAGCCGCCGCCCTGGATCATGAAGTTCGGGATCACGCGGTGGAACACGGTGCCGTCGTAGTGCCCGGCCTTGACGTACTGCACGAAGTTGTCGACGGTCTTCGGCGCCTTCGCGGCGTCGAGTTCGACGACGATGTCGCCCATCGTCGTCGCGAGCCTGACCTTCTGCGCCCATGCGGGTGCCGCGGTCAGCGCCGCTGCCAGCACCGCCGTCGTGATCACTGCCTTCATCGCCAACCGACTCCCAAGCCGCGCGACCGCGCCGCTATACTGAATCGATTCTAACGAGCGGCCTCCGACGACAGACTTGTTCAGGAGGCCGTTCGCTTTGCCCGCCCCGCGAATGACACTGCGCATCCACAACTCGCTGACCCGCACGGTCGAGGCCTTCGCACCGCTCGAGGCCGGCAAGGTGCGCATGTACGTGTGCGGCATGACGGTCTACGACCTGTGCCACATGGGGCACGCACGGATGATGACGGCGTTCGACGTCGTCTACCGCTGGCTGCGCACGCTCGGCTACGACGTGACCTACGTGCGCAACATCACCGACATCGACGACAAGATCATCCAGCGCGCGCTGCAGCGCGGCATCCCGATCCGCCAGCTCACCGACGAGATGATCGCCGCGATGCACGCCGACATCGGCGCGATCGGCCTGCTGCCACCGACGCACGAGCCACGTGCGACCGACTACGTGCCGCAGATGCTCGCGATGATCGGCACGCTCGAGCGCAAGGGCTACGCATACCGCGCGCCGGGCGGCGACGTCAACTACGCCGTGCGCAAGTTCGCCGGCTACGGCAAGCTGTCGGGCAAGTCGCTCGACGAACTGCGCGCCGGCGAGCGCGTCGCGGTGCACGAAGGCAAGGACGATCCGCTCGACTTCGTGCTGTGGAAGGCCGCCAAGGCCGACGAACCCGACGACGCGAAGTACGCGAGCCCGTTCGGCCCCGGCCGCCCGGGCTGGCACATCGAGTGCTCGGCGATGAGCTGCGCGCTGCTCGGCGAGACCTTCGACATCCACGGCGGCGGCCTGGACCTGCAGTTCCCGCACCACGAGAACGAGATCGCGCAGAGCGAAGCCGCCAACGGCAAGCCGTTTGCGCGGCTGTGGATGCACAACGGCTTCCTCAACGTCGACAACGAGAAGATGTCCAAGTCGCTGGGCAACTTCTTCACGATCCGCGACGTGCTGAAGACCACCGACGGCGAGACGCTGCGCTTCTTCCTGCTGCGCACGCACTACCGCAGCCCGTTCAACTTCAGCGACGCGCACCTCGACGACGCGCGCCACGCGCTGCGGCGGCTGTACACCGCGCTCGACGCGGTGCCGCCCGACGACAGCGCGCTCGACTGGGCGCAACCGGCGCCGGCGGCGTTCCGCGCCGCGATGAACGACGACTTCAACACGCCGGCCGCGCTGGCCGTGCTGTTCGAGCTGGCCGGTGAGGTCAACCGCAGCCGCTCGGCTGCGGCCGCCGCACAGCTCAAGGCGCTCGGCGCGACACTGGGCCTCCTGCAGCAGGCGCCGCGCGCGTACCTGCAAGGCGGCGACACCGATGCCGCGGCGATCGAGCAGCGCATCGCCGAGCGCGCGCAGGCCAAGAAGGCGCGCGACTTCGCGCTCGCCGACCGCATCCGCGACGAGCTCGCCGCGCAGGGCATCGTGCTCAAGGACGGGCCGCAGGGCACGACCTGGGTCAGGGCCTGAACACGATGGCAGCGACGCCGGCCGCGGCCGTGACGCCCGACTACTGGGACGACGCCTGCAAGCACCTGGCGCGGCGCGACCGCGTGATGCGCAAGCTGATCCCGCGCTTCGGGCAGGCGCGGCTGAGCAGCCGCGGCGACGCGTTCACGACGCTCGCGCGCTCGATCGTCGGCCAGCAGATCTCGGTCAAGGCGGCGCAGTCGGTGTGGGAGCGGCTGGTCGCTGCGGTCGACGGCGGCGCCACCGTCGACCCGCGGCGCGTGCTCGCGCTCGGCATCGACGAACTGCGCGCGTCGGGCCTGTCGGCGCGCAAGGCCGACTACGTGCGCGACCTCGCGACGCACTTCGTCGAGCGTACGGTCCACGTCGACGACTGGCCGGCGATGGACGACGAGGCCATCATCGACGAGCTGGTGGCCATCCGCGGCATCGGCCGCTGGACGGCCGAGATGTTCCTGATCTTCCACCTGCTGCGCCCGAACGTGCTGCCGCTCGACGACCTCGGCCTGCTGCGCGGCATCAGCGTCAACTACTTCAGCGGCGAGCCGGTGTCGCGGGCCGAGGCGCGCGAGGTCGGCGAGGCGTGGGCACCGTACCGCTCGGTGGCCACGTGGTACGTCTGGCGCAGCCTCGACCCGGTGCCGGTCGACTACTGACGACAACGCGGAGGACCGATGCGATGAGCCGACGCCATTTCCTCGACTTCGAGCAGCCGATCGCCGAACTCGAGAAGAAGATCGAGGAGCTGCGCTTCGTGCAGAACGAGTCGGCGGTCGACATCTCGGAGGAGATCGACCGCCTCGACAAGAAGAGCCTGCAGCTGACGAAAGAGATCTACGCCACGCTGACGCCGTGGCAGGTCACGCAGATCGCGCGCCACCCGCAGCGCCCGTACACGCTCGACTACGTCGCCGAGATCTTCACCGACTTCCACGAGCTGCACGGCGACCGCGCGTTCGCCGACGACCTCTCGATCGTCGGCGGCCTGGCGCGCTTCAACGGCCAGGCCTGCATGGTCATCGGTCACCAGAAGGGCCGCGACACGAAGGAGCGCACCGCGCGCAACTTCGGCATGAGCCGTCCCGAGGGCTACCGCAAGGCGCTGCGGCTGATGAAGCTGGCCGAGAAGTTCGGCCTGCCGGTGTTCACGTTCGTCGACACGCCGGGGGCGTATCCGGGCATCGGCGCCGAGGAACGCGGGCAGAGCGAGGCGATCGGGCGCAACATCTTCGAGATGGCGCAGCTCGAGGTGCCGATCGTCACGACGATCATCGGCGAGGGCGGCTCGGGCGGCGCGCTGGCGATCAGCGTCGCCGACCAGGTGCTGATGCTGCAGTACTCGGTGTACTCGGTGATCTCGCCCGAGGGGTGTGCGTCGATCCTGTGGAAGACGGCCGAGCGCGCGGCCGACGCTGCCGAGGCGCTGGGCATCACGGCGCACCGTCTGAAGGCGCTCGGGCTGATCGACAAGATCGTCAACGAGCCGGTCGGCGGCGCGCACCGCGACCCGAAGGCGATGGCCGCCAGCCTCAAGCGCGCACTCGGCGAGGCACTGCGCCAGGTCGCGGACCTGAAGACCAAGGACCTGCTGCAGCGCCGCTACGAGCGCCTGCAGTCGTATGGCCGCTTCAGCGACACGAAGGAGCGCTGAAACCCCACCGGTCGTCGCCGTCGCGGCCAGCGGCGGCAGCGACTCCACGGCGCTGCTGCATGCGACGGTGCACGCGGCCGCCAGGCTTGGCGTGCACGTCGTCGCGCTGCACGTCCACCACGGCCTGCAGCCGCAGGCCGATGCATGGCTCGCGCACGTGCGCGCGCAATGCCACCGCTGGGCCGCCAGAGGCCTTCCGGTGCGCTTCGCAGCCACGCGCCTGCCGACGCGCCCGGGTGCCGGCGACAGCGTCGAGGCGTGGGCGCGGCGCGAGCGCTACGCCGCGCTGGCCGCGATGGCACGCGCGGCCGGCGCGTCGCTCGTGCTGCTCGCGCACCACCGGCGCGACCAGGCCGAGACCTTCCTGCTGCAGGCGCTGCGTGGCGCCGGGCCAGCGGGTCTGGCCGCGATGCCGCAGCGCGTCGAGCGCGACGGGCTCGTGTGGGCACGGCCCTGGCTCGACCACGACGATGCCGCGATCGACGCCTACCTGCGCCGCCACCGGCTGCGCTGGGTCGACGACCCGAGCAACGCCGATGCCGCGTACGCGCGCAGCCGTCTGCGCACGCGCGTGATGCCGGCGCTGCGCGCCGCGTTCGACGGCGCCGACGCGGCGCTGGCCGCCGCCGCACGCGAGGCGCAGGCCGCGCAGGCCTGCCTCGACGAAGTCGCGGCGGCCGACCTGACCTCGGCCTGCGACGCCGATGGGGCGCTGCGGCTCGACGCCTGGCGCGCGCTGACACCCGCACGCCGGCGCAACGCGCTGCGCGCGTGGCTGCGCGTGCGCACGGGCCGCGGCGCGGCTGCGACCGTCGTCGAACGCCTGCTGGCCGAGGCGGGCCGCACGCCGTCGGCGCGCTGGCCGCTGCCGGGCGGAGGCGAGGTGCACCTGTACCGCAGCCGGCTGCGTGTGGACCGTGCAGCGCCCCCGCGCGCCGCGCCCTCGGGCGCGACGACGTCGCTGTCGATCACGGGCCCCGGCTGCCACGCGCTGCCCGCGTGGGGCGGGTGGCTGGAGGTCGTCGCGGTCGACGCCGGGGGCATCGCGCTCGAGCATCTGCGCCGCTGCGAACTGCGCGCGCGCTGCGGCGGCGAGCGCTTCCAGGTGGCGCCGGGCGGCATCGCGCGCAGCCTGAAGAAGCAGTTCCAGGCCGCCGGCGTCGCGGCCGCACAGCGCAGCGGGCCGCTGCTGTACGGCGCCGACGGGCGCCTGCTGTTCGTGCCCGGGCTGGGGATCGACGCGCGCGTGCGCGCGGCGCCCGGCACGCCGCAGGTCGCGCTGCGCTGGTGCCGCGGCCCCGGCTGACGTCAGGCCGCCGAAGGACGCGCCGCTAGAATCCGCGATTTCGCGCATCTCGCATCTGGGCGCGTGCAGCGCACGCGTCGCGTCGTCATGGCATTGATCGTTCACAAGTACGGCGGCACGTCGATGGGCTCGACCGAGCGCATCCGCAGCGTCGCCAAGCGCGTCGCCAAGTGGGCGCGCGCGGGGCACCGCATGGTCGTGGTGCCGTCGGCGATGAGCGGCGAGACGAACCGCCTGCTCGGTCTCGCGAAGGAATTGCAGCCGGCGAAGGTCGACGAGCGCGTGCTGCGCGAGCTCGACATGATCGCGTCGACCGGCGAACAGGTCTCGGTCGGGCTGCTCGCGCTCGCGCTGCAGGCCGAGGGCATCGACGCGATCAGCTACACCGGCTGGCAGGTGCCGATCAGGACCGACTCGGCGTACACGAAGGCGCGTATCACGAGCATCGACGACGCACGTGTGAGGGCCGACCTCGACGCCGGGCGCGTCGTCATCATCACCGGCTTCCAGGGCGTCGACGACGCCGGCAACATCACGACGCTGGGCCGCGGCGGGAGTGACACGTCGGCGGTGGCGGTGGCCGCCGCGCTGAAGGCCGACGAGTGCCTGATCTACACCGACGTCGACGGCGTCTACACGACCGACCCGCGCATCGTCCCCGAGGCGCGACGGCTGCACACGATCAGCTTCGAGGAAATGCTCGAGATGGCGAGCCTGGGCTCGAAGGTGCTGCAGATCCGCTCGGTCGAGTTCGCCGGCAAGTACCGCGTGCCGCTGCGCGTGCTCTCGAGCTTCACCGACTGGGACATCCCGATCGACGAGGAAGCGAAGTCGGGCACGCTGATCACTTTCGAAGAGGACGAGAAGATGGAACAAGCCGTCGTGTCGGGCATCGCGTTCAACCGCGACGAGGCCAAGGTCACCGTGCTCGGCGTGCCCGACAAGCCGGGCATTGCGTACCAGATCCTCGGTGCGGTCGCCGACGCCAACATCGACGTCGACATGATCATCCAGAACGTGTCGCACGACGGCAAGACCGACTTCTCGTTCACGGTGCACCGCAACGACCACGCCCGCGTGATGGACCTGCTCAAGCAAAAGGTCGTGCCGGCGCTCGGCGCACGCGAAGTGATCGGCGACGCGCGCATCTGCAAGGTCAGCATCGTCGGCATCGGGATGAAGAGCCACGTCGGCGTCGCGGCGAAGATGTTCCGCACGCTCAGCGAGGAGGGCATCAACATCCAGATGATCTCGACCAGCGAGATCAAGACCAGCGTCGTGATCGACGAGAAGTACATGGAGCTTGCGGTGCGCGCGCTGCACCGCGCGTTCGAGCTCGACCAGGAAGCCGCCGCGGCCTGAACGCCGGGCGGCGCCCGGGGCTAGAATGCAGCTTTTCGTGCTGGAGACGTGACCGAGAGGCCGAAGGTGCTCCCCTGCTAAGGGAGTATGCGGGCAAAACCTGCATCGAGGGTTCGAATCCCTCCGTCTCCGCCAGCGACGGCCCGCCAGGGCCGTTTTCTTTGGCTGCAGCGGTTCGCGCGACGCTCAGCGTGCGGCCGGTGTGTCATCCCCAAGCGGCACGCAGCTGCAAAACAGGTTGCGGTCGCCGTACACGTTGTCGACGCGGCCCACTGGGACCCAGTACTTGCGCTGGCGCAGCGCGGGCAGCGGGTAGGCGGCCTCGTCGCGGGTGTACGGGTGCGTCCACTCGCTCGCGGTGAGCGCGGCCGCGGTGTGCGGCGCGTGCTTCAGCGGGTTGTCGTCCTGCGGCCACTCGCCACGCTCGATCTTCGCGATCTCGCCGCGGATCGCGATCATCGCGTCGCAGAAACGGTCGAGCTCGGCCAGCGACTCGCTCTCGGTGGGCTCGACCATCAGCGTGCCGGCCACCGGGAAGCTCAGCGTCGGCGCGTGGAAGCCGTAGTCGATCAGCCGCTTGGCGACGTCCTCGGCGCTGACGCCGCTCGTCTTCGCGAGCGGCCTCAGGTCGAGGATGCATTCGTGCGCGACGCCGCCGCCCTTGAGGCCCGGCACGCCGCCGCTGAAGTGGATGTCGTAGTGGTCTGCCAGGCGCGCCGCGACGTAGTTCGCCGCGAGGATCGCGACTTCGGTGGCGGTGCGCAGCCCGTCGGCGCCCATCATGCGGATGTACATCCAGCTGATCGGCAGCACCGCGGCGTTGCCCAGCGGCGCGGCGCTGACGGCGCCCACCGGCGCCTTCGTGTCGCCGTGGCCCGGCAGGAACGGCACGAGGTCGTCGACGACGCACACCGGACCGACGCCCGGCCCGCCGCCGCCGTGCGGGATGCAGAACGTCTTGTGCAGGTTCAGGTGGCTGACGTCGCCGCCGAACTGCCCCGGCGCGGCGATGCCCACCAGCGCGTTCATGTTCGCGCCGTCGACGTAGACGCGCCCGCCCGCGCGGTGGACGATCTCGCACAGCCGCGTGACGCCGGCTTCGAACACGCCGTAGGTCGACGGGTACGTGATCATCACCGCGGCGAGGTCGCCGGCGTGCGCGGTGCACTTGGCCTCGAGGTCGGCGAGGTCGACGCTGCCGTTGGCGTCGCACTTGACGGCGACGACCTTCATGCCCGCCATCTGCGCGCTCGCCGGGTTCGTGCCGTGCGCCGATTCGGGGATCAGGCACACGTCGCGGTGGCCCTGGCCGCGCGCCTCGTGCCAGGCCTTGATCGCGAGCAGCCCGGCGTATTCACCCTGGGAGCCGGCGTTGGGCTGCAGGCTGATGCCGGCGTATCCGGTGGCCTGCGCGAGCCACGCGGTGAGCTGCGCGTTCAGCTCGGCGTAGCCGGCGAGCTGGTCGGCCGGCGCGAATGGGTGCACCTGCGCGAACTCGGGCCACGTGATCGGGATCATCTCGCTCGTCGCGTTGAGCTTCATCGTGCACGAGCCGAGCGGGATCATCGTGCGGTCGAGTGCGAGGTCCTTGTCGGCGAGGCCGCGCAGGTAGCGCAGCATCGCCGTCTCGCTGTGGTGCGTGTTGAACACCGGGTGCGTCAGGAACGCGCTGCGGCGTGCGAGCGCCTCGGGAAGTCGCGTCGCGACGCCGGACTCGAAGCGCTCGACGCTGGGCAGCGCGCCGCGCCAGCCGGTCGCGAGCGCTGTCACCTGCCACAGCGCGGCGAGGTCGGCGCGCGTCGTCGTCTCGTCGAGCGTGATACCCACGCTCGTGGCGCTCGCACGGCGCAGGTTCATGCCGCGCGACTCGGCCGCGGCGAGCAGCGCGTCGGTGCGCTCGCCGGTGAGCAGCTCGAGCGTGTCGAAGGCCTCGGGGTGGCGCAGCGCGACGCCCATCGCCTCGAGGCCCGCGGCGAGGATCGCGGTGTAGGTCGCGATGCGCCGCGCGATGCGCTTCAGCCCCTCGGGGCCGTGGTAGACGGCGTACATGCTCGCGACCACCGCCGGCAGCACCTGCGCGGTGCAGATGTTGCTCGTCGCCTTCTCGCGGCGGATGTGCTGCTCGCGCGTCTGCAGCGCGAGCCGGTACGCCGGTCGCCCGTGCGCGTCGACGCTGACGCCCACCAGCCTGCCCGGCAGCGAGCGCTTGAACTCGTCGCGCGTGGCCATGTAGGCGGCGTGCGGGCCGCCGGCGCCCATCGGCATGCCGAAGCGCTGCGTCGTGCCGACGACGATGTCGGCACCCTGCTCGCCGGGCGGCGTGAGCAGCGCGAGCGCGAGCAGGTCGGCGGCCACGACCAGCAGGCCGCCCTTCGCGTGCACCGCGTCGGCCAGCGGCTGCAGTGCGCGGATGCGGCCGGTGACGCCGGGGTACTGCACCAGCGCGGCGAAGCAGTCGGCCTCGGCGCACGCCTGCGCCGGACCGACGACGACCTCGATGCCCAGCGGCTTCGCGCGCGTGCGCACGACCTCGATCGTCTGCGGCAGCACGTCGTCGGCGACGTAGAAGCGCATGCTCTTGCTCTTGCCCCCGCGCAGCGCGAGCGTCATCGCCTCGGCGGCGGCGGTGGCCTCGTCGAGCATCGACGCGTTGGCGATCGCCATGCCCGTCAGGTCGGTGACCATCGTCTGGAAGTTGACGAGGGCTTCCATCCGCCCCTGGCTGATCTCGGCCTGGTACGGCGTGTACGCGGTGTACCACGCCGGGTTCTCGAGCACGTTGCGCAGGATGACGCCGGGCGTGTGCGTGCCGTGGTAGCCCTGGCCGATGAAGCTCCTGAACACCTTGTTCTTCGCCGCGATCGCCTTCAGCTCGGCGAGCGCCTGCGCCTCGGGCACGGCCGGCGGCAGCTCCATCGGCCGCGTGCGCGCGATCGCCGCAGGCACGATCGCCTCGATCAGCGCGCGCCGCGACGCCGCGCCGATCACCGACAGCATCCGCTGCTGCTCGGCCTCGGTCGGGCCGACATGGCGGGCGACGAACTCGTCGGCGTTCTCGAGTTCGGCGAGCGGGGGCAGGGCGGACATCAGCATCGGGCGTTCCAGGGCGGGAAGGGATCGAAGGGGGTCAGAGCGTCTTGAGCAGCGCGTCGTAGGCCGGCGGGTCCATCAGCTCGTCGAACTGCTCCATGTGCGTGACGTGGACCTTGAAGAACCAGCCTTCGCCCATCGGGTCCTTGTTGGCGAGCGACGGGTCGGCGCGCAGCGCCTCGTTGACCTCGACGATCTCGCCCTCGACCGGCATGTAGACGTCGGCCGCGGCCTTGACCGACTCGACGACGCCGGCGACTTCGCCCTTCTTGTAGGTGCGGCCGACCTCGGGCAGGTCGACGTAGACCACGTCGCCGAGCGCCTCCTGCGCGTGCGGCGTGATGCCGACGACGGCGGCCTCGTGGTCCTCGATGTTGATCCACTCGTGGTCGGGGGTGAACTTGGTCGTCATGGCAGGCTCCGGTTCGGGGGTGTTCAGCCGCGGTGGTAGCGGTGGGGAGTGAAGGGAAGGGGCGTCACCTTGAGCGGCTGCAGCTTGCCGCGCACGTCGGCCCAGATCTCGGCGTTCGGCTGCGCGTGCTCGACGCTGACGTAGCCCATCGCGATCGGCACGCCGAGCGTCGGCGACGTCGTGCCGCTCGTGACGCGGCCGAGCTTGTGGCCGCGGCGGTCCTGCAGCACCGCGCCTTCGCGCACCGGGATGCGCTCGAGGCCGGTCAGGCCGACGCGGCGGATCGTCGCACCGCGCTCGAGCTGCAGCGCGATCGTCTCGGCGCCGGGGTAGCGCCCGGCGCGCGCGCCGCCCGGACGGCGCACCTTGGCGACCGCCCACGCGAGGCCGGCCTCGACCGGCGTCGTCTTCTCGTCGATGTCGTGGCCGTACAGGCACAGGCCCGCTTCGAGGCGCAGCGTGTCGCGCGCGCCGAGCCCCGCGGGCTTGACCTCGGGCTGCGCGAGCAGCGCGCGCGCGAGCGCCTCGGCGTCGTCGCGGTGCACCGAGATCTCGAAGCCGTCCTCGCCGGTGTAGCCGCTGCGCGTGACGAAGCACTCCGCGCCGCGCAGGCCGACCTCGTGCGCCGCGAGATTGAACTGGCCGCCGGTCATGAACGTCAGCGCCGCCACCGCCGGGTTCAGCCGCGACAGGGCCGTCACGGCCTTCGGCCCCTGCAGCGCGAGCAGCGCGCGCTCGGGCAGCGGCTGCACGAGGCAGCGCGAGCCGAGGTTCGTCACGAGGTGGCGCAGGTCGGCGTCCTTGCACGCGGCGTTGACGACGAGCAGCAGATCGTCGGTGCCGCCGTGCAGGCGCCGCGTGACCATCAGGTCGTCGAGGATGCCGCCGGCGGCGTTCGTGAACAGCGCGTAGCGCTGCTGGCCCGGCGCGAGCCCCACGATGTCGGCCGGCACCAGCGACTCGAGCGCCGCCGCGGCCTCTTCGCCGGCCAGGCGCACCTGGCCCATGTGCGAGACGTCGAACAGCGCCGCCGACTCGCGGCAGTGGCGGTGCTCGGCGAGGATGCCGCCGGGGTAGTTGACCGGCATCTCGTAGCCGGCGAACGGCACCATGCGCGCGCCGAGTTCGACGTGCAGTGCGTGCAGCGGGGTCTTCAGAAGCGGTGCGGACATCGTGCTCTCCGGAAGGGCCGTCGATCCACCGCCATCGTGCCGGTGGAGCCCCTCGCTGTCCGCTTTACCTGAGAGATTGGCGGGGACGCTCTCGAAGCGCCTGCCGCTTGCCCCTTCGGTGGACCGCGCGCCGCGGTCTCTCTCCAGCGTGGTGACGCTTCCTGCGGAAGCGCTCGCCAGTCCTTTTGCCTGAGCGTTCGAGGGCGAGCCTCTGCGCCTTCGGCGGCCGCGGCGCCAAGGCCCGCGGCTCTCTCCTGGCAGGCGTCAGTGTAGCCGAGCGCGCAGCGCGCGCACCGCGCTGTCGACGGTGGTGAGCACCGGCACGCCGCACGCGGCCTCGACGCGGCGGCGCGCGCGCGCGAGGCTGAACTGCGCCAGCGCGATCACGCCGCAGCCTTCGCGCTCGACGAGGTGCTGCGCCGCCTGCGCGGCGAGCGCGTCGTGGCGCTCGGCGTCGCCGCGGTCGAGTGCGGCGAGCGCACCGTCGGCGAGCGCGGTGCGCACCTCGACGTGCGCGGGAAACTCGGCCGGCATCGAGCGCAGCGTCGGGCCGAAGGTCGCGACCAGCCCGATGCGCACACCGCGCGTGGCTGCCAGCGTCGCGGCCTCGTCGACCATCGCCTCGTTGGGCTTGAGCACCGGGATCGACGCGTGCCGCCGCTTGACGGCGTCGATGCACGGGCCGAACGCCGAGCAGGTGAACAGGATCGCCTGCGCGCCGGTGCCCACCGCGTAGTCGGCCAGCGCGATGAAGCGCCGCGTCATCGCGTCGTCCAGCCCCGTCGCCGATGCGGCGAGGTCGGCCGACAGGCTGTCGTCGAGCAGGTTCATCCGCGTCGCCTCGGGCCAGGCGCGTGCGAGCGCGTCGTTGACCGGCGCGATCGAGTGCGCGAGCGCGTGGATCAGTGCGATGCGTGTCATGCCGCAGCGGGGTGGGAGGCGGACCCGCGCTTGAGCCGCGCGCGCTGCGCGGCGACGACGACGCCGAGCAGCAGCAGCGCCGGCAGATACATCCACTCCTTGGGCGGACGGTCGGCGGGCATCTCGATCTGCGTGATCCTGAAACCCTGCTCGAGGCCGAGCTTCTCGGCGGTCGAGCCGAACTGCACCGCGGCGATCTGTACCTCGTCGCCGAGCGTCATCACCGTCAGGCCGATGCGCCGCAGCCGCTCGCGTGCCGGCCCGGGGTCGCCGAGCGGCAGCAGCACGCCCTTGCGGATCTCCTTGCCGTCGAGGTTGACGCCTTCGACCCACACCCGCTTGCGCTCGCCGGCGGGCGCGGCCTCGATCAGCGTCATCAGTTCGCTGGCCGGGCGCTCCTCGTACGGCGGGTAGACCATGTCCCACCAGTACCCGGGGCGGAACAGCGTGAACGTGACGAGCAGCAGCGCGGCCGTCTCCCACCAGCGCGACTTGACGAGGAAGTAGCCCTGCGTCGCGGCGGCGAACACCAGCATCGCGACTACCGCGCTGGCCACCGTCAGCGCCAGGTGCAGCGGCCCGGTGATGCCGATCAGCAGCAGCTGCGTGTTGAAGATGAACAGGAACGGCAGGATCGCCGTGCGCATGCTGTAGAAGAACGCGGTGACGCCGGTCTTGATCGGATCGGCGCGCGAGATCGCCGCCGCCGCGAACGACGCCAGCCCGACCGGCGGCGTCACGTCGGCCATCAGACCGAAGTAGAAGACGAACAGGTGCACCGCGATCAGCGGCACGAGCAGGCCGCTTTGCGCGCCGAGTTCGACGACGACGGGGGCCATCAGCGTCGAGACGACGATGTAGTTCGCCGTCGTCGGCAGCCCCATGCCGAGGATCAGGCTGATGACGGCCACCAGCACCAGCATCAGCATCAGGTTGCCGCCGGAGAGGATCTCGATGATCTCCGTCATCACCAGGCCGATGCCGGTCAGCGACACGGTGCCGACGATGATGCCCGCCGCGGCGGTGGCCACGCCGATGCCGATCATGTTGCGCGCGCCGGCCTCGAGTCCGGCGACGAGTTCCTTCAGCCCGAGCGCGAACGCGCCGCCGAGACCGCCGCGGCCGCGCATCCACGCGATCAGCGGGCGCTGCGTGACGATCACGAACACGATGAACATCGTCGCCCAGAACGCCGACAGCGCCGGCGACATCTGCTCGACCATCAGGCACCAGATCAGCACGACGACGGCGAGCAGGTAGTGCAGCCCGCTGCGCAGCGTCGGGCCGGTCTCGGGCAGCTCGAACACCGGCGCGTTCGGGTCGTCGAGCGTGAGTTCGGGCTCGCGCGTGCCGATCCACAGCAGGCCGAGGTAGGCGGCGAACACGCCGACGCCGATGACGAAGATCGCCGCGTTGCCGAGCGCGGCCTTGAGCCAGCCGATGCCCCAGTAGACGGCGCCGGCGAGCACGACGAAGCCGCTGACGGTGAGGCCGAACGCCAGCAGCCGCTGGCCGAAGGTCGACGTCGTGCGCCGCGGCAGTCCCTGCAGTCCGGCCTTCAGCGCCTCGAGGTGGACGATGTAGACCAGCGCGATGTACGAGATGACGGCCGGCAGGAACGCGTGTTTCATCACCTCGGTGTACGGGATGCCGACGTACTCGACCATCAGGAACGCGGCCGCCCCCATCACCGGCGGCATGATCTGGCCGTTGACCGAACTCGAGACCTCGACTGCGCCGGCCTGGTCGCCGCGGTAGCCGACGCGCTTCATCAGCGGGATCGTGAACGTGCCGGTGGTGACGACGTTGGCGATCGAGCTGCCGCTGATGATGCCGGTGGCCGCCGACGAGACGACCGCCGCCTTGGCCGGGCCGCCGCGCATGTGGCCGAGCAGCGCGAACGCGCTCTTGATGAAGTAGTTGCCGGCGCCGGCCTTGTCGAGCAGCGAGCCGAACAGCACGAACAGGAAGATGAAGCCGCTCGAGACGCCGAGCGCGACGCCGAACACGCCTTCGGTCGTCAGCCAGAAGTGCGACATCGCGCGCGCGAGCGACGCGCCCTTGTGCGCGATCAGGTCGGGCATGTACGGCCCGGCGAAGGTGTAGGCGAGGAAGACGAGGGCCACGATCACCATCGGCAGCCCGAGCGCGCGCCGCGTCGCCTCGAGCAGCATCGCGATGCCGACGATCGCGACCGCGAGGTCAACGTCGGTCGGCTGGCCGGGGCGGGTCGCGAGCTCGCGGTAGAAGAAGAACAGGTAGGTGGCGCAGAACGCACCGACGATGGCGAACACCCAGTCGGTGATCGGCACCTGGTGCCGCGGCGAGCGCGTGAACGCCGGGTACGCCATGAACGCGAGGAACACCGCGAAGCCCAGGTGCACCGCGCGCGACTGCGTGTCGTTGAACACGCCGACGCCGAGCGCGAACGGCAGCGGCGAGGCGATCCACAGCTGGAACAGGCTCCACGCCAGCGTGACGGCGAGGATCAGCTTCGCGACGATCGGGCCCGGGTTGCGTCCGCCGGTGTCGGTGTCGGCGGCGAGCTGGGCGACGTCGATCTCGGCCGGATCGGGCTTGTTCTTGCGCAGCATCGGGGTGGCTCCTCCTCGCGGGACGCGGGCACGGTCGGATCAAAAAAGGCCCCGTGCGGGGCCTTCGGGCGCGCCGGCAACGGCGGCACGGGGTTCGCGCGCCGGTGCCGCAGGCACGGGGCTTACATCCAGCCCTTTTCCTTGTAGTACTTGACCGCGCCGGGGTGCAGCGGCGCCGAGATGCCGTTCTTGATCATTTCCTTCGGGTCGAGCGCGCCGAACGCCGGGTGCAGCTTCTTGAACTCCTCGAAGTTCTCGAACACCGCCTTGGTCAGCTCGTACACCGTCGCCTCGGGCACCTTGGCCGAGGTCACGAAGGTGGCCATCACGCCGTAGGTGGGCGTCGGGTTCGGGTGGCCGGCGTACAGCCCGCCGGGGATGTTGACCTTGGCGTAGTACGGCGCGCCGGCGACGAGCTTGTCGATCGCCGGGTGCTGCAGCGGCACGAGGCGCGCGCCGCAGGTCGTGATCGGGTCCTGGATGTTGGCGCTCGGGTGGCCGACGCCGTAGAAGAAGGCGTCGATCTTGTTGTCACACAGCGCCGGGCCGTGCTCGTCGGCCTTCAGTTCGGCGGCGAGCGCGAAGTCGCGCGTCGTCCAACCGAGCGCATTCATCAGCTCTTCCATCGACGCGCGAGTGCCCGAGCCCGGGTTGCCGATGTTCACGCGCTTGCCCTTGAGGTCGTCGATCTTGGTGATGTTGGCTTCCTTGCGCGAGAGCACCGTGAACGGCTCGGGGTGCAGCGAGAACACGGCGCGCAGGTCGGCGAACTTGCCGTCCTTCTCGAACGCCTTGGTGCCGTTCATCGCGTGGTACTGCCAGTCGGACTGCGCGACGCCGAAGTCGAGGTCGCCCGAGCGGATCGTGTTGATGTTGAACACCGAGCCGCCGGTCGATTCGACCGAGCAGCGGATGCCGTGCTTGGCGCGGTCCTTGTTCATCAGGCGACAGATCGCGCCGCCGGCGGCGTAGTACACGCCGGTGACGCCGCCGGTGCCGATCGTGATGAACTTCTGCTGCGCGAGCGCCGGCGTGGCCGGCAGCGCGAGCGCCAGCGCGGCGGCGGCGAGCAGCGGGCGCAGGGCGGGGATCTTGCGGATCGAGGTCATGCTGTCACTCCTGGATGCGATGGGGGTGGCCGCGTCGTCGACGCGGCGCGAAGCGTGGATTCTTGCACCGGCGGCGTGGCGTCACCCGCGGGTTTCACCGCAGCGGCGGCTCATGCGGCGGTGGCCGCCAGCGCCGCATCGATCGCCGCGGCGAGCCGCTCGACGATCGCGTCGAGCTCGGCATCCGACACGATGAACGGCGGCGCGAGCAGCACGTGGTCGCCGCGCTGTCCGTCGATCGTGCCGCCCATCGGGTAGACCATCAGCCCGCGCGCCATCGCCTCGCGCTTGACGGCCGCGTGCAGCCGGCGCGCGGGGTCGAACGGCGCCTTCGTCGCGCGGTCGGCCACCAGCTCGATGCCCCAGAACAGCCCGCGGCCGCGGACGTCGCCGACGTGCGGGTGCGCGCCGAGCGCGGCGTGCAGCCGCTCGGCGAGGCCGTACCCCTGCCGCTGCACGCGCTCGAGCAGCGCGTCGCGCTCGATGACCTGCTGCACCGCGAGCGCCGCCGCGCACGCCACCGCGTGGCCGATGTAGGTGTGGCCGTGGTGGAACATGCCGCTGCCGCGCGCGAACGCGTCGACGATGCGCCGCTGCGCGAGCACGGCGCCGATCGGCTGGTAGCCGCCGCCGAGGCCCTTCGCGACCGTCAGCAGGTCGGGCACGACGCCTTCCTGCTCGCACGCGTGCAGCGTGCCGGTGCGGCCCATGCCGCACATCACTTCGTCGAGGATCAGCAGGATGCCGTGGCGGTCGCACAGCTCGCGCACGCCCTTCAGGTACCCCGGCACCGGCGTCAACGCGCCGGCGGTCGCGCCGACGACCGTCTCGGCGACGAAGGCGATCACACGGTCGCCGCCGAGGCGGTCGATCGCCTCGGCGAGCTCGGCCACCAGCCGACGGCCGTACTGCTCGGGCGTCTCGTCGGCACGCCGGTCGCGGTACTCGTAGCACGGCGAGACGTGCGTGACCGGGATCAGCAGCGGCGCGAACTGGCGCCTTCGCCACTCGTTGCCGCCCACCGCGAGCGCGCCGAGCGTGTTGCCGTGGTAGCTCTGGCGCCGGGCGATGAAGTGCTCGCGCTGCGGCTGCCCGATCTCGACGAAGTACTGCCGCGCCATCTTCAGCGCCGCCTCGACCGCCTCCGAGCCGCCGCTGACGAAATAGGCGTGGCTCGTGCCGGGCGGCGCGTGCGCGACGAGGTGGTCGGCGAGCTGTTCGGCGACCTCGGTCGTGAAGAAGCTCGTGTGCGCGTAGGCCAGGCGGTCGATCTGCGCGTGCATCGCGGCGATCACGTCGGGGTGGCCGTGGCCGAGGCACGAGACGGCGGCGCCCCCCGATGCGTCGAGGTAGCGGCGACCGTCGCGGTCGATCAGCCAGCAGCCTTCGCCGCCGACGGCGACGGGCAGGGGGGACTTCAGCTGGCGGTGCAGGACGTGGCTCATGGCGGTCGGGTCGGTCAAGAGACGGTCGGATACGGGTCGCGGGGGCAGGGAAGCCACGATTGTGATCCGTGTCCGGCCCGCTACAGTCGGCGCCCAGCATGCAAGACGACATCGCCACGCTGCGCCGCATCCTGCGCACCTGCCGCACGATCGCCGTCGTCGGCCTGTCGGCCGACTGGTTCCGGCCGAGCTACTTCGCCGCCAGTTACCTGCAGGGCAAGGGCTACCGCATCGTGCCGGTCAACCCGAAGTACCCCGAGATCCTCGGCGAGAAGAGCTATGCGCGGCTCGAGGACATCCCGTTCCCGGTCGACATGGTCGACGTGTTCCGCAAGCCCGCCGACCTGCCGCCGATCGCGGCGAGCGCGGTGGCGATCGGCGCGAAGTGCTTGTGGCAGCAGCTCGGCGTGGCCAACGCCGAGGCCGACGCGATCGCACGCGCCGCCGGCCTCGACAGCGTCATGGACCGCTGCGTCAAGATCGAGCACGCGCGCCTGTTCGGCGGCCTGCACTGGGTCGGCGTCAACACCGGCGTGATCTCGGCCAAGCGGCCGCACTGACACGACCGCAGAAGGCACACCGTGGCCGACCGCCGCTTCCACCCCGAAACGCTGGCGATCCACGCCGGCCAGATCCCCGATGCCGCGACCGGCGCGCGCGCGCTGCCGATCTACCAGACGACGAGCTTCGTGTTCGACAGCGCCGACCACGCCGCGGCGCTGTTCAACCTGCAGACCTTCGGCAACGTCTACTCGCGGCTGTCCAACCCGACGGTGGCTGCGCTCGAGGAGCGCGTCGCCGCGCTCGAGGGCGGCCGCGCCGCGGTGGCCGCCGCGAGCGGCATGGCCGCCGAGGCGCTCGCGCTGATGACGATCCTGCAGGCCGGCGACCACGTCGTCGCTGCCGGGGCGCTGTACGGCGGCACCGTGACGATGCTCGCCGTCAACCTCGCGAAGTTCGGCGTCGAGACGACGTTCGTCGACGCGACGCGGCCCGAGGCGTTCGCCGCCGCGATGCGGCCGAACACGCGCGCGGTGTTCGCCGAGAGCCTGGGCAACCCGAGCCTCGCAGTGCTCGATATCGCCGCGGTGGCCGACGTCGCGCACGCGCACGGCGTGCCGCTGGTGATCGACAACACGGTGCCGAGCCCCTTCCTGTGCAACCCGATCGCGCACGGCGCCGACGTCGTCGTGCACAGCGCGACGAAGTACCTCGCCGGCCACGGCACGACGCTGGGCGGCGTCGTCGTCGAGAGCGGCAAGTTTCCGTGGGACAACGGCAAGTTCCCCGGCATGACCGAGCCGAGCCCCGGCTACCACGGCGTGCGCTTCTACGAGACCTTCGGCGACTTCGGCTTCACGATGCGCTGCCGCATGGAGACGCTGCGCGTGTACGGCGCGGCGCTCGCGCCGATGAGCGCGTGGCAGATCCTGCAGGGCGTCGAGACGCTGCACGTGCGCATGGAGCGGCACTGCACGAACGCGCGCCGCGTCGCCGAGTTCCTGCGCGCGCATCCCAAGGTCGGCTGGGTCAACTACCCCGGGCTGCCCGACCACCCGCAGCACGCGCTGCTGGCGCGCCAGATGCGCCACGTCGATGGCGCGCCGGGTGCGTCGGGGCTGCTCGCGTTCGGGATCGACGGCGGGCTCGACGCCGGCGTGCGGTTCATCGAGGCGGCGCAGTTCATGAGCCACCTCGCCAACATCGGCGACGTGCGCACGCTCGTGATCCACCCGGCGTCGACGACGCACCGCCAGCTCGACGAGGCGCAGCAGCGCGCCGCCGGTGTCACGCCCGACATGATCCGCATGTCGGTCGGTCTCGAGCACGTCGACGACATCCTGTGGGACATCGACCAGGCGCTCGCGAAGGCGGGCGCGTGACCGGCTGCGTGGCAGCGCGATTCCTTCGACCCCTGACCCAGCGAGACGATGAGCGACACGACCCCCGCCTTCCGCCTGACCTACGCGACGATGTTCGACCCGCCGGCGCAGCTGCACGAGCGCTTCGACGAGGCCCTGCAGCGCGTGCGGGCGCAGCTCGGCGCCGACCACGCGATGACGATCGGCGGGCAGCGCCGTGGCGGTGCGCAGTGGATCGACAAGCGCGCGCCTGCCGACGCGCGCCTGCAGCTCGGGCGCTTCGCCGCCGGCACCGCCGCCGACGCGCGGGCCGCGGTGGACGCCGCGCGCGCGGCCGCGCCCGCCTGGGCGGCCACACCCTGGCGCGAGCGCGTCGCGCTGCTGCGCCGCGCGGCACAGCGCATCGAGGCGCGGGTGTTCGATCTGGCCGCCGCGGTGGCGCTGGAGGTCGGCAAGAACCGCATGGAGGCGCTCGGCGAGGTGCAGGAGACGGCCGACCTGATCGCCTGGTACTGCGACCGCATGGAAGAAGCCGACGGCTTCGAGCGGGCGCTGCCCGACGACCCGCTGCCGGGCTGGCGCAGCCACAACCGCACGCGGCTGCGGCCTTACGGCGTGTGGGCCGTGATCGCTCCGTTCAACTTCCCGTTCGCGCTGGCCGGCGGGCCGGTCGGCGCGGCGCTGGTGGCGGGCAACACGGTGGTGTTCAAGACCGCCAGCGACACGCCGTGGAGCGGGCGGCTGCTGATGGACGTGTTCGAAGAGGCGGCACTGCCGCCGGGCGTCGTCAACCTCGTCGCCGGCGCCGGGGGCGAGGTCGGCGACGCGTTGGTGGGTGCGCCCGACGTCGCCGGCGTCACGTTCACCGGATCGCACGAGGTCGGCACGGCGCTGCTGCGCCGCTTCGCCGCCGGCACGCGCCCGCGGCCGGTGATCGCCGAGATGGGGGGCAAGAACCCGGCCATCGTCACGCGCCACGCCGATCTGGACCGCGCCGCCACCGGCATCGTGCGGTCGGCATTCGGGCTGCAGGGGCAGAAATGTTCGGCGTGCTCGCGCGTGTACGTCGAGCGCAGCGTCGCCGACGCGCTGCGCGAGCGGCTCGTCGAGCGCACGCGCGCGATCGCGATCGGCGATCCGGTGCTCGCGGCGCACTGGATGGGGCCGGTGATCAACGCCGCCGCGGTGGCGCGTTACCGGCGGGCGGTCGACGAGATCCGCGCCGGCGGCCGCATCGACGTCGGCGGCGAGGTGCTGCAGGCCGGCGACTTCGCGCACGGCCACTTCGTCGCGCCGACCGTGGCGCGCATGCCCTATGGGCACCGCCTGTGGCGCGACGAGCTGTTCCTGCCGCTCGTGCTCGTCGGCGAGGTCGAGTCCCTCGACGAGGCGCTGGCGCGCGCCAACGACAGCGACTACGGCCTGACGGCAGGCTTCTACGGTGCCCCCGACGAAGTCGAGGTGTTCCTCGACCGCATCGAGGCCGGCGTCACCTACGTGAACCGGCCGCAGGGTGCGACCACCGGCGCGTGGCCCGGCTACCAGCCCTTCGGTGGCTGGAAGGGCAGCGGCAGCACCGGCAAGGCGATCGGCTCGTTCTGGTACCTGCCGCAATACCTGCGCGAGCAGTCGGTGACCGTCGTCGAGTGACGGCCGCGCGCACACGGCGCCGCTGCGGCAGCGCCTACAGCGACTTCTTCAGTGCGTGCCCGATCTCGCCGACGATGCCGCGCCGAAACGCCAGCACGCACACGACGAAGATCACGCCTTGCACGACGGTGACCCACGCGCCCAGCGGCGCGAGGTAGTTCTGCATCGTCACGATCACCGCGGCGCCGACGATGGGGCCGAAGATCGTGCCCAGCCCGCCGACCAGCGTCATCAGGACGACCTCGCCCGACATCGTCCAGTGCACGTCGGTCAGCGACGCGAGCTGGAACACGATGGCCTTGGTCGCGCCGGCCAGGCCGGCCAGCGTCCCGGAGAGCACGAACGCGACGAGCTTGTAGCGGTCGGTGTCGTAGCCGAGCGAGATCGCACGGTTCTCGTTCTCGCGGATCGCCTTGAGCACCTGGCCGAACGGCGAATGCACGATGCGGTAGATCAGCGCGAAGCCGCCGAGGAACACCGCGAGCACGACGGCGTACATCGCCAGCGGCTGCGACAGGTCCACGACGCCGAACAGGTGCCCGCGCGGCACCGCCTGGATGCCATCTTCGCCGCCCGTGAAGGGCGCCTGCAGGCTGAAGAAGAACACCATCTGCGCCAGTGCGAGCGTGATCATCGCGAAGTAGATGCCCTGGCGGCGGATCGCGAGCGAGCCCGCGACGACGCTGAGCAGGCCGGCGCACAGCGTGCCGAACAGGATCGCGAACTCGGGGTTGAACCCCCACACCTTGGCCGCGTGCGCCGACGCATAGCTCGCCGAGCCGAGGAACATCGCGTGGCCGAACGACAGCAGCCCGCCGAAGCCGATCAGCAGGTTGAACGCGCAGGCGAACAGCGCGAAGCACATCACCTTCATCAGGAACACCGGGTAGGCCACGGCCGGCGCGACGGCGAAGAACAGCGCCATCACGACGAACAGCGTCAGGTGCAGACGCGCCTGAGCGTCGCGGCGCGCACCGCTGTCGGCCGGCGCGATCGCGCCTCGCGCGAGGGGGGAGGTGGGGGCGCTCATCGCTATTTCTGTGTTCCGAACAGCCCGGCAGGACGCACGAGCAGCACGATGGCCATGATGATGAAGATCACCGTGCTCGAGGCTTCGGGGTAGAAGACCTTGGTCAGCCCTTCGACCAGGCCGAGCCCGAATCCGGTGACCACCGAGCCGAGGATCGAGCCCATGCCGCCGATGACGACGACGGCGAAGACGACGATGATCAGGTCCGCGCCCATCTGGGGGCTGACCTGGTAGATCGGCGCGGCCATCACGCCGGCCAGCGCGGCCAGCGCGACGCCGAAGCCGTAGGTCAGCGTGATCATGCGCGGCACGTTGATCCCGAACGCCTGCACGAGCTGCGGGTTCTCGGTGGCTGCGCGCAGGTAGGCGCCGAGCTTGGTGCGCTCGATGACGTACCAGGTGGCCAGGCACACGATCAGCGAGGCGACGATGATCCACGCCCGGTAGTTCGGCAGGAACATGAAGCCCAGGTTCTGACCGCCTTGCAGCGCCTCGGGAATCGCGTAGGGCTGGCCGGAGGAGCCGTACTGCTGGCGGAACAGGCCCTGGATGATCAGCGCCAGGCCGAAGGTCAGCAGCAGGCCGTAGAGGTGGTCGAGCTTGTACAGGCGCGACAGCATCGTGCGCTCGATCACGACGCCGGTGGCGCCGACGACCAGCGGCGCGATCAGCAGCGCCCACCAGTAGCCCAGCCCGAACTTGTTGAGCAGCCACCACGCGACGAACGCGCCCATCATGTACTGCGCGCCGTGCGTGAAGTTGATGATGTTGAGCAGGCCGAAGATCACGGCCAGCCCGAGTGACAGCAGCGCGTAGAACGCCCCGTTGATGAGGCCGATCAGCAGCTGCCCGAACAGGGCCTGCGTGGGGATCCCGAAGATCTCGGTCATGGCGCGTCGAATGGGCCGGCGCCGCGCGTGCGCGGCGCCGGCGTGGAGGCTCAGCCGCCGGGGGCGCTCACTTGACGAGCGGGCATTCGCCCTGGTTCAGCGGGCGGAAGGCTTCGGCGGCCGGGATCGTCGCGCGCAGCTTGTAGTAGTCCCACGGCCCCTTCGACTCGGCCGGGGTCTTGACCTCGAACAGGTACGCCGGGTGGATCTTGCGGCCGTCGGCGCGGATCGACCCCTTGCCGAACAGGGGGTCATCGGTGGGCATCTTCTTCATCTGTTCGATGACCTTGGTGCCGTCGTCGCTCTTGAGCGCCTCCACCGCCTTCAGGTAGTGCAGCACCGCCGAGTAGACGCCCGCCTGCACCATCGACGGCATGCGGCCGTTGTGGCGCTCCGCGAAGCGCTTGGACCACGCGCGGGTCTGGTCGTTGAGGTCCCAGTAGAAGGTCTCCGTCAGGATCAGCCCCTGCGCGGTGTTCAGACCGAGGCTGTGGATGTCGTTGATGAACACCAGCATCCCGGCGAGGTTCTGCCCGCGGCGGGTCAGACCGAACTCGGCGGCTTGCTTGATCGAGTTGATCGTGTCGCCGCCCGCATTGGCCAGGCCGATGATCTTGGCCTTCGACGCCTGCGCCTGCAGCAGGAACGAGCTGAAGTCAGTGCCGGGGAAGGGGTGGCGGACCTTGCCGACCACCTTGCCGCCGTTCTTGACGACGACGGCCTCGGTGTCGCGCTCGAGCGCATGGCCGAACGCGTAGTCGGCGGTCAGGAAGAACCAGGTGTCGCCGCCGGTCTTGACGATCGCACTGCCGGTGCCGTTGGCGAGCATCCAGGTGTCGTAGGTCCAGTGGATCGTGTTCGGGCTGCACGCCTTGCCGGTCAGGTCGGCGGTGGCCGCGCCCGAGACGAGGAAGGCCTTGCCCTTCTCGCGCGTGATCTGGTTGATCGCCAGCGCCACCGACGAGGTCGGCACGTCGACGATGACGTCGACGCCGTCACGGTCGTACCAGCTGCGCGCGATCGTCGACCCCACGTCGGGCTTGTTCTGATGGTCGGCACCGAGGATCTCGACCTTGAGCCCCTTGGCGGCGGCACCGAAGTCCTCCACGGCGAGACGCGCGGCGACCAGTGCCCCCGGCCCCGAGATGTCGGCGTACAGGCCCGACATGTCGTTCATCACGCCGATCTTGATCACGCCATCGGAGATCTGCGCCTGAGCGCCGCCCGCGCCGAGGGCGCAGGCGGCCGCGACGAGCGCCGACACGATACGCAGCTTCATGGACTTGTCCCTTTCTTTGGTCGAATCACCGATCCGGCTCGCGCCGGCCCTCACACGCCGAGCACCTCGTGCAGCATGTCCTGCTTGGCCGCCAGCTCGCTGGCGGCGAACGACTCGATCACGCGGCCGTGCTCGATCACGTAGAAACGGTCGGCCAGCGGCGCGGCGAAGCGGAAGTTCTGCTCGACCATCACGATCGTCAGTCCCTTGTCGCGCAGCGTGCGGATCGCGCGGCCCAGCGCCTGCACGATCACTGGCGCCAGCCCCTCGGAGATCTCGTCGAGGAGCAGCAGCTTCGCGCCGGTGCGCAGGATGCGCGCCACCGACAGCATCTGCTGCTCGCCGCCCGAGAGCCTTCCGCCGGGGCTCGAACGGCGCTCCTTCAGGTTGGGGAACATCGCGTAGATCTCGTCCAGGCTCATTCCGCCGGAGGCGACCGCGGGCGGCAGCAGCAGGTTCTCCTCGCAGGTCAGGCTGGCGAAGATGCCGCGCTCCTCGGGGCAGTAGCCCACGCCCAGGTGCGCGATCGCGTGCGGTGGCAGGCCGATCGCCTCGGTGCCGTTGATCATGATCGACCCGCTGCGCCGACCGACCAGTCCGAGGATCGCGCGCAGCGTCGTCGTGCGCCCGGCGCCGTTGCGGCCGAGCAGCGTGACGACTTCGCCGCGGTGCACCTGGAGGTCGACGCCGTGCAGGATGTGCGACTCGCCGTACCAGGCGTGCACGTCCGTCAACCGCAGCAGCTCGACGCCTTCAGCCATGTGCGCCCTGCAGTTCGACCTCGGCGCTGCCCATGTAGGCTTCGAGCACCTGCGGGTTCTTCGACACCTGCTCGTATCGGCCCTCGGCGATCACGGCCCCTCGTGCCAGCACGGTGATCGTGTCGGCGATGCGCGCGACGACGTTCATGTTGTGCTCGACCATCAGCACGGTGCGGTTGGCGGCGACCTTCTTGATCAGCTGCGTGACGAGGTCGACGTCCTCGTGGCCCATGCCCTGCGTCGGCTCGTCGAGCAGCATCAGCTTCGGTTCCATCGCCAGCGTCGTCGCGATCTCGAGCGCGCGCTTGCGGCCGTAGGGCAGCTCGACGGTGACGACGTTGGCGAATTCGCGCAGCCCGACGGTGTCGAGCAGCTCGAGCGCGCGGCCGTTGAGCGCATCGAGCGTGCGCTCGGAGCGCCAGAAGTGGAACGACGTGCCGAGCTGGCGCTGCAGTGCCACGCGCACGTTCTCCAGCACTGTCAGGTGCGGGAACGTGGCCGAGATCTGGAACGAGCGGACGATGCCGCGGCGCGCGATCTGCGCCGGCTTCTCGGCCGTGATGTCGCTGCCCTCGTAGAGGATCTGCCCGCGCGTGGGCGGCAGGAACTTGGTCAGCAGGTTGAAGCAGGTCGTCTTGCCGGCACCGTTGGGTCCGATGAGTGCGTGGATCGTGCCGCGGCGCACCCGCAGGTCGACGCCGGCGACGGCCACGAAGCCCTTGAATTCTTTGACGAGACCGCGGGTCTCGAGGATGACGTCGGTGGTCATCGGGAGGCAGCGCAGCACGCCGCCGTTGTCTGATTGAACGGCGGCATTATTCGGTGGCGGCCGCGCTGCCCGCCATCGGGTTTGTGCCTAACGTCGACGGTGCGCGGGCCATGGCCAACGCGGCGCGCCTGATTACCATACGGACGCCCGGCCATGGCAAGAGGGGCCTGGGCCCCGATGAGGCGCCACGATGAGCACGAAGAACATCTACGAAGAGCACCTGGACCGCAACGCGGCCAACTTCGCGGCGCTGACGCCGACGAGCTTCGTCGAGCGCAGCGCCGAGGTCTTCGGCGACTTGCCGGCCGTGATCCACGGCGCGCGCCGCTACACGTGGGCGCAGTGCCGCGAGCGCGCGGCGCGGCTCGGCGCCGCGCTGCGCGCGCTGGGTGTCGGGCGGCTCGACACCGTCAGCACGATGCTCGCCAACACGCCCGAGATGGTCGAGGCGCACTACGCGGTGCCGGCGATCAACGCCGTACTCAACACGCTGAACACGCGGCTCGATGCGCCGCTGCTGGCGTGGCAGATGGCCCACTGCGAGGCCAAGGTGCTGCTCACCGACCGCGAGTTCGCGCCGACGGTGCGCGAGGCGCTGCGCCTGCTGCGCGAACAGCACGGCCGCGAGGTGGTCGTGATCGACGTCTGCGACAGCGAGTACACCGGCGGCGGCGAGCGCCTCGGCGCGCACGAGTACGAGGCGCTGCTGGCCGCCCACGCGCCGCTGCCCAGGCTCGAGGGTGCGGCCGACGAGTGGGACGCGATCGCGGTGAGCTACACCAGCGGCACGACGGGCGACCCGAAGGGCGTCGTCACGCATCACCGCGGCGCGTACCTCAACGCGGTGGGCAACGCCGTGACGTGGACGATGCCGCCGTTTCCGAAGTACCTGTGGACGCTGCCGATGTTCCACTGCAACGGCTGGTGCTTCCCATGGACGGTGGCGCTGCAGGCCGGTGTGCACGTGTGCCTGCGCCGCGTCGAGGCGCGCGCGATCCTCGACGCGATGCGCGAGCACGGCGTCACGCACTACTGCGCGGCGCCGATCGTGCACAACCTGATCGTCAATGCACCGCCCGAGTGGCGCGAGGGCGTGCACGGCGTCAAGGGCATGGTCGCAGGCGCGGCACCGCCGGCGGCGATGATTGAGGGCATGGCGCGCATCGGCTTCGACATCACGCACGTCTACGGGCTGACGGAGGTCTACGGGCCGGCGTCGGTGGCGGTCAAGCGCGACAGCTGGGCGCGCCAGAGCCTGGCCGAGCAGACGCGCCTGAACGGCCGCCAGGGCGTGCGCTACGCGCTGCAGGACGGCATGACGGTGATGGACCCGCAGACGATGCAGGAAGTGCCGGCCGACGGGCAGACGATGGGCGAGATCATGTTCCGCGGCAACATCGTGATGAAGGGCTACCTGAAGAACCCGTCGGCGACCGCCAAGGCCTTCGAGGGCGGCTGGTTCCACACCGGCGACCTCGCGGTGCTCGAGCCGGACCGCTACGTCAAGATCCGCGACCGCAGCAAGGACGTGATCATCAGCGGCGGCGAGAACATCAGCTCGATCGAGGTCGAGGACGCCCTGTACCGCCACCCGGCGGTGCTCGCGTGCGCCGTGGTCGCCAAGCCCGACCCGAAGTGGGGCGAGACGCCGCTGGCCTACGTCGAGCTCAAGCCCGGTGCCAGCGTCACCGCCGACGAGCTGGTCGCGCACTGCCGCACCCAGCTGGCCGGCTACAAGGTGCCGCGCGAAATCCGCTTCGAGGAGATCCCGAAGACGTCGACCGGCAAGATCCAGAAGTTCCAGCTGCGCGAGCGGGCGAAGTCCGCCAGCGCGATCGGGTAGCGCGCTGTGCGCCTGCGCTCAGGTCCACCACAGCGCGTGCAGGGTGGCTGTGTGCAGGTCGCGCCAGACGCGGTTGATGTCGGAGCCGGCGTCGGCGGCCGGCAGCCCGCAGGCCGGGTAGAGGTCGTCGACGGCGCGCCGCGCCGCGTGGACGAGTTCGCGCGCGGCCGCCTCGACGGCGGCCGCTGCGTCGTGCGCGGGCAGCCCGGCTTCGACGCGCGCCCACGCCGCGTCGAGCCGGGCGTAGAATGCGTCGCGCGCCTGCGTCAACTGCCGCGGCGCATCGCGTGCGGCCTCGCGCAGCGGCGATGCGGCGCCTTCGCTGGCCAGTCGCACCGCGACGGCCGGCATGGCCAGCGCGACGAAGTGGCGCGCGATGCCGCAGGTCACCGCCGCCAGCGTCGCGAAGGCCAGCGCGCGGAACGGAAAGCGCCACAGCGGACCGTCGTGGGTCGCGTGCGCGGCGTCGATCACGAAACGGTGCGACGCCGGCACCCACGCGCCGTCGATGCGCAACGCGTGCGACGCACTCGCGCGCAGCCCGATCGCGCGCCACGTCGGCTCGACGTGCACGCAGCGCGCCGGTACGACGAAGGCGGCCACGCGCGGTGCACCGCCGGCATCGTGCAGTGGCACGCCGTGCTGGTGCAGCACGGCGTTGACGGTGAAGTGTGTCGCCCACGGGGCGCCGCTGGCGTGGGCCCAGCGTCCCTGCAGTCGCCAGCCGTCGCCGTCGTGTTCGGCGCGGCCGGTCGCGGCGCCACTGCCGGCCACGCATGCCCGGTGCGTGGCCAGCACATCGCGCGCCAGCGCCGGCGGCCAGAACCCGGCGAACCACGCAGCGCCGGCACACAGCGTGACGACCCAGGCGGTGCTGCCGTCGGCCTCGGCCAGCGCCTCCTCGAGCGCGACGACCCGCGGCAGTGGCCACTCGGCGCCGCCAACGGCGCGCGGTGCCAGCGTGCCCAGCCAGCCGCGGCGGTGCACCAGCGCGCGCTGCGCGGCAGTCAGCGCACCGCCGGCGTCGGCCACTGCGGCGTCGTCGCGCAGGCGCTTTGCGTCACGTGGAGCGAGCGCAGTGCCAGTGATGTCGGGGTGGGGAACGGTGGCGGTCATCTCGCCGCCACTGTAGGCCAGCGTGCGGCCCTGCCGCGAGGCGCTACGATGCACGATGGCGCCTGTGCGCCGGGCCCGCAATCCAGGAGACAGGAGAGCGACGATGCTGACCACCGACGACCCGCTGGTGTGCTACGCGAAGGACGCGCGCGGCGTCATCACGCTGACGCTGAACCGGCCGCAGGCGTTCAATTCGCTGTCGGAAGCGATGCTCGCGGCGCTGCAGCGCGAGCTCGATGCGATCGCGAAGGACGAGACGGCGCGCGTCGTCGTGATCGCCGGCGCCGGCAAGGCGTTCTGCGCCGGCCACGACCTGAAAGAGATGCGCGCGCAGCCGTCGCTGGGCTACTACGAGCGCCTGTTCGGCCAGTGCGGTCGCATGATGATGAGCCTGCAGAAGCTGCCGGTGCCGGTGGTGGCGCGCGTGCACGGCATCGCCACCGCCGCGGGCTGTCAGCTGGTGGCGATGTGCGACCTCGCGGTGGCCGCACGCGGCGCGAAGTTCGCCGTCAGCGGCGTCAACCTCGGCCTGTTCTGCTCGACGCCGAGCGTCGCGCTGAGCCGCAACCTCGGGCGCAAGGCGGCGTTCGAGATGCTCGTCACCGGCGAGTTCATCGACGCCGACGAGGCCAAGGCCAAGGGCCTCGTCAACCGCGTCGCCGAGCCCGACCAGCTCGACGCCGAAGTCGAGCGGCTGGTGGCCGCGATCGTCGCGAAGCCGCGCGTCGCGGTGGCGATGGGCAAGGCGCTGTTCTACCGCCAGCTCGAGAAGGGCATCGAGGCCGCCTACGCCGACGCCGAGCAGACGATGGCGTGCAACATGATGGACGAGGCCGCGCTCGAGGGCGTGCAGGCCTTCATCGACAAGCGTCGCCCCAGCTGGTCCGCCGGCTAACGTAACGTTGCCGTGTGCGGCAAGACCTTTGCCCAGCACAGTGTGTGATGTGATAACATCACTATTTAGCGAGTCCCTGTTGCTTCCGGGACGGGGCTGCGCCGGTTGCAGTGCAAAGGAGGAGAGCCATGCCGCAGTTCCGCGGTCGCAGGATCGATGTTCGTCGTCGACTCGGTGGCGTATGGATTGCCGCGCTGAGCATCGCGGTCATGTTCGCTGGGTGTGGTGGCGGTGGCGGCGGTGGTCATGATCACGACGATCGTTTCATCGACACCGCGGGCCGACTCGTCGTGGCCGAGCAGGACGCGACGACGCTTCGGATATACGACCTCGACGACACATCGTGGCCCGTCGCGGCGCATGCGCTGGAACATCCACCTTCGGCCGTCTACGCGAGCCCCGGCGGGCGCTATGCCGTCGTCGTGCAGCGCCTGCAAGATCAGGTGCAGTTCGTCGACGGCGGCATCTGGCAGGAGGACCACGGCGACCACCTGCACGACTACAAGCGCGACAGTCGCCCGATGGCGTGGCGGCTGCAGGGGCCGCGCCCGACGCACTACGACGTGCAGTCAGGCGTGCAGGCGGCGGTCTTCTTCGACGGCGACGCCGCATCCGCGCCAGTGCGTACCGCAGCGGTACGGCTGATCACCGACGACTCGATCGGGCGAGGGTCCGTCGTCGCAGGGCTCGATCTGACGGTTTCGATCCATGGTCTGGCCGAGCCCTGGGGCGACTGGCTGCTGACCGTCCACCGCGCCGCCGATGCGTCGACGACGCTGCCGACCCACCTCGAACAGTGGCGGCGCCAGGGTGCGGGGTACTCGTTCATACGCCGTATCGACGAAGTTCGGTGCGAGGGTATGCACGGCAGTTTCACGACGCTGGACCGGCACACGGTGGTCGGTTGTCAGGATGGTGTGCTCGTCGCGACGACAGGGGCCGACGGGAGCGTGCAGGCTCGCCACGTGCCGACGCCGATCCGCATCGGCACGATCGCCGGTCATCCACGCCTGGCCGGACACGTCATCGGCATCGGCAACGCCGGCAGCGGTGCCACGGCGACGACGCGCTTCTTCGCGATCGACGCCGCCGCCGGCGTCGCCACGGAACTGGTAATTCAAGACCTTGCCGAAGGCGTCGTTCGCCGGGCGCACGGCTTCGACCGCAGTGGCCAGCGTTTCTTCGTCCTCGACAGCCTCGGGCGGCTGCACCAACTGGTGCGGGATGGCCCGACATGGCGCGCAGCCGGCAACGCTCAAGTCGTTGCCGGCATGCCCACGGCTGCGCCATGGCCGGCAATTTCGGCCAACGGAGCGCGCGACGTGATCTACCTCAGTGACCCGGTGGCCAGGCAGCTTGTGAGCATCAATGCCCATGACGGGACCGTCCTTGAGCGCCGAGACCTTGGATATGTCCCGTCGGCGATCGTATGGCTGGGAATATGGCGATGAAGCGTCGATGCCTGCCTGATGCCGCGGTTCGGGCGCTGCCCGTCTTGCTGCTCGCGCTCGGTACCGTTACGCCGGCCGCGGCGTCTGACGCGCAGGCGTGGCGGTTCGGCGCCGTGGTCGACGTCGGCACGACGTCTCGCGCCACTGCATTCGGATCGCGCGAGCGGGGACTGGGGCTCGGTCCGAGCGACGTCACTGCGTGGGGTCCGGTCGGTGCCGCGCTGGAAGGCCAGGCGACTGTTGCCGCGCATGCGCACGACGGCCGCATCGAGGTCGAGCTCGAAGAGCTTTGGTTGCAGACCCGCAGTCTGCCGGCGGGTCTGACGCTGCGCCTGGGCCGATTCCTGGCTCAGGTTGGCTACCTCAACGAGCGCCATCCGCACGCCGACGACTTTGCCGAACGGCCGCTCGCCTACCGCGCCTTTCTTGGTGGCCACTGGTTCGACGACGGCGTGCGGGTGAACTGGCTGTTGCCTACGCCGCTGTACTGGCGCGTTGGTGTCGAGGCGTTTCGCGGCCGGCAGCTCGTCCCTGATGCAGTCCGTCAGCCGGCGGTGGGCAGCTGGACGTTTTCGACCAAGGCGGGTGGCGATGTCGGGACGATGCACAGTTGGCAGCTCGGCATTGCATATGTCCACAACCGCCTTGAGGCCGTGCATGGCGACGATCACGGCCATGACGATGACCATGACCACGCACACGTGCATGGGGCCCGGTTCGGCGGCCGGCATCTGTGGATGTTCGATGCAGCCTGGAAGTGGGCCCCCGACGGCAATGCCGCCAACCGGGAGCTTCGCGTGTTGGCTGAACACTCTTTCGTCACCGGCCTGGGCGGACACGCCGACGGCGATGACCGTCACCAGGCCTCGTCGATCGCCGCCGTCTGGCGCTTTCGGCCGGGCTGGGAGGTCGGCTGGCGCACGGATCGGCTGCGCGCGCTGTCGCCACACGGCGATCATTTCCACCCCGTGCATCTGGACGAGCATGCGGTCATGGTCGCGTGGAAGCCGACCCACTTGCAGACGCTGCGTTTGCAGTTCACGACGCAACGCCACGCCAAGGGGCTCGACGACGCGGCGCGCCATTCGGTGCAGCTGCAGTACGTGTTCAGTCTCGGCGCACACCCGGCGCACACTTACTGAGACGCCGATGAAGATCGATGTTGCCTGTTCTGCCGTGCCGCCAGCGATCGGGCCGCGCGGCATGCTGGGGTGGCGGCTCGTCGCCGGCCTCGCGATCGCACTTTCGGCCGGACTTCCAGTCCGGGCGATGTCAGTCTTCGCGTGCGAGGCCGAGTGGGCGGCGCTGACGCGGGTGCTGCTGCCACAGGCGGAGGTGCTGGCAGCCACGAACGTACGACAGGATCCGCACCAGATCGAGCCGCGCCCGGCGCTGATCGCCCAGCTTCGTCGTGCCGATCTGGCGGTGTGCACCGGCGCCGAGCTTGAGCAGGGCTGGCTGCCCACGCTGCAGCAGCGCGCAGCCAATCCTCGGGTCCAGGACGCGGCGCCCGGCATGTTCTATGCGGAGGAAGTCGTCGAGCTGCTCGACGACCGTCCAGCGCCGGGCAGCGCGTGGAACCCCTTCGCGGGTCATGTGCACGTGCGCGGCAATCCGCACATCCACCTCGATCCCCGACACATGATCCCGATCGCCCGTGCGCTGGCCGCTCGCATCGGCGAAATCGATCCGGCGCAGGCCGAGCCGGTCCGGCAGCGACTTCGCGCGTTCGAGGCCGACTGGCAGCAACGCATCTTGGCCTGGGAAGCGCAGGCTGCACCGCTGCGTGGCAAGCGCGTGGCAGTACAGCACGGCACTTTCGCCTACCTGTGGCGCTGGCTGGGAATCGTCGTTGCCGCCGACCTCGAACCGGTCCCGGGAATGCCACCCACACCGGGTCATCTGCAGCAAGTGCTGAAAACGCTGCACGCCGATCCGCCGGCTGGCATCGTTGTCGCGAGCTACCAGGATCCGCGCCCGGCGCATTGGCTGGCGCAGCGGTTGCCGGCGCCGTCCGGCGGTATGGTGCTGCAGCCGATCGTGCTGCCGGCCACTGTCGACGACCCATCCCAGCCCGATGCGCTCGCACGCTGGTTTGACAAGGTCGTGGGGACGCTGCGCGAGCGACTGCACTGAGCGCCTGCGGTGCCGGAAGCCGTGACTGTCCTGCCGTGGTTCGTGGCGCCTCTGGCGGCGCTGGCGGCCGGTTGCGCGCTGCTCGCGCCGCTTGGGCATCGTGTGCTGGACCGCGGCATCGTGTTTATCGACCTGGCCGTGGCGCAGGCGGCAGCTGCCACATCGCTGTGGGTAGGAGCCTGGCTCGGTGGTCACCTTGGCGTCTGGGCCTGGGTGGCCAGCGCCGCAGGTGCGCTGGCCGGCAGCATGTTCGTCGCTTGGCTGGTCAGGCGCTGGCCGCCGTACCGCGAGGCCCTGATCGGTCTTGTCTACGCCGCCGGTGCGAGCCTCGCCGTGCTCGGAGCCAGGCTTGACCCGCACGGTGGCGAGCGGCTCGCGCAGATGCTCGCCGCAGACGTGTTGTGGGCTGACATGACGCAGGCCGTGGCGCTCGCCGTGACTGCCGCGCTGGTTATTGCGCTGAAATGGCGGCTGCCGCGGGTATCGTCGGGTGACGCTTTTTTCTACATGGTGTTTGCCTTTGCCGTCAGCGTCGCTGTGCCCGTTCTCGGCTTGGTGCTGGTCTTCGCCTGTCTGATCGCTCCGGCGCTGTGGATGCGCGCGGGTTGGGCGTGGCCGTTCGTGCTGGCCTCGGCCGTGATCGTCGCGGCAGCGGGTCTCGCGTTGTCGTGGATGCTCGACTGGCCCAGCGGTGCTTGCGTGGCAGCAGGGCTGACCATTTGGGGTCTAGGCAGCGCGATTGGGCGACGTCGCCAGCAGGTATCTACCTACAATTGAAGGGTGAACAAGCGCAGCGCCTCGACACCAGCCAGCCATGGTATGCCGCTGCCAGTTTCGTCCGACCGTCTCGAACGCGCGCGCCGGCTGTGTGAATCGCGCGGTGTGCAATGGACACCGCTGCGCGCCGAGGTCTATGCGTTGCTCGTGACCCACGACGCGCCGCTGAAGGCCTACGACCTGCTCGAAAAGATGCGCGAGGTGCATGGCCGCGTTGCACCGATGACGGTGTACCGTGCGTTGGACTTCCTTGTCGATCAAGACCTCGTGCATCGCGTCGCTTCGACGAGCAGCTTCGTCGCGTGCCACGAGCCGGGTACGGCGCACCACGATCCCATCTTCCTGGTCTGTCAACGCTGTGGTACCGCCCAGGAATGGTCGCGGCCGCGCCTGTCCCAGTCCATCCAGAGCGAAGCTCGTCGCGCCGGGTTCGCGGCGCACGGGGCGGAGATCCCGGGCCTGTGCGCACGTTGCGCGCTGCCCGTCCGCTCCGGAGGCTAGGCCGCTGGGCGATCGTTGCCCGTCGAGGTGGCCTCGCGCGCGAACTTCTGAAGCAGCGGCCCGAACTCGGTCGGGAACGGGAATACGATCGTCGAGCTGTTCTGCATGCCGATCGTCGCCAGCGTGCTGAGGTAGCGCAGCTGCATCGCCTCGGGCGCCTGGCCGAGCACGCGTGCCGCCTCGAGCAGCTTGCGCGCGGCCTGCTCCTCGCCCTCGGCGTTGATGATCTTCGCGCGCCGCTCGCGCTCGGCTTCGGCCTGGCGCGCCATCACGCGCACCATCCCCTCGCCGAGGTCGATGTGCTTGAGCTCGACGTTGGCGACCTTGATGCCCCAGGCGTCGGTCTGCTGGTCGAGGATCTCCTGGATGTCGGCATTCATCTTGTCGCGTTCGGCGAGCAGTTCGTCGAGCTCGTGCTTGCCGAGCACCGAGCGCAGCGTCGTCTGCGCGAGCTCGCTGGTGGCCTGGTGGAAGTTCTGCACCTGGATCACCGCCTTCGCCGGCTCGACGACGCGGTAGTAGATGACGGCATTGACCTTGACCGAGACGTTGTCGCGCGAGATCACGTCCTGGCTCGGCACGTCGAGCACCGCCACGCGCAGGTCGACGCGCACCATCTGCTGGATGTACGGCACGAGCAGGATCAGGCCCGGGCCCTTGACGCCGGTGAAGCGTCCGAGCGTGAACACGACGCCGCGCTCGTACTCGCGCAGGATGCGGATCGACGCGCCGAGCACGACGAGCGCGAGCACGAGGAAGGGCAGGTAGAACGCGAAGTCGAAGAACATGTCGAGGGCTTCCAGGGGGTGGTCCATCGGGGCGGTCAGGGGTGATGCGGCACCGGCCACGCCTCGCGCGCCGGCTGCACGCTCAGTTGCAGCCCGTGCACCGCAGTGACGGTCACGGCCTGGCCGGGGCGCAGTCCTTCGGGGCCGTCGGCTGCCCAGCGTTCACCAGCGGCGAGCACGTGGCCGGCGCGGCCGTCCCAGTCGAGCACGCGGCCCTCGGTGCCGACCATGCCTTCGGCTCCCGTCACGACGCGGCTGCGCCTGGACTTGAGCGCCAGGCGCACGATCAGCAGCGTCATGCCGAGGCTCGCGAGCGCGACGCCGCCGACCAGCGCCAGCGAGACGCCGAAGCCCGGCGCGTCGGCGTCGAACAGCAGCATCGCGCCGAACACGAACGCGACGACGCCGCCGATGCCGAGCACGCCCACCGACGGCGTGAACGCCTCGGCGACCATCAGCGCGATGCCCAGCAGCAGCAGTGCGACGCCGACGTAGTTGACCGGCAGCGCCGACAGCGCGTACAGCCCGAGCAGCAGGCTGATTGCGCCGATCGTGCCCGGCACCAGCGCGCCGGGGTTCATGAACTCGAAGATCAGCCCGTAGATGCCCACCAGCATCAGGATCAGCGCGAGGTTGGGGTTGGTGATCGCGCCGAGCAGCCGCGAGCGCCAGTCGGGGTCGAGGCGCTCGACGGCGAGTCCCTTCGTCTCGAGCGTGAGCCGCGCTTCGCCGAGACGCACCTCGCGCCCGTGGGCCTTGTCGAGCAGGTCGGCGACGCTGGCGGCGATCAGATCGATGACGCCGCGCTTGAGCGCGTCCTCGGCGGCAAGGCTCGCGGCGTCGCGCACTGCGGCCTCGGCCCAGTCGGCATTGCGGCCGTGCAGCTCGGCCAGCGAGCGGATGTAGGCCACCGCGTCGTTCGTCACCTTGGCGTCCATCGCGCTTGAGCCACGGCGCGGGCTGCGCGTGACGCCGTCGCCGCCGGCCGGGGCGCTGGCCGCGGACGCGGCGGGCGCCGGCGGTGGGGCCGGCCGCTCGTCGCTCGGGCCGCCGGGCAGCGGCGAGCCGCCGCCGATCTGCACCGGGGTCGCGGCACCGAGGTTGGTGCCCGGCGCCATCGCGGCGACGTGGCTCGCATAGAGGATGTACGTGCCGGCGCTCGCCGCGCGCGCACCGCTGGGCGCGACGTGGCCGAGCACCGGCAGCGGTGACGCGAGGATCGCGCGGATGATCTCGCGCATCGAGGTGTCGAGCCCGCCCGGCGTGTCGATCTGCAGCACGACGGCCGCGGCGCCGCGCTCCTGCGCGCGCGCGAGCCCACGCTTGACGTAGTCGGCGCTCGCCGGCCCGATCGCACCGTCGATCGTCAGCACGACCGCGGTGCGCGCCCCGCCGGGGGCCTGCGCGAGCGACACGGCGAGAACACCGAGCCACGCCCCGAGCCCGGCGAGCAGCATCCAGCCGAGCGCGCGCAGGGGGCTGCGCGCGGGCGGTGTCGGGCGGCGCGGCGTGTCCATCGCCATCGCATCATAGGCGCGCCGTGCCGCCGACCAAGAAAAAGGGCCGGCACGGGGCCGGCCCTCTGGGTCGAGAAGCGCCCGCTCAGGGCTTCGCGGCCGGCGGTGCCACCACCGGCGTCGTCGCCGCCGCGGTCTGCAACACGGCCGGCGGTGTGGCCAGTTCGGCGTGCGGCTTGCCGCCCGCGGCCGGCAGCAGCGGCACGATCAGCAGCGCGACGATGTTGATGATCTTGATCAGCGGGTTGACGGCTGGGCCGGCGGTGTCCTTGTACGGGTCGCCGACGGTGTCGCCGGTGACGGCGGCCTTGTGCGCATCGCTGCCCTTGCCGCCGTGGTGCCCGTCTTCGATGTACTTCTTCGCGTTGTCCCACGCGCCGCCGCCGGTGCACATGCTGATCGCGACGAACAGACCGGTGACGATCGTGCCCATCAGCAGCCCGCCGAGCGCCTCGGGGCCGAGCGCGAGGCCGACGACGATCGGCACGACGACGGGCAGCAGCGACGGGATCATCATCTCCTTGATCGCCGCCGTCGTCAGCATGTCGACCGCGCGCCCGTACTCGGGCTTCGCGGTGCCTTCCATGATGCCCTTGATCTCGCGGAACTGGCGGCGCACCTCCTCGACGACGCTGCCGGCCGCGCGGCCGACGGCCTCCATCGCCATCGCGCCGAACAGGTACGGGATCAGGCCGCCGATGAACAGGCCGATGATCACGTTCGGGTTGCTGAGGTCGAACGTGGCCAGGATGCCCTTGGCCTCGAGCGAGTGCGTGTAGTCGGCGAACAGCACCAGCGCCGCGAGGCCCGCCGAGCCGATCGCGTAGCCCTTGGTCACCGCCTTCGTCGTGTTGCCCACCGCGTCGAGCGGGTCGGTGATGTCGCGCACGCTGTCGGGCAGCTCGGCCATCTCGGCGATGCCGCCGGCGTTGTCGGTGATCGGGCCGTAGGCGTCGAGCGCGACGATGATGCCGGCCATGCTCAGCATCGACGTGGCTGCCACCGCGATGCCGTACAGGCCGGCCAGCCAGTACGCGACCAGGATCGACAGGCACACGAAGATCACCGGCCACGCGGTGGACTTCATGCTCACGCCGATGCCGGCGATGATGTTCGTCGCGTGGCCGGTCGTCGACGCCTGCGCGACGTGCTTGACCGGCTTGTAGTCGGTGCCGGTGTAGTACTCGGTGATCCACACCATCGCCGCGGTCAGCGCCAGCCCGACGACGCTCGCGGCCCACAGCCGCCAGTGCGTGCCGGCGCCGAGCGCGTCGGCCGGCATCACGAGCGCGGTGACAACGTAGAACAGCACGAGCGAGATCACGCCGGCGACGATCAGGCCCTTGTACAGCGCCGGCATCACGTTCTTCATGCCGGGGCTGGCCTTGACGACGCTCGCGCCGATGATCGACGCGATGATCGACGCGCCGCCGAGCAGCAGCGGATAGACGACCGCGTTCAGCGGCGCCGCGGCGACCATCAGCGCGCCGAGCGTCATCGTCGCGATCAGCGTCACGGCATAGGTCTCGAACAGGTCGGCGGCCATGCCGGCGCAGTCGCCGACGTTGTCGCCGACGTTGTCGGCGATCACCGCCGGGTTGCGCGGGTCGTCTTCGGGGATGCCGGCCTCGACCTTGCCCACCAGGTCGGCGCCGACGTCGGCCCCCTTGGTGAAGATGCCGCCGCCCAGACGCGCGAAGATCGAGATCAGCGACGAGCCGAACGCGAGGCCGAGCAGCGGCTTGAGCAGGTCGGTGAGCTTGGTCGTCGGGTTCATCGCGCCGTTGCCGACGAGGAACCAGTAGAAGACGCCCACGCCCAGCAGCCCCAGCCCGACGACGAGCAGGCCGGTGATCGCGCCGCCCTTGAACGCGACGTCGAGCGCCGGACCGATGCCGCGCGTGGCCGCCTGCGCGGTGCGCACGTTGGCACGCACCGAAATGTTCATGCCGATGAAGCCGCACGCGCCCGACAGCACGGCGCCGAGCACGAAGCCGATGGCGGTCGTCACGTCGAGGAAGGCGCCGATCAGCACCGCGAGCACGACACCGACGATCGCGATCGTCTTGTACTGCCGCGCGAGGTACGCGGCCGCGCCCTGCTGGACGGCGCCGGCGATCTCCTGCATGCGGGCATTGCCGGCGTCCTGGCGCAGGATCCAGCTGCGCTGGACGAACCCGTAGATGACGGCCGCGAGGCCGCACGCCAGCGCCAGGTACAGCGCCATTGCGGTGGACATGAATGTCTCTCCTTCCTCTGTCTGACCCGATCTGATGATTGTCCCGCCGCCGCTCCGATGGCTCGTCCGCACGCGGCGCGCCGGCATGCTACGGGAACGCCCGCTGGCGACGGCATGGTGTTTTCCTGCGGGGCGCCGTGCCGTCAGGGCGGGGCAAGGCGGGCTTCTACAATTCGGGTTTCCACTGCTGTCGAGGCCGGTCGATGAGTCTGCACAACGTCACCCCCGGGGCGAAGGCGCCCGACGAGTTCAACGTCATCATCGAGATCCCGATGATGGGCGACCCGATCAAGTACGAGGTCGACGAGGAGACCGGCGCGCTGTTCGTCGACCGCTTCATGGGCACGTCGATGCACTATCCGTGCAACTACGGCTACATCCCGCAGACGCTCGCGGCCGACGGTGACCCGGTCGACGTGCTCGTCATCACGCCGGTGCCGCTGATTCCCGGCGTCGTCGTGACGTGCCGGCCGCTGGGCGTGCTGAAGATGGAGGACGAGGCCGGCGGCGACAACAAGCTGCTCGCGGTGCCGATCGACAAGATCCTGTCGATCTACACGCAGTGGAAGAAGCCCGAAGACCTCAATCCGATGCGGCTGAAGACGATCCAGCACTTCTTCGAGCACTACAAGGACCTCGAAGAGGGCAAGTGGGTCAAGGTCACGGGCTGGGAAGGCCCCGACAGCGCGCGCGCCGAAGTCGCCGACGGCATCGCGAACTACCGCAAGGTCAAGCGCGCCTGACCGCCAGGGCTGCTCGCGACATGACGGGGCCGAGGGCCCCGTCGCCGTTCGTGGGTGCAGCGCAGCTGCCGAGGGGATGACCCCGCCGCGGCGCGCCGCGCTGGCGCTGCCTACACTGCGTGACCATGGGGCAGTCAGTGACGGGCGTTCTCGCGCGGTCGGCGCTGCGGGTGACGCGCGTCCACCGCCTGTGGCTCCACGCGCTGGTGTTGACCGTGCTGGGCGCGCTGTCGCTGGCAGCGTCCGCACGCGCGCTGCCCGCCGGCGTCGAGGCCGTGACCTCGGTCGAGGGCATCGCCGAGTACCGCCTCGCCAACGGGCTGCAGGTTCTGCTGGTGGCCGACGACTCGAAGCCGACGACGACGGTCAACCTGACCGTGCGCGTCGGCTCGCGCCACGAGAGCTACGGTGAAACCGGCATGGCGCACCTGCTCGAGCACATGCTGTTCAAGGGCACGCCGACGACGCCGAACCCGTGGGCCGAATTCATGCGCCGCGGGCTGCGCGCCAACGGCACGACCTGGGTCGACCGCACGAACTACTTCGCCAGCTTCGCCGACAACGACGAGCACCTGCGCTGGTACCTCGCGTGGCTGGCCGACGCGATGGTCCACAGCACGATCTCGCAGCGCGACCTCGACACCGAGATGACGGTGGTGCGCAACGAGATGGAGATGGGCGAGAACAGCCCGTTTCGCATCCTGCTGCAGCGCTCGCTGGCCGCGGCGTACCAGTGGCACAACTACGGCAACGCGACGATCGGTGCGCGCACCGACGTCGAGAACGTCGACATCGAGCGGCTGCGCGCGTTCTACCGCAAGCACTACCGCCCCGACAACGCGACGCTGATCGTCTCCGGCCGCTTCGACCCGCCGGCGACGCTGGCGTGGATCGCCGAGCACTTCGGCCCCATCGCGCGGTCGGCCGAGCCGCGCTGGCTCGCGCCGACGCTCGACCCCGCGCAGGACGGCGAGCGCAGCGTCACGCTGCGCCGTGCCGGCGGCACGCCGGCGCTGCTCGCGCTGTACCACCTGCCGCCGGCGGCGGCGCCCGACTTCGCCGCGGCCGAGGTGCTCGCCATCGTGCTCGGCGACACGCCGTCGGGGCGGCTGCACAAGCAGCTGGTCGAGCAGCGGCTCGCGGCGAGCGTGTTCGGCGGCACGCTGCCGACCGAAGAGCCCGGCGTGGCCTACTTCGGCGCACAGCTCGAGCCGCAGCAGGACGTCGAGGCCGCGCGCGCGGCGCTGCTCGACACGCTCGAAGGTCTCGAGCGCGAGCCGGTCACGGCCGAGGAGCTCGAACGCGCGCGCCACAAGTGGCTCAAGGCGTGGGAGCTGCGCTTCAGCGATCCGCAGCAGGTCGGCGTCGCGCTGTCGGAGGCGATCGCCGCCGGCGACTGGCGGCTGTTCTTCCTGCAGCGCGACCGCGTGCGCGCGCTGACGCTGGCCGACGTGCAGCGCGTCGCGCGCGAGCGCCTGATCGTCGCCAACCGCACGCTGGGCACCTACCTGCCGACGCCGCAGCCGGTGCGCGCGCCGGCACCGCAGCGCGTCGACGTGGCCGAGCAGCTCCGGGCATTCCGTCCCGCGCCGGCCGCGGCGCCCGTGCCGCCGTTCGACCCGTCACCGGCGAACATCGAGGCGCGCACGCAGCGCGTCACGCTCGCGCACGGCATGCAGCTCGCGCTGCTGCCCAAGCCCACGCGCGGTCAGGCCGTCCACGCCGTGCTGACGCTGCGCTACGGCACCGCGCAGTCGCTGGCCGGCCAGGCCGAGGTCGAGGCGATGCTCGCCGCGATGCTCGACAAGGGCGGCGGTGGGCTCACGCGCCAGCAGATCGAGGACCGGCTCGACGCGCTGCGCACCGAGCTCGATATCGCCGCGCGCGGCGGCGTGCTGACGGTGTCGCTGCGCACGCGGCGCGAGCACGCGGCCGAAGCCGTCGCGCTGGTGGCGTCGCTGCTGCGCGAGCCGGCGCTGCCGCCCGACGCGCTCGAGGAGGTGCGGCGTCAGGCGCTGGCAGGCATCGCGTCGCAGCGCGACGACCCGCAGGCCATCGCCGACCTCGCGCTCGCTCGGCACGGCAACCCCTACCCGCGCGGCGACGTGCGCCACGCACGCAGCTTCGACGAGCGCGCCGACGACGTGCGCGCCGTCACGCTGGCGCAGCTGCGCGAGTTCCACCGCCGCTTCTACGGCAGCGCGCACGCGCAGTTCGCTGCCGTCGGCGACTTCGACGCCGATGCGCTGCGCGCCGCCGTCGAGCGGGCGTTCGGCGGCTGGACGGCGCCCGAGCCGTACGCGCGGGTGCCGCGGCCGTGGTATGCGCCGCCACCGGCGCGGCTGCAGCGGCTCACGCCCGACAAGCAGAACGCGGTGCTCGCCGTGCAGCAGCGCGTCGCGCTCGCCGACACCGACGCCGACTACGCCGCGTTCACGCTGGCCAACTTCATGCTCGGCAGGGGTGGCGACTCGCGGCTGTGGCGGCGCATCCGCGAGAAGGACGGGCTGTCGTACGGCACCTGGAGCTACGTCGACTGGAGCAGCCACGAGCCGCACTCGGTGTGGGGCGCCGGCGCGATCTTCGCGCCGGCCAACCGCGACGCCGTCGAGCGCGCGTTCGCCGAGGAGATCCGGCGCGCGCTCGACGAGGGATTCAGCGACGACGAGGTGCGCGCGGCGCGCGAATCGCTGCTGGCGTTCCGCCGCCTGTCGCGCGCGCAGGACGAGCGGCTGGCCGGCGCACTGGCGGCCAATCTGTATCTCGGCCGCACGATGGCGGTGTCGCAGCAGGTCGACGAGGCGATCGCCGCGCTGACGCCGGCGCAGGTCAATGCGGCGCTGCGCCGCCACCTCGACCCGGCGGCTTTCGTGCGCGCGCTCGCCGGCGACTTCAGGCAGCCGTAGCGCCGCCGGTGCCTTCGGCGGGCGGCTTGAACGGGTTACGCTCGTTCAGCTCGTCGACGTACAGCGCGACGTGTTCGCCCTCGCGCGCGACGAAGTCGGCCACCGCGCGCGCGAAGCGCGCGTCGCGCAACCAGTGCGCCGACGTCGTGCGCACCGGCAGCAGCCCGCGCGCCATCTTGTGCTCGCCCTGCGCGCCGCCTTCGAAGCGCAGGTAACCGTGCTCGAGGCACCACGCCAGCGGACGGTAGTAGCAGGCCTCGAAGTGCAGGCACGGCACGTACTCGGTGCAGCCCCAGTAGCGGCCGTATGCGCTGCGGCGCGCGTCGTCGACGGCGAGCAGCGACGCGGCGATGCGCTCGCCGCCGCGCCACGCGACGAACAGCAGCCAGGCCTCGGGCATCGTGCGTGCCATCGCACCGAAGAACGCGCGCGTCAGGTACGGCGTCGAGCGGTGCGCGCGGTAGGTCCGCGTGTAGCAGTCGTGGAAGAAGTCCCACAGCCCGTCGTCGATCTCGGCGCCGCGGTGCACCGTGAACGTGACCCCGGCCTCGGCGACGCGGCGCCGTTCCTGCGCGATCTTCTTGCGCTTGTCGCGCTGCAGGCTCGCGAGCAGGTCGTCGAAGCTCGCGAGCGGCGCGGCGGCGCGCTGCGTCCAGTGGAACTGTACGCCCTCGCGCAGCAGCCAGCCGGCGCGCTCGAACGCCGCGCGGTCGGCGTCGTCGACGAACAGCACGTGCACCGACGACAGCTTCAGCGAGGTGGCCAGCGCCGACAGCGTGTGCACGAGCACGTCGCGCACGGCGTCGTCGCGCGCGAGCAGCCGCGTGCCCGCCACCGGCGTGAACGGCACTGCGGCGAGCAGCTTCGGGTAGTACGGCAGGCCGGCGCGGCGGTAGGCGTCGGCCCACGCCCAGTCGAACACGTACTCGCCGTACGAATGGCCCTTCAGGTACAGCGCGCAGGCGCCGACGAGGTCGGCGCCGCGCTCGATGGTCACGAACTGCGGCGCCCAGCCGGTGGCCGGCACCGCGCTGCCCGAGGTGTGCAGTGCGGCGAGGTACTCGTGGCGCAGGAACGGCGTCGGTGCGGGCTGCGCGGCGAGCAGCGCGTTCCACGCCGAGGCGTCGATAGCGGCCGGGTCGTCGTGGACCCGGATGACATAATCGTTCGCAGTGGATCCGTCGCCCGCCATGCAAGGCTACCGATGCTGAACGTCGCGCTGGCGCAGATCAACGCCACCGTCGGCGATCTCGACGGCAACGCGCGCAAGATCGCGCAGGCGGCGCGCGACGCGCACGCGGGCGGTGCGCAGGTCGTCGTCGCTCCCGAGCTCGCGCTCAGCGGCTACCCGCCCGAGGACCTGCTGCTGCGCCCGGCCTTCATGCAGGCCTGCGCGCGCCGGCTCGAGCAGCTGGCGGCGGAACTGGCGGACTGCGAGGGACTGCATCTGGTGGTCGGACACCCGCACCAGTTCGGCGCGCGCGGCGATGTTAGGACCAAGTCGCTCGCGGTGCAGCAGCGCTTCAACGCGGCCTCGGTGCTCGCAGGGGGGCGCGTGATCGCGACCTACTGCAAGCGCGAACTGCCGAACTACCAGGTGTTCGACGAGCGGCGCTACTTCGCGTCGGGCCGCGACGCCGGCCATGGCCCCGTCGTGTTCGACGTCCACGGCGTGCGCGTGGGCCTGCTGATCTGCGAGGACGCGTGGTTCGACGAGCCGGCGCGCAGCGCGAAGGCCGCCGGCGCGCAGGTGCTGGCGGTGCTCAATGCGTCGCCGTTCCACCTCGACAAGGCGCAGGAGCGCGAGGCGCGCATGGCCGAGCGCGCGCGCGACGTCGGTTTGCCGCTGGTCTATGCGCACCTGGTGGGTGGCCAGGACGAGGTCGTGTTCGACGGCGCGTCGTTCGCCGTCGATGCGCACGGCAGGCTCGCGGCGCGCGCACCGAGCTTCGAGCCGGCGCTGCTCGCGGTGACGATCGACGGCGGTGACGTGCGCGGCGCGATCGCGCCGATGCCCGACCCGCTCGCGCAGGCCTGGGGCGCACTGGTGCTGGGCGTGCGCGACTACGTCGGCAAGAACGGATTCCCCGGCGCGATCATCGGTCTGTCGGGCGGCATCGACTCGGCGCTGGTGCTCGCGATCGCGGTCGACGCGCTGGGCGCCGCACGCGTGCGCACCGTGATGATGCCGTCGCCGTACACGGCCGAGATCTCGTGGCTCGATGCGCGCGAGATGGCGCGCCGCCTCGGCGTGCACCACGACGAGATCCCGATCGCACCGATGTTCGACGCGTTCCGCACCAGCCTGGCGCCACTGTTCGCCGGCCGCGCCGAGGACACGACGGAAGAGAACATCCAGGCGCGCATCCGCGGCACGCTGCTGATGGCGCTGTCGAACAAGACCGGCGCGATCGTGCTGACGACCGGCAACAAGAGCGAGATGGCCACCGGCTACTGCACGCTGTACGGCGACATGGCCGGCGGCTTCGCGGTGATCAAGGATGTCGCCAAGACCCTCGTCTACCGCCTCGCGGAGTGGAAGAACCGCCAGCCGACGGTGCGCGCCGACGGCAGCGTCGGGCCGGTGATCCCCGAGCGCATCATCACGCGGCCGCCGTCGGCCGAGCTGAAGCCCAACCAGACCGACCAGGACAGCCTGCCGCCGTACGACGTGCTCGACGCGATCCTCGCGCGCTACATGGAGGACGACCAGAGCATCGACGAGATCGTCGCGGCCGGCTTCGAGCGCACCACGGTGGAGCGCGTCGCGCACCTGATCAAGGTCAACGAGTACAAGCGCCGGCAGGCGCCGGTGGGCATCCGCATCACGCACCGAGCCTTCGGGCGCGACTGGCGCTACCCCATCACGTCGAAGTTCCGTGCTTAAATCGTGCGCAGTGTCCAGCCTTCGGAGTGCGCGATGAAGCAGATCACCGCCATCATCAAACCGTTCAAGCTCGAGGAAGTGCGCGAAGCGCTCGGTCAGGTCGGCGTGTCGGGGCTGACCGTCACCGAGGTCAAGGGCTTCGGCCGGCAGAAGGGCCACACCGAGCTGTATCGGGGCGCCGAGTACGTCGTCGACTTCTTGCCGAAGGTGAAGATCGAGGTCGTCGTCAAGGACAGCGACGTCGAGCGCGCGATCGAGGCCATCGTCGCGAGCGCGAAGACCGGCAAGATCGGCGACGGCAAGATCTTCGTGACCCCGGTCGAGCAGGTCGTGCGCATCCGCACCGGCGAGACCGACGAAGCGGCGATCTGACGCCGCCGCGGGCTTTCAGATGCGGCTGTAGTCGTCGGGGGCCGTCGCCTTCGCGGCGGCGGCGCCGACGCGGTCGAGCAGGCGTTCGACGTCGTCGTCGACGATCAGCGCCGCGTGCTGTGCATCCGACACGAAGCCGCGGCGGTGGCAGATGTCCATGAATCGCAGCAGCGCGTCGTAATAGCCGTCGACGTTGAGCAGCGCGACCGGCTTGTCGTGGTAGCCCAGCTGCTGCCACGACCACACCTCGTACAGCTCTTCGAGCGTGCCGATGCCGCCGGGCAGCGCAACGAAGGCATCGGCGCTTTCGGCCATCCGCTGCTTGCGCTCGTGCATCGTCTGCACGACATGCAGCTCGGTCAGCCCGGCGTGCCCGACCTCGCGCTGCATCAGCGCCTGCGGAATGACGCCGACGACCTGGCCGCCGCCACGCAGCACCGCGTTGGCGACGATGCCCATCAGCCCGACGCGTCCGCCGCCGTAGACCAGGCGCCCGCCGCGTGCGGCCAGGCGTTCGCCGAGCGAGCGTGCGGCGTGCTCGAAGACCGGCGAGTCGCCCAGGCGCGAGCCGCAGTAGACGCACAGCGACAGGGACATGGCTTTTCGCGGGGTGTAGGGAAGGGAGGGCCGGCGCGGCCGTCAGCGCTGCGCCGGCTTCGGCGGCCGCGGCGGGTTCCAGTGCACCAGCCGTGTGCCGCACACCGCATCGTGCCAGAACTGCCGCTGCGGGTGCAGCCACGCCAGCGCCGCGTAGGCGAGCACGCCCACCGTCATCAGCGTGAACACCGCCAGGGACGACTTGAGTCCGGCGAAGTGCGCCGTGGCCAGCGCGGGCAGGAACCACACCCAACTCAGCAGGTAGCGCGCCAGCGCGCGCATCTGCGACACCGGACCGCCGTCGGCCGTGACCAGCCGCACGTGCCATGCTTTCATCGCCACCGTCTGGCCGCCGTGCGACCAGAACCAGACGAAATAGATCGCCAGCACGACGAACAGGAACGCCATCAGGCCGGCGCGCCCTTCCAGCGCGTGGCGCTGCTGCGTCAGCGACGAATACAGGTAGCCGGCGATCATCACGACGCCGAACAGCAGCACGCCCTCGTAGACGAAGCTCGCGAGTCGGCGCGCGATGCCAGGCGTCGCGGCCGCGCCCGCCGAGGGCGGTGCGGCGCTCATTGCGCGCCGTCGGGCTCGATCTGTGCGGGACCGCCCGGGTTGCGCACCGCAGCCGCCTGCGCGCCTCGGCGCGGCAACAGCGTGCTGCGGTCGACGAAGTCGGGCGTCGCGGCGATCTTCGGCAGCCCGGCCTGCTGGTGGCGCGGCGGCTCCGCCGAGCGCGTCACGGGGCGCGTCGACGCGCCGGGCGCCGCCTGCACCGTCCCCGGCGTCACGGGGCGATCACTGCCGGGCGGTGATGCACGCACGACGGCGGGGCGCGCCGCCTCGGCGCTGGGTTTGCCCTTGCGCGCCGCCGCGGCCTGCTCGGCCTGTTCGGCCAGCCGCTGGCGCTCCTCGGGCGGCAGCGCGCGGTAGGCTTCCCACCGCGCCTGCCGCTCCTGCGGGCTGATCGCACTGGCGCGCTGGAACTCGAGCCGGGCGCGACGACGCTCTTCCGGGCTCATCGCGGCCCATTCGTTCATGCGCTCGCGCAGGCGCTGCTGGTCGGCCGCCGACATGCGCGGGTACAGCGACGCGAGCTCGAGCCACTTGCGCTGTCGCTCGGGCTCCAGCGTGGACCACACCGGCGCGAGCGGCGCGAGCACGCGCGCCTGGCTCGGCGTCAGCGACGACCACGGCACGGCGTTGGCGGCGGCCACCGCGGGGCGCGGCGCCGTCCCCGCCGGCTGCGCCGGCGTCGCGAGCGGCGCGAGCAGCGCCACGCCGACCGCGCACGCGGCCGCGCTGCGTGGCCAGTCCCGCTCGATCGGCTGCCGGCGGGGGTGCAACGTCAACGCTGCCCCCCTTCGCGCAGGAACTGGGTGAACCCCGGGTCGGCGTAGGCCGCCGGCGGCAACACGTCGGTCAACAGGCGTGCGTCGATCTCGGCAGCCGCCTGCACGCGACGCTGCGCCTGGTACTCGCCGATGGCCCAGACCCCGAGCACCATCGCGAGCAGCGGTACCCAGGCCAGTGCGCGCTGCCAGCGGGGCTGCGACGACGGCGCGTGGCGGGCGGCGGTGCCTGCCCCGACGGTGACGGTGCCGGCCGCCGCCTGGCGCTCGTGGCGCAGTCGCAGCACGGCGGCCTGGCGCGCGCGGCCGAGCCGCGCGACGATGTCCGGCGGCAACGCGGCAGCGGCCTCGTCGAGGTGTGCCGCCACGCGCTCGCCGAAGCGCACCTCGAGCGCCTCGCGCACGAGCGGCGGACGGGCGGCGGACAGCGGTGACGGTGGCGTGGTCATGGCACGATTCCTCGCAAACGCAATGCCCGCGCGAGGGCGTGCACCGCGCGCGAGCAGTGGGTCTTGACGCTGCCTTCGGTGCAGCCCATCGCCTGCGCCGTCTCGGCAACGTCCAACTCCTCCCAGTAACGCAGCAGGAACGCCTCCCGTTGACGCGCCGGCAGGCGCGCGACCTCGTCTTCGATCGCCGCCAGCACCTGCTGGCGCGCCACCGAGCTGTCGGCGCCCTCGACGCCGACGCCTGCGTGCAGCGCTTCCAGCCGCTCGAGCAGGTCGAAATCACCGTCGTCGCTGCCGCCCTCGAAGTCCGACAGGTTTTGCACGACGCCGTCGCGCACGCGCTGGCGCCGGAACCAGTCCATCGTCGCATTGCCGAGGATGCGCTGGAACAGTGGTGCCAGCTCGGCGGCCGGCCGGTCGGCGTAGCGCTCGACGAGGCGGATCATCGCGTCTTGCACGATGTCCAGCGCGGCTTCCTCGTCGCGCACCGTGTACGCGGTGCGCTTGAAGGCGCGTCGTTCGACGTCGCGGAGGAACTCGTCGAGCTCTTGTTCGGTGGCCAAGGCGGCGCGGGCGGCAGGCAGGCGGGCGTGGCCCGCGCGAAGCGGGCGCGATTATCACACCGGGTGTCGGCGCGTTCGGCGGTGCCATAATGTGCGGTCGCACAACGCTCTTTTCGGGTCTCGAGCAGGGTGGCCGACCCGGGCGCCCCGTTTTTGACCGCGCAGGTTCCGATTCCGCCTCACGAGGGCGCGAGGAGGGACACCGATGGTTTTTCGTCAGAGAAATTCACAGAGGTTCGAAATGGACATGTCTGCCGCGGAAGTCAAGCGTGCCTCCGTCCTGGACGCCCAGGCACAACCGCACACCTCCACCGCCGACCCCAACGGGTCGGAAATCCTCGTCCGCTGCCTCCAGGCCGAAGGGGTCAAGTACCTCTGGGGCTACCCCGGCGGCGCGGTGCTTTACATCTACGACGCGCTGTACAAGCAAGACAGCATCCAGCACGTGCTCGTGCGCCACGAGCAGGCCGCGGTGCACGCAGCGGACGGCTATGCGCGGGCCACTGGCGAGGTCGGCGTCGCGCTGGTGACGTCGGGTCCCGGCGTGACGAATGCCGTGACCGGCATCGCCACCGCGTACATGGACTCGATCCCGATGGTGATCATCACCGGCCAGGTGCCGACGCCGGCGATCGGGCTGGACGCGTTCCAGGAATGCGACACGGTGGGCATCACGCGCCCGATCGTCAAGCACAACTTCCTCGTCAAGGACGTGCGCGACCTCGCGCTGACGATCAAGAAGGCGTTCCACATCGCGCGCACCGGCCGTCCCGGCCCCGTCGTCGTCGACATCCCGAAGGACGTCTCGCTCAAGACCTGCCCGTTCCACTATCCGGACAAGGTCGAGATGCGCTCGTACAACCCGGTGCGCAAGGGCCACGGCGGCCAGATCCGCAAGGCCGTGCAGCTGCTGATGAACGCCAAGCGGCCCTACGTGTACACCGGCGGCGGCGTGATTCTGGGCAACGCGTCGGCCGAACTGCGCGAGCTCGTCGACCTGCTCGGCGCGCCGTGCACGAACACGCTGATGGGGCTCGGTGCGATTCCCGCGAGCGACCCGAAATTCCTCGGCATGCTCGGGATGCACGGCACCTACGAGGCCAACATGACGATGCAGCACTGCGACGTGCTGCTCGCCGTCGGTGCGCGCTTCGACGACCGCGTGATCGGCAACCCAAAGCACTTCGCGCAGGTCGAACGCAAGATCATCCACATCGACATTGACCCGTCGAGCATCTCCAAGCGCGTGAAGGTCGACATCCCGATCGTCGGCGACGTGAAGGAAGTGCTCGTCGAGCTGATCGCGCAGATCCGCGAGTCGCAGCAGAAGATCGACGCGCAGGCGCTCGGCACGTGGTGGGCGCAGGTCAACGAGTGGCGCGGCCGCAACTGCCTGGCCTATCGCAAGAGCCACGAGGTCATCAAGCCGCAGTACGTCGTCGAGACGCTGTGGGAGCTGACCCGGGGCAGCGACTGCTACATCACCTCGGACGTCGGCCAGCACCAGATGTGGGCCGCGCAGTTCTACGGCTTCGAGCAGCCGCGCCGCTGGATCAATTCCGGCGGACTCGGCACGATGGGCGTCGGCCTGCCGTATGCGATGGGCATCAAGCTCGCGCGGCCGCAGGCCGACGTGTTCTGCATCACCGGCGAGGGCAGCATCCAGATGTGCCTGCAGGAACTGTCGACCTGCAAGCAGTACGACACGCCGGTCAAGATCATCTCGCTGAACAACCGCTACCTCGGCATGGTGCGCCAGTGGCAGCAGCTCGACTACGGCGGGCGCTACTCGCACAGCTACATGGACGCGCTGCCCGACTTCGTCAAGCTCGCCGAGGCGTACGGGCACGTCGGGATGCTGATCGAGAAGCCCGCCGACGTCGAGCCGGCGCTGCGCGAGGCGATCCGGCTGAAGGACCGCACCGTGTTCCTCGACATCCGCACCGACCCGACCGAGAACGTCTGGCCGATGGTGCAGGCCGGCAAGGGCATCACCGAGATGCTGCTCGGCTCCGAGGACCTGTGACCCGGCGCACGCCGGCGGGCGAGGTGGCGTCACCGCGCTGCCCCGGGCCCCGGCGCGGCGCCGGCCAACGGCCGAGGACCCCATTTCCGATTCACTGACATTCGAAGGGCGTGGCCAAGGCGCCGCCGTTACCGCGGCGGCCGCTGAAGAGCGCGAAGGACGAACCCCATGAGACACATCATCGCGGTACTGCTCGAGAACGAGCCCGGTGCGCTGTCGCGCGTCGTGGCGCTGTTCTCGGCGCGCGGCTACAACATCGAGAGCCTGACCGTCGCGCCGACGGAAGACGCATCGCTGTCGCGCATGACGATCGTGACCACCGGCAGCGACGAGGTGATCGAGCAGATCACCAAGCACCTGAACCGTCTGATCGAGGTCGTCAAGGTCGTCGACCTCACCGAGGGCAGCTACACTGAGCGCGAGCTGATGCTCGTCAAGGTGCGCGCCGTCGGCAAGGAGCGCGAGGAGATGAAGCGCATGGCCGACATCTTCCGCGGCCGCATCATCGACGTGACCGAGAAGACCTACACGATCGAGCTGACCGGCGACGGCGCCAAGCTCGACGCGTTCCTCGTCGCGATCGACCGCGCGGCGATCCTCGAGACGGTGCGCACCGGCGCCAGCGGCATCGGCCGCGGCGAGCGCATCCTCCGCGTGTGACCGACCCCCGAAGCGCCTTCGGCGCCTCCCCCTCAAGGGGGCGCCGCCAGCGGTCCGGCCAAGCCGGTGCCGCGGCGGCCGCTTGATTCGGCTGCATCGAGCCCGCCCCCGTTCCGCAGCATCTTTCTGGAGAGAACCATGAAGGTCTACTACGACAAGGACGCCGACCTGAGCCTGATCAAGGGCAAGCAGGTCGCGATCATCGGCTACGGCTCGCAGGGCCATGCGCACGCGCAGAACCTCAACGACAGCGGTGTCAAGGTCACCGTCGGTCTGCGTCGCGGCGGCGCGAGCTGGGCCAAGGTCGAGAAGGCGGGGCTGAAGGTCGCCGAGGTCGCCGAGGCGGTCAAGGGCGCTGACGTCGTGATGATCCTGCTGCCCGACGAACAGATCGCCGCCGTCTACAAGAACGACGTCGAGCCGCACATCAAGCAGGGGGCCTCGCTCGCGTTCGCGCACGGCTTCAACGTGCACTACGGCCAGGTCGTGCCGCGCGACGACCTCGACGTGTGGATGGTGGCGCCGAAGGCGCCGGGCCACACGGTGCGCAGCACCTACACGCAAGGCGGCGGCGTGCCGCACCTGATCGCGGTGCACCAGGACAGGAGCGGCAAGGCGCGCGACCTGGCGCTGTCGTACGCGGCGGCCAACGGCGGCGGCAAGGCCGGCATCATCGAGACCAACTTCCGCGAGGAGACCGAAACCGACCTGTTCGGCGAGCAGGCCGTGCTGTGCGGCGGCACCGTCGAGCTGATCAAGGCCGGCTTCGAGACGCTGGTCGAGGCCGGCTACGCGCCCGAGATGGCGTACTTCGAGTGCCTGCACGAACTCAAGCTGATCGTCGACCTGATCTACGAAGGCGGCATCGCGAACATGAACTACTCGATCTCGAACAACGCCGAGTACGGCGAGTACGTGACCGGGCCGAAGATCGTCACCGAGGAAACGAAGAAGGCGATGCGCCAGGCGCTGCGCGACATCCAGACCGGCGAGTACGCCAAGAGCTTCATCCTCGAGAACCGTGCTGGCGCGCCGACGCTGCTGTCGCGCCGGCGGCTGATGGCCGAGCACCAGATCGAGGTCGTCGGCGAGAAGCTGCGCGCGATGATGCCGTGGATCAAGGCCAACAAGCTGGTCGACAAGAGCCGCAACTGAGCGCGCTGCGTGCCGTGCCGGAGGGCCGCCATCGGCGGCCCTTTTCATTGCCCGGCCCGCGGTATCCTCGCGCCCCATGACGGAACCGACCGCCCACCCCGAGCCCGACGACGACGCGCCTGCCGTGCGCCCGCGCCGCAAGGGCATCTACATCCTGCCGAACCTGTTCACAGTGGCGGCGCTGTTCGGCGGGTTCTACGGCATCGTGATGGCGATCAACGGCCGCTTCGAACAGTCGGCGATCGGCATCTTCGCGGCGATGGTGCTCGACAGCCTCGACGGGCGCGTCGCGCGACTGACGAACACGCAGAGTGCCTTCGGCGAGCAGATGGACAGCCTGGCCGACATGGTCAGCTTCGGCGCGGCACCGGCCGTGATCGTCTACGTGTGGGCGCTCAGCGGCCTGGGCAAGCTCGGCTGGATCGCCGCCTTCATCTACTGCGCCTGCGCGGCGCTGCGGCTCGCGCGCTTCAACACCAACATCGGCGTCGTCGACAAGCGCTGGTTCCAGGGGCTGCCGAGCCCGGCCGCGGCCGCGCTCGTCGTCGGCTTCATCTGGATCGTCGACGACGCCGGGGTCCGCGGCGCGACGCGCATCGACTGGCTCGCGTGGGGCGCGTTCGCGCTGACGCTGTACGCCGGGCTGACGATGGTGACCAACGTGCCGTTCTACAGCTTCAAGGACGTCAACTTCCGCAAGTCGGTGCCGTTCATCGTCGTCGTCGCGATCGCGCTGGGCATCGCGCTGATCACGATCCACCCGCCCACCGTGCTGTTCGCGCTGTTCTGCGTCTACGGCTTGTCGGGGTATGCCGTGTATGCGTGGCGCAAGAGCAAGGGCAAGCCGGTCAGCGTGATCGCCACCTCGACCGACGAGCCCGACGAGAAGGGGCTGCACTCCTGAGCCGCGCTGGCACGCGCCGCACGGCGGCGTGCTACATTTCGAGCATGGATTTCGGCCGCGACCTCCTCGTGCTAGCGCTCCTACGTGCCCCGCGGGTGCGCTGATCGACCACGTCCGAACGAACCGTCCGAGTCCTTCCCCGATCAACGGCCCGCCAGCGCAACGCAGCGGGCCGTTTGCTTTGAGGCGATGGGGCTGCGTGCAACGACCCCGAACTTGCCCTGGAGAGAACGTCATGAGCGACAAGCTGATCATCTTCGACACCACGCTGCGCGACGGCGAGCAGTCACCCGGTGCCTCGATGACCAAAGACGAGAAGCTGCGCATCGCGCGCCAGCTCGAGCGGCTGCGCGTCGACGTGATCGAGGCGGGGTTCGCGGCGTCGAGCAACGGCGACTTCGAGGCCGTCAAGGCGATCGCCGACCACATCAAGGAGTCGACGGTGTGTTCCCTCGCGCGCGCCAACGACCGCGACATCGCGCGCGCGGCTGAGGCGCTCAAGGGCGCGCCGCGCGCGCGCATCCACACCTTCATCGCCACCAGCGAGCTGCACATGGCCAAGAAGCTGCGCATGACGCGCGAGCAGGTGCTCGAGCAGGCGAAGCTCGCGGTGCGCTTCGCGCGCAACCTGTGCGACGACGTCGAGTTCTCGCCCGAGGACGGCTACCGCAGCGACCCCGACTTCCTGTGCCAGGTGCTCGAGGCCGTGATCGCCGAGGGCGCCGGCACGATCAACATCCCCGACACCGTCGGCTACGCGGTGCCCGAGCTGTACGGCCACTTCATCCGCCAGCTGCGCGAGCGCATCCCGAACTCGGACAAGGCGATCTGGAGCGTGCACTGCCACAACGACCTCGGCATGGCGGTGGCGAACTCGCTGGCGGGCGTCAAGATCGGCGGCGCGCGCCAGGTCGAGTGCACGATCAACGGCCTGGGCGAGCGCGCGGGCAACTGCTCGCTCGAGGAAGTCGTGATGGCGGTCAAGACCCGGCGCGACTACTACGGGCTCGACGTCGGCATCGACACGACGCAGATCGTGCCCGCCAGCCGCATGGTCAGCCAGACCACCGGCTTCGTCGTGCAGCCGAACAAGGCGGTGGTCGGCGCCAACGCGTTCGCGCACGCGAGCGGCATCCACCAGGACGGCGTGCTCAAGGCGCGCGACACCTACGAGATCATGCGTGCCGAGGACGTCGGCTGGGCGGCGAACAAGATCGTGCTCGGCAAGCTGAGCGGGCGCAACGCGTTCAAGCAGCGGCTGCAGGAGCTGGGCATCGAGCTCGAGTCCGAGGCCGAGATCAACGCCGCGTTCGCCCGCTTCAAGGACCTCGCCGACCGCAAGAGCGAGATCTTCGACGAAGACATCATCGCGCTGGTCGGCGACGAGAGCGTCACCGCCGAGCAGGAGCACTACCGTCTGCTCTCGCTCGCGCAGCACTCGGAGACCGGCGAGCGCCCGCACGCGAGCGTCACGCTGGCGATCGGCAACGAGGAGCACCACGCCGAGAGCGACGGCAACGGCCCCGTCGACGCGAGCCTGAAGGCCATCGAGTCGAAGGTGAAGTCTGGCGCCGAACTGCTGCTGTATTCGGTCAATGCGATCACCAGCGGCTCCACAGAATCGCAGGGGGAGGTCACGGTGCGCCTGCAACTCGGCGGCCGCGTCGTCAACGGCGTCGGTGCCGACCCGGACATCGTCGTCGCGTCGGCCAAGGCCTACCTGGCGGCGTTGAACAAGCTGCACAGCAATACCGAACGGGTCGCGGCGCAGGGCTGAAGCGACGATCCGGGTCAGCCGGATGCCGATCCAAACTTGAGGAACGTTTTGCAAGTTCCTGATCTTGCTTGCGTTCCAAGCTTCTCCTACACTGCGCCGATAACGTGGGACGGCGTTGGGAGCCGCAAGGCCTGGAGGTCGGCGATGGGGTGGCGGTGGTGGTCGGTCGGATGCCTGGTGGCTGCACTCGCGTGCGCGCTGCCGGTGGGTGGCGCTCATGCGGCGGCGACGCACGCCCAGGCGGCCGCGGCCAAGAAATCGAGCACGAAGAAGGCCGCCCCGCGCACGAAGGCCACGCCGAAGACCAACCGGCGCGCGGTCGTCGCGGCCGCTGCGGCGAGGCCTTCGCTCGGGCAGGTCTACGGTCTGCACAGCACGCCCGACCCGCTGGCGTTGAAGTCCAGCGTCGCACTCGTCGTCGACCAGGACACCGACGAGGTGCTGTTCAGCAAGAACCCGCAGGCCGTGCTGCCGATCGCCTCGATCACCAAGCTGATGACCGCGCTCGTCGTCATCGAAGCGAAGCAGCCGCTCGACGAGGTGCTGACGATCACGCAGGACGACGTCGACACCGAGAAGGGCACGGGTTCGCGCCTGCGGCTGGGCACGCAGCTGACGCGCGGCGAGATGCTGCACCTGGCGCTGATGTCGTCGGAGAACCGTGCCGCCAATGCGCTCGGCCGCCACTACCCCGGTGGCCTCGCGGCCTTCGTCGAGGCGATGAACGCGAAGGCCGCGCTGCTGGGCATGCACGACACGCGCTACGTCGAGCCCACCGGCCTGTCGAGCCGCAACCGCTCGAGTGCGCGTGACCTGGCACTGCTCGTCAAGGCCGCGTACCAGCACGACCTGATCCGCGAGCTGTCGACGTCGCCCGAGGCGCAGGTCGCCGTCGGCTCGCACGCGATGCAGTTCCGCAATTCGAACGGGCTGGTGCGCAACCCCGAGTGGTCGATCGGCCTGCAGAAGACCGGCTACATCGCCGAAGCCGGCCGCTGCGTCGTGATGCAGGCCGAGCTCGCCGGGCGCAACCTGATCATGGTGCTGCTCGACTCGGCCGGCCGCTACTCGCGCATCGCCGATGCCGAGCGGCTGCGCCGCTGGCTGCTCGGCCACGGGGACCACGACACCGGCGCGGGCAAGTCGCGGCCGCTGTGACGGTGGGCGATCCCCGCCTCGGGCTCATCGCGGGCGGTGGCCCAATGCCGCCGAAATCTGCGCCGCCGTCGCCCTGAGCTTGTCGACCCACGCCTCGTCGAGGCGGTCGGCCGGCGCCGAGATCGACAGTCCGGCGACGAGCCGGTTCTGGTCGTCGAAGATCCCGGCGGCCATGCAGCGCACGCCGACCTCGAGCTCCTCGTCGTCGCGCGCGACGTTGCTCTGGCGCACCTGTGCCAGCTCGCGCTCGAGGCGAGGCAGATCGGTGATGCTGTTGCGCGTGTGGCCCGCCAGCCCGGTGCGCGTCGCGTACGCGCGCACGCGTGCCGGCTCGTCGTAGGCGAGGAACAGCTTGCCCACCGAGGTCAGGTGCAGTGGCGCGCGCCCGCCGATCGCGCGCACGACCTGCATCCCGGAGCGCTCGCTGTACGCGCGTTCGATGTAGACGATCTCGTCGCCCTGGCGCACCGACAGGTTCACCGGCTGGTGCGTCAGCCGATGCAGTTCGCGCATCGGGGCCAGCGCGGCTTCGCGCACGTCGAGCCGCGCCTTGACGAGGTTGCCCAGTTCGAGCAGGCGCATGCCCAGCCGGTAGCTGCCGGGCTCGGGGCGGTCGACGAGGCGACCGGCGGCCAGGTCGTTGAGGATGCGGTGCGCCGTCGATGGGTGCAGGCCCGTGCGCTCGCTGATGTCCTTCAGCGCCATCGGTTCGTTGTGTGCCGCCAGGACGTCGAGCAGCGCGAACGTGCGCTCGAGCACCTGGATTGCCGGGGTGTGGCCGTCCTTTTTTCGCATGGCGGTATTGTGCGCCGCCGCCGGCGTTCCTGCATGGCGAAAGCGCGGTGCGCGAGCTGGAACCGGAGCCGGGCGCGCTGGCTTCGTCGGTGACCGGCGCGCGCTTCAGGCTTCAGGTCAGCGCAGCGGCGGCGGCCTTGCCGGCACGCACGGCACCTTCGAGCGTGGCCGGGTACGGGCCGGCGACATAGTCGCCGGCGGCGCACAGGCGCGGCGCCAGCACCGTGGCGGGCCGTTGCAGCCCCGGCGTGCAGGCGAAGGTGGCGCGCTTGTCGGCGAGCACGCGCCGCACGAGTGGCGGCGAGCGCCACGTGCCGGGCGCGAAAGCGTCGAGCAGTTGCTGGCGCACGGCCTCGGCCGTGACCTCCAGACCGCGCTGCGTCCACGCGCGCGCGCCGCTGACGACGGCCGCGAAGCGGCCGGCGCACGCGCCGAGCGCGCCATGGTCGAACAGATATTGCGCCGGCGCGTCGGGCCCGTCAGGCAGCGCGGTCATCGGCTGCGGCAGGCGTGTGCCCGCACTGTCGAGGTAGACGGTCACGATCGGCTGGTACTCGAACGCGGCCGTCTGCGCCGCCCACGCCGGCGCGACGGCACGCGCCAGCCGCGCCGCCTCGTGTGCCGTGCACGCGAGCACGACGGCGTCGAAGTCCTCGCCGTCGACGGTCCAGCCGGCGGTGGCGGCGGTCAGCGTCTGCACGCGATGGCCCAGGCGGACTCGGCTGCCGTGAGCCTGCAGCCACGCGAGGGCCGGTGCCGGCAGCACTTCGGACAGCGGGGCGCGCGGCAGCAGCAGGTCGGCCGCGCCGCGTCCGGCGAACAGCGCGTCGCGCAGCACGCGCAAGAAGACCTGCGCGCTCGCCTCGGGTGCCGGCGTGTTGAGCGCGGCGACGCACAGCGGCGCGACCAGTTCGTCGCGCACACGCTGCGGCATCGCGGCGCACAGGCGCTCGACGGTGCACGCCGCGTCGGCCTCGAAGCCCGCGAGCGCCCAGGCAGCCGCGTGGCGCAAGAGGGCCGCGCGCTCGCGCCACGACCAGCCGCGGTGACGCAGCACGGCAGCGACGAACGCCGGCACGGCCGGCCCGCGGCGCAGCCGCAGCCCCTGGCCGTCGGGCCCGACGAGGGCGAGCGGCTGCCGTGCGAGCACTTCCTGCGGGTCGACGCCGACGGTGCGCATCAGCGCCAGTGTCTCGACGTAGGCGCCGATCAGGATGTGCTGGCCGTTGTCGAGCCGTGCGCCGCCGGCGGCGACGCTGCGCGCGCGCCCGCCGAGCTGCGCGGCCATCTCGAACAGCGTGACGGCGTGGCCGGCGCGGGTCGCGTGCACGGCCGCGGCGATGCCGGCCCAGCCGCCGCCGACGACGGCCACGCGCATCAGCGTTCGCGCCAGTGCGTGCACATCGCCAGCCACGCCTTGCGCAGCGGCGTCAGCGCGACGCGCTGGTGCAGCACGCGAAAGCCCGTCGCCTCGATCTCCTGCAGCAGCGTGCGGTAGATCGTCGCCATCATCAGACCGGGGCGCTGCGCGCGGCGGTCGACCGCGGGCAGCAGCGCGCGCGCCTCGTCGAACAGCCGGTGCGCGCGCTCGGCCTGGAAGCGCATCAGCGCCTCGAAGCGCTCGCTGTAGCCCCACGGCGGCTCGCGGCGCAGCAGCTCGTGCGCCTTGACGTCGAAGCGCTGCAACTCGTCCAGCGGCAGGTAGATGCGCCCGCGCCGCGCGTCGTCGCCGACGTCGCGGATGATGTTCGTCAGCTGCATCGCCAGGCCGAGCCGGTGCGCGTAGGCGACCGTCTCGTCGCGCGTGCGCCCGAAGATGTTGGCCGACACCTCGCCGACGACGCCGGCCACCAGGTGGCAGTAGCGGGCCAGCGACGCGAAGTCGAGGTAGCGCGTCTGCCGAAGGTCCATCTCGCAGCCGTCGATGACCTGCTGCAGCTGCGCGGCGGTGATCGCGTGCTCGGCGGCCAGCGGCAGCAGCGCTCGCGTCACCGGGTGCGTCGGCGCGCCGGCGAAGGCGGCGTCGACCTCGCGGCGCCACCAGGCCAGCTTGGTCGCGGCGACGCCGGGGTCGTGGACCTCGTCGACGACGTCGTCGACTTCGCGGCAGAAGGCGTAGAACGCCGTGATCGCTGCCTGCCGGCGCGGTGGCAGGAACTTGAACGCGTAGTAGAACGACGAGCCGCTGCGCGCGGCCTTGTCCTGCACGTACTGCTCGGGGGTCATGCCGCGCGCTCCAGCGCTGCGGGCGTCGGGCGCATCGTCAGCGCACGCCACAGCAGCGGCAGCGCGTCGGCGGCGCCCAGCGTCGGGCGTTGCCGCAGTGTCGCGTGATCGAGCCGCGCGATGCGGTCGAGCACGCGCAGGCCCCCTTGCACGACGAGGCGCAGTTCCCAGCCGATGCGCCCGGGCAGGTCGTGCGCCAGCGGCGCGCCGTCGAGCATCAGCGCACGCGCCCACGCGCACAGGTCGCGCACCAGCGCGCGCACCGCCGGGGTGTCGTCTCGGGCCTCGAGCTGCGCCAGCGTCACGCCGTGGCGGCGCGCGTCGGCCAGCGGCACGTAGTGGCGCCCGCGCGGCGCATCGACGCCGAGGTCCTGCCAGAAGTTGATCAGCTGCAGTGCGCTGCACACGGCGTCCGAGCGCGCCAGCGCGGTGGCGTCGTCGACGCGGTACAGGTGCAGCAGCAGGCGGCCGATCGGATTGGCCGAGCGGCGGCAGTAGTCGAGCAGCGCGGCGCGGTCGGCGTAAGTCGGCGGGTGCACGTCCTGCTCGAACGCGCTGAGCAGGTCGAACAGCGGCGCCGCGGGCAGCCGGTGCCGGCGCACGGCCTGCTGCAGCGGCTCGAAGACGGTGCGCCAGGGGCCGGGGGCAGGGGGGGCGTCGGCGAGCACGCGGGCCAGTTCGGCGCGGTACGCGGCCAGCCGCGCCAGGCGTTCGCAGGCCGGCACGTCGCCCTCGTCGGCGAGGTCGTCGGCGGTGCGCGCGAACCAGTACAGCGCCTGCACGGCGGGACGCAACGCCGGCGGGCACAGCCACGACGCGACGGGGAAATTCTCGTAATGGTCGACGCTCACCGGCGTGATTGTCCACGCCGCGGCGGGCGCCCCTCGCGGCGGCACCTTCGCTGCTTGACACGGTGCGCGGCGGTCCCTACAGTACTGACCGGTCAGTCATTAATGTGGCGTCGCGCCGCGGCATGCTGAATGCCGCGCTCGTCGCGCGTTCGCCGACGAGGTTCCCGATGCGTGCGTTCGTGCCCCTGCTGCTTGCCGCGAGCGTGGCGCTGGCCGCGTGCTCGCGACCCGCGCCGTCGCCAGAGCCGGTGCGCGCAGTGCGCACCGTCACCGTGGGCCGCTCCGGCGCGCAGCCGACGCAGCAGTTCGCGGCCGAGGTGCGCGCGCGCACCGAGTCGAGGCTCGCGTTCGAGGTGGGCGGCCGGCTCGTCGAGCGGCGCGTGAACCTCGGCGAGCCGGTGCGCGCCGGCCAAGTCCTCGCGCGTCTGGACGCCGACAACCTGCGGCTGGGCAGCGACGCCGCGCAGGCGGCGCTGCAGGCCGCGCAGGTGCAGTTCGCGCAGGCTGAGGCCGACGTGCAGCGTTTCGGCGCGCTGCGCGAGCAGGGGTTCATCAGCGACGCGCAGTTCAGCCGCTACGACACGGCGCTGAAGGCGGCGCAGGCGCAACTCGCGCAGGCCCGCGCGCAGGCCGGCGTGCAGGCCAACCTCGCGCGCTACGCCGAGTTGCGCGCCGACACGGCCGGTGTCGTCACCGCCGTCGAGGCCGAGCCGGGGGCGGTGCTCGCCGCCGGCAGCCCCGCGCTGCGCGTCGCGCACGATGGGCCGCGCGACGTCGTGTTCTCGGTGCCCGAGGACCAGCTTGACCGGCTGCGTGCGATCGCGGCGACACCCGGTGCGCTGACGGTGCGCCTGTGGGGCAGCGACGCTGCGCCGTTTCCTGCGCGCGTGCGCGAAGTCGCCGCCGCGGCCGACCCGCTCACGCGCACCTTCCTCGTCAAGGCCGACGTCGGCGACGCGCCGGTGCGCCTGGGGCAGACGGCCACCGTGACCGCCGCGCTGCCGCGGCGTGAAGGCGTCGTCAGGTTGCCGCTGACGGCGCTGTTCGAGCGGCAGGGAAAGACCACGGTGTGGGTCGTCGATGCGGCGACGTCGACGGTGCAGCCGCGCCCGGTCGGCGTGGCCGGTACCGAGGGCAACGTCGCGCTCGTCGCGAGCGGGCTCGCGGACGGCGACGTCGTCGTCACGGCCGGCGTCCATGTGCTGACAGCGGGGCAGAAGGTGACGCAGCACGGTGCGTCCGCCGACGCGGCCGGCAGCCGCACTGCCGCCCCGGCGCCGGCGGGGCGCTGAGGCGCGCGGCACCGTCGACGCACCGTGGGGCCGGCCTTGACCGCATCGCGCTTCAACGTCTCGCGCTGGGCGATCGAGCACGCCCCGCTGACGCGCTACCTGATGATCGTGCTGCTGCTGCTCGGCGGCGCGGCGTACTTCCAGCTCGGCCAGGACGAGGACCCGCCGTTCACGTTCCGCGCGATGGTCGTGCAGGCGTTCTGGCCCGGCGCGACGGCGCAGCAGATGGCCGAGCAGGTCACCGACCGCATCGAGAAGACGCTGCAGGAAGTCCCGCACGCCGACGTGATCCGCAGCTACACCAAGCCGGGCGAGTCGCTGACGCTGCTGCAGCTGGCCGACGACTCGCCGCCGCAGGCGGTGCCCGACGTCTGGTACCAGGTGCGCAAGAAGGTCGGCGACATGCGCGCGACGCTGCCGGCCGGCGTGATCGGGCCGGTGTTCAACGACGAGTTCGGCGACGTCTACGGCTCGATCTTCGCGCTGTCGGCCGACGGCTTCAGTCGCGAGGAGCTGCGCGAGTTCGCCGACATGGTGCGCGAGCGGCTGCTGCGCGTGCGCGACGTGGCCAAGGTCACGCAGTTCGGCGTGCAGCCGGAAAAGCTGTTCGTCGAGATCCCGCAGCGCCGCCTCGCGCAGCTGGGCCTGGACATGAATCAGGTGATCGCCCAGATCGGCGCGCAGAACGCCGTCGAGGGCGCCGGCGTGCTCGACGCTGGCGGCGTCAACGTGCAGGTGCGCGTGGCCGGCGCATTCACGTCGGTCGACGACCTCGCGCGGCTGCCGATCCGCGCCGTCAACCCCGCCACCGGCCAGGCGAGCACGCTGCGCCTGGGCGACCTGGCGACGATCCGCCGCGACTACGCCGACCCGCCGGCCGTCATGGTGCGCCACCAGGGGCGCGACGTGATCGCGCTGGGCGTGTCGATGGCGCCCGGTGGCGACATCATCGCGCTGGGCAAGGCGCTGCGCGCCGAGGCGCAGCGCCTGCGCGCCGAGCTGCCGGCCGGGGTCGAACTCGTGCAGGTGCAGGACCAGCCGCAGGCCGTCAGCCGCTCGGTCGGCGAGTTCGTCAAGGTGCTCGTCGAGGCGCTGGTCATCGTGCTGGCGGTCAGCTTCGTCAGCCTCGGGCTGCACACGCGGCCGCTGCGCATCGACGTCTGGCCGGGGCTGGTGGTGGCGATCACGATCCCGCTCGTGCTGGCGATCACCTTCGTCGCGATGTACTACTGGGGCGTGGGCCTGCACAAGATCTCGCTGGGCTCGCTGATCATCGCGCTGGGCCTGCTCGTCGACGACGCGATCATCGTCGTCGAGATGATGGTGCGCAAGCTCGAGGAGGGCTACGACCGCCTGCGCGCGGCGACCTTCGCGTTCGACGTCACCGCCAAGCCGATGCTCACCGGCACGCTGATCACGGCCGCCGGCTTCCTGCCGATCGGGCTGGCGAAGTCGGCCACCGGCGAGTACACGTTCGCGATCTTCGCCGTCACGGCGGCGGCGCTCGTGATCTCGTGGCTCGTCTCGGTGTACTTCGTGCCGTGGCTGGGCTGGCGGCTGCTGCGCGTCAGGGCCCAGGTCGACGCCGCCGGCGAGGGGCCGCACGAGCTGTTCGACACACCGTTCTACAACCGCTTCCGCGCGACGGTCGGCTGGTGCGTGCGTCACCGCTGGCTGACGATCGGTGCGACGCTGCTGACCTTCGCGCTCGGCCTCGCCGGCATGGGGCGCGTGCAGCAGCAGTTCTTCCCCGACTCGAACCGGCCCGAGCTGCTGGTCGACCTGTGGCTGCCCGAGGGCACCGCGATCGAGACCAGCGCCGAGGTCGCGCGGCGCTTCGAGGCGCGCCTGATGGCCGAGCCCGGGGTGGCCAGCGTGACGACCTGGGTCGGCTCGGGCGTGCCGCGCTTCTACCTGCCGCTGGACCAGATCTTCCCGCAGCCCAACGTCAGCCAGGCGATCGTGCTGCCGGCGAGCCTGGCCGAGCGCGAACGGCTGCGCCGCGCACTGCCGGCGATCCTGGCCGCCGAGTTCCCCGAGGTGCGCGGTCGCGTCAAGCTGCTGCCCAACGGGCCGCCGGTGTCGTACCCGGTGATGTTCCGCGTCGTCGGCCCCGACGTGGCCGGCGTGCGCCGCTGGGCCGACGAGGTCAAGGACGCGATGCGTGCCAACCCGAACCTGCGCGGCGTCAACGACAACTGGAACGAGTCGGTGCTCGCGCTGCGGCTGCAGGTCGACCAGGACAAGGCGCGCGCGCTCGGCGTGACGAGTCAGTCGATCGCGCAGGCGTCGCGCACGATCCTGTCAGGCACGACGATCGGCCAGTACCGCGAGGGCGACAAGCGGCTCGACATCGTGCTGCGCCAGCCCGAGGACGAGCGCCGTGCGATCACCGACCTCGCCGACGCCTACCTGCCCACCGCGAACGGGCGTGCCGTGCCGCTCACACAGGTCGCGCGCATCGAGGTCGGCTGGGAGCCCGGCGTGCTGTGGCGCGAACAGCGCCAGTACGCGGTGACGGTGCAAGGCGACGTCGCCGAGGGCTTGCAGGGCGCGACCGTGACGGCGCAGCTGTGGCCCGAGTTGAGCAAGATCAAGCAACGGATGCCGCCCGGCTACGACATCGTCGTCGCCGGCGCCGTGGCCGAGAGCAGCAAGGGACAGGGCTCGATCGCCGCCGGCGTGCCGGTGATGCTGTTCATCATCTTCACGCTGCTGATGCTGCAGCTGCACAGCTTCAGCCGCGCGCTGCTGGTGTTCCTGACCGGTCCGCTGGGCATCGCCGGCGTGGCCGCCGCGCTGCTGCTGCTCGACCGGCCGTTCGGCTTCGTCGCGCTGCTCGGCGTGATCGCGCTGTCGGGGATGATCATGCGCAACTCGGTGATCCTGATCGACCAGATCGAGCAGGACCGCGCGCGCGGCGTGCCGGCGTGGGACGCGATCGTCGAGGCGGCGGTGCGGCGCTTTCGGCCGATCGTGCTGACCGCCGCGGCCGCGGTGCTGGCGATGATCCCGCTGTCGCGCAGCGTGTTCTGGGGCCCGATGGCGGTCGCGATCATGGGCGGCCTCGTCGTGGCCACCGCGCTGACGCTGCTCGCACTGCCGGCGATGTACGCGGCGTGGTTCCGCGTGCGGCGCGACGCCGCGCCTGCGGCCTGAGCGGCGCTGCGCAGTGCCCGTGAGCGGATAAACTATCCGGTTCGCCGAATCGCCGGTTCGGGCCGCAGGGTGCCTGCCGTGGCCCGTCGCACTTCGAGCCCTCGCGCGGGTGGCGAAATTGGTAGACGCACCAGGTTTAGGTCCTGACGCCAGCGATGGTGTGGGGGTTCGAGTCCCCCCCCGCGCACCAGACACACGACGAAAGAGTTCCCCATCATGACGGTCAACGTGGAAACCCTGGACAAGCTCGAGCGCCGCATCACGCTGACGCTCCCCGCCGACGAGATCAACCGCGAGGTCGAGTCGCGCCTGAAGAAACTCGCGCGCACCGTCAAGGCCGACGGGTTCCGCCCCGGCAAGGTCCCGCTGTCGGTGGTCGCGCAGCGCTACGGCTATTCGGTGCAGTACGAGGTGATGAACGACCGCGTCGGCCGCGCGTTCGCCGACGCCGCCAACGAGGCCAAGCTGCGCGTGGCCGGCGTGCCGCGCATCGAACCGAAGGCCGACGCCCCCGAGGGCCAGCTCGCGTTCGACGCGACCTTCGAGGTCTACCCCGAGGTCAAGATCGGCGACCTCTCCGGCGTCGAGGTCGAGCGCATCGCCACCGAGGTCACCGACGCGGCGATCGACAAGACCATCGACATCCTGCGCCGCCAGCGCCGCACGTTTCAGCAGCGCCCGGCCGCCGAAGGCGCGCAGGAGGGCGACCGCGTGACGATCGACTTCGAGGGCAAGATCGACGGCGAGCCGTTCGCCGGCGGCAAGGCCGAGGGCTTCCAGTTCGTCATCGGCGAAGGCCAGATGCTCGAGCAGTTCGACAAGGCCGTGCGCGGCATGAAGGTCGGCGAGAGCAAGACCTTCCCGCTCAAGTTCCCCGACGACTACCAGGGCAAGGAGGTCGCCGGCAAGGAGGCCGACTTCCTGGTGTCGATGAAGAAGATCGAGGCGCAGCACCTGCCGGCCGTCGACGAGGCCTTCGTCAAGTCGCTGGGCATCGCCGCCGGCACGCTCGAGGCACTGCGCGAAGACGTCAAGCGCAACCTCGAGCGCGAGGTCAAGTTCCGCGTGCAGGCGCGCAACAAGGTCGCCGTGATGGACGCGCTGGTCAAGGTCGCCGAGCTCGACGTGCCGAAGGCGCTCGTCGAGGCCGAGGTCGAGCGCATGACCGCCGCCGCGCGCGAGGACCTGAAGAAGCGCGGCGTCAAGGACGCCGACAAGGCGCCGATCCCGGCCGAACTGTTCCAGCCGCAGGCCGAGCGCCGCGTGCGCCTCGGGCTGGTGGTGGCCGAGCTGGTGCGCGCGCACAACCTGCAGGCCAAGCCCGAGCAGCTGCAGGCGCACATCGAGGAAGTCGCGCAGAGCTACGAGAAGCCGGCCGAAGTGGTGCGCTGGTACCTCGGCGACCGCCAGCGCATGGCCGAAGTCGAGGCGGTCGTGATCGAGAACAACGTCACCGCGCACGTGCTCGGCCAGGCCAAGGTCGTCGACAAGACGGTGCCGTTCGACGAGCTGATGACGGCCTGAGCCGCCGACCGCCGCCGCTGCGGGGCGCCGGGCCGCGAGGCCGGCGCCCCGCGTCTTTGCGGCGCCCCATAATCGGCAGGCACGAGACACCGCAGAGGATCCGCTTTCATGAGTGCACTGGACACGAGCAACCTGGGCATGGTGCCCATCGTCATCGAGCAGTCGGGCCGCGGCGAGCGCGCCTACGACATCTACAGCCGCCTGCTGCGCGAGCGGGTGATCTTCCTCGTCGGGCCGGTCAACGATCAGACGGCCAACCTCGTCGTCGCGCAGCTGCTGTTCCTCGAGAGCGAAAACCCCGACAAAGACATCTCGCTGTACATCAACTCGCCGGGCGGCAGCGTCAGCGCCGGGCTGTCGATCTTCGACACGATGAACTTCATCAAGCCCGACGTGTCGACGCTGTGCATCGGCATGGCCGCCAGCATGGGCGCGTTCCTGCTCGCGGCCGGCGCCAAGGGCAAGCGCTTCGCGCTGCCGAACTCGAAGGTCATGATCCACCAGCCGCTCGGCGGCGCGCAGGGCCAGGCGACCGACATCGAGATCCACGCGCGCGAGATCCTCAAGACGCGCGAGCAGCTCAACCGCATCCTGGCCGAGCGCAGCGGGCAGCCGCTCGAGAAGATCCAGGCCGACACCGAGCGCGACTACTTCATGAGCGCGGCCGAGGCCAGGGAATACGGCCTGGTCGATCAGGTCATCGAGCGGCGCGGCTGAGCCGGGCTCTGCCCGGCCGGTGTCCGTTCCTGCGCCGCGAAAACGGGCTCTTTCCGGCGCCGCTCGCGCGGCGCCGCATGCACTATCATTGGTCGTCGCCTCCTTCCGCCACTGCCTGCCGCACACCCATGCCCGAAAAGAAAGGCTCCTCGAGCGAGAAGGTCCTGTACTGCTCGTTTTGCGGCAAGAGCCAGCACGAGGTCAAGAAGCTGATCGCCGGGCCGTCGGTGTTCATCTGCGACGAGTGCATCGAGCTGTGCAACGACATCATCCGCGACGAGGTGCCGGCCGACGCCGGCGGCGGCAAGGCGGCGCGCAACGACCTGCCGACGCCGGGTGAGATCAAGGCGCTGCTCGACCAGTACGTGATCGGTCAGGACCAGGCCAAGCGCATCCTGTCGGTGGCGGTCTACAACCACTACAAGCGGCTCAAGCACACGCCGGCGAAGGACGACGTCGAGCTGACGAAGAGCAACATCCTGCTCATCGGCCCGACCGGCAGCGGCAAGACCCTGCTCGCGCAGACGCTCGCGCGCATGCTCAACGTGCCGTTCGTGATCGCCGACGCGACGACGCTGACCGAGGCCGGCTACGTCGGCGAGGACGTCGAGAACATCATCCAGAAGCTGCTGCAGAACTGCAACTACGACGTCGAGCGCGCGCAGCGCGGCATCGTCTACATCGACGAGATCGACAAGATCAGCCGCAAGGCCGACAACCCGAGCATCACGCGCGACGTCTCGGGCGAGGGCGTGCAGCAGGCGCTGCTCAAGCTGATCGAGGGCACGATGGCCAGCGTGCCGCCGCAGGGCGGACGCAAGCACCCGAACCAGGACTTCCTGCAGATCGACACGACGAACATCCTGTTCATCTGCGGCGGCGCGTTCGACGGCCTCGAGAAGATCATCCAGAACCGCACCGAGCGCTCGGGCATCGGCTTTTCGGCCACCGTGCACAGCAAGAGCGAGAAGCGCGTCTCCGAGATGTTCCGCGAGGTCGAGCCCGAGGACCTGATCAAGTTCGGGCTGATCCCCGAACTCGTCGGCCGGCTGCCGGTGGTCGCCACCCTCGGCGAGCTGACCGAGGAGGCGCTGGTGCAGATCCTGACCGAGCCGCGCAACGCGCTCGTCAAGCAGTACCAGAAGCTGTTTGCGATGGACGGCGTCGAGCTCGAGATCCGTCCCTCGGCGCTGGCGGCGATCGCGCGCAAGGCGCTGGCGCGCAAGACGGGTGCACGCGGGCTGCGCTCGATCATGGAACATGCGCTGATCGACACCATGTTCGACCTGCCCAACCTCGACGGCGTCGCGAAGGTGGTGGTCGACGAGCACATCGTCGAAGAGGGCGGCAAGCCCCTGCTGGTGTACCGCGAGCAGGCCAAGGCCAGTGCCTGAGGCCGGCGACCGCCCGGGTGCCGCCGCCGCGCGGGCCCGGGGCGGTCTTGCAATTCCCCGCGCGGGCTCCATGTGGGCCTGAGAAAGAGAGGTACCCCCATGTCCGGACATCCCGTTCTTCCCGCCGAGCCGATCACGCTGCCGCTGCTGCCGCTGCGCGACGTCGTCGTGTTCCCCCACATGGTCATCCCGCTGTTCGTCGGGCGGCCGAAGTCGATCAAGGCGCTGGAAGCGGCGATGGAGGCCGGTCGGCAGATCATGCTGGTCGCGCAGAAGGCCGCCGGCAAGGACGAGCCGAAGCCCGACGACATGTTCGGCGTCGGCTGCGTCTCGAGCATCCTGCAGATGCTCAAGCTGCCCGACGGCACCGTGAAGGTGCTCGTCGAGGGCACGCAGCGCGCGAAGACCGAGTCGATCAGCGAGGCCAACGAGCACTTCGTCGCCACCGTCACGCCGATCATCCCCGAAGTCGACAACAAGCCCGAGGTCGAGGCGCTGCGCCGCGCCGTGACGCAGCAGTTCGACCAGTACGTCAAGCTCAACAAGAAGATCCCGCCCGAGATCCTGACCTCGATCGCCGGCATCGACGATCCGGGCCGGCTCGCCGACACGATCGCCGCGCACCTGCCGCTCAAGCTCGAGGCCAAGCAGTCGGTGCTCGACCTGTTCGCGGTCGACAAGCGGCTCGAGAAGCTGCTCGAGCTGCTCGAGCACGAGGTCGACATCCTGCAGGTCGAAAAGCGCATCCGCGGCCGCGTCAAGCGGCAGATGGAGAAGAGCCAGCGCGAGTACTACCTCAACGAGCAGGTCAAGGCGATCCAGAAGGAACTCGGCGACGGCGAGGAAGGCGCCGACCTCGAGGAGCTCGAGAAGAAGATCAAGGCCGCGCGCATGCCGAAGGAGGCGCGCAAGAAGGCCGAGAGCGAGCTCAAGAAGCTCAGGCTGATGTCGCCGATGTCGGCCGAGGCCACCGTCGTGCGCAACTACATCGACGTGCTGGTCAACCTGCCGTGGTCGAAGAAGACCAAGATCAAGCACGACCTGGGCTATGCCGAGGAGGTCCTCAACCAGGACCACTACGGTCTCGAGAAGGTCAAGGACCGCATCCTCGAGTACCTCGCGGTGCAGCAACGCGTCGACAAGGTCAAGGCGCCGATCCTGTGCCTCGTGGGGCCGCCGGGCGTCGGCAAGACCTCGCTCGGGCAGTCGGTCGCGCGCGCGACGGGGCGCAAGTTCGTGCGCATGGCGCTCGGCGGCATGCGCGACGAGGCCGAGATCCGCGGTCACCGCCGCACCTACATCGGCTCGATGCCGGGCAAGGTGCTGCAGAGCCTGTCGAAGGTCGGCACGCGGAACCCCCTGTTCCTCCTCGACGAGATCGACAAGCTCGGCATGGACTTCCGCGGCGACCCGTCGAGTGCGCTGCTCGAGGTGCTCGACCCCGAGCAGAACCACACGTTCAGCGACCACTACGTCGAGGTCGACTTCGACCTGTCGGACGTGATGTTCGTGGCGACCTCGAACTCGATGAACATCCCGCCGGCGCTGCTCGACCGCATGGAGGTCATCCGCCTGTCGGGCTACACCGAGGACGAGAAGCTCAACATCGCCCAGCGCTACCTGCTGCCCAAGCAGATGAAGAACAACGGCGTCAAGCCGGAGGAGCTGGATCTGACCGAGGGTGCGATCCGCGGGATCATCCGCTACTACACGCGCGAGGCCGGCGTGCGCTCGCTCGAGCGCGAGATCAGCAAGATCTGCCGCAAGGTCGTCAAGGGCCAGCAGCTGAAGAAGTACGAAGGGCAGGTCGTCGTCACCGAGGACAACCTCAACGAATTCCTCGGCGTGCGCAAGTACGACTACGGTCGTGCCGAGAAGACGAACCAGGTCGGCCAGGTCGTCGGCCTGGCCTGGACCGAAGTCGGTGGCGACCTGCTGACGATCGAGGCGGCCGTGATGCCGGGCAAGGGCAACATCCTCCGCACCGGTCAGCTCGGCGACGTGATGAAGGAGTCGGTCGAGGCCGCGCGCACCGTCGTGCGCTCGCGCGCCCGGCGGCTGGGCATTCGTGACGAGTTGTTCGAGAAGCGCGACATGCACATCCACGTGCCCGACGGCGCGACGCCCAAGGACGGGCCGAGCGCAGGCATCGCGATGACGACGGCGATGGTGTCGGCGCTGACGGGCATCCCGGTGCGTGCCGATGTCGCGATGACGGGCGAGATCACGCTGCGCGGCGAGGTCACGGCGATCGGCGGCCTGAAGGAGAAGCTGCTCGCGGCGCACCGCGGCGGCATCAAGACGGTGCTGATCCCGGAAGAGAACGTCAAGGACCTGCAGGACATTCCCGAGAACGTCAAGAACAGCCTCGAGATCGTGCCGGTCAAGTGGATCGAGCGGGTGTTCGAGGTCGCCCTCGAGAAGATGCCGCAGCCCTTGCCGGACGAGGAGGCGGTCGCGCCGTCCGAGGTCAAGCCGGCGGCGGAGCCGGTGGCAGGCGCTGCCGATGCGCTGCCGCACTGAGAGCGTGAGAGTTTTTCGTCCGCTGCCCTCGTGCTGGCATGTCTCTGGCTTGCTGTTGGGCATGAGCGATCCGACGCACCAAGACAG